>NZ_JAABLT010000001.1:0-57614 GCF_009915125.1 Proteus sp. G2673
CGTTCCTGCTCTGCGCGTTGCGCTTCTAAACGTTCCTGCTCTGCTTTAAGTTCCGCTTGGCGCAGGGCCTCTTCTTGCGCAAGGCGTTGAGCTTCAGCTTCTTGTGCCAGACGTTCCTGCTCTAAACGTGCTGCTTCTTGACGTTGCGCTTCTAAGCGCTCTTGTTCCGCTTCTAACTGTGCTTGGCAAGCAGCTTCTTCTTGGGCATCTTTTGCCAAACGTTCTTGTTCTAAACGCTCTTCTTCTAAGCGTTGCTGCTCTTTCTCTTGCTCAATATTTTCTTCTTTGTTACGCCCAAAACCGAGCCACGAGAAAAAACCTTTTTTTTCTTTTGCCATTAGCTACTAAACTCCTCGCACTAAATCATGGCGCGATTACATTGACGATATTGAAAATAATAATGAAGTCTATCATTTGATCATGGATAAACGCATCTTTTATACGAATTTTATGGTAAATTATTCCGTATTAAATCAAGGGAAGTCATCAAGATATCAAGAGACACTGATCCCTTATTCAAAAAAACACTCCAGAAATCACGTTTAAACGATATAAATCAAAATAATATGGCCAAAAAACCACAAAAAGCCCCAATGGGACAAATTAGAATAATTGGGGGTAAATGGCGTGGTCGTAAACTTCCTGTTCTTGATAGCCAAGGATTACGACCAACAACAGATAGAGTGAAAGAAACGCTCTTTAATTGGCTAATGCCTGTTATCCAAGATGCCCGTTGCCTCGACTGTTTTGCTGGTAGCGGTGGTTTAGGAATTGAAGCCCTTTCTCGCTATGCTCGTGAAACGACCTTTATTGAATATGAACGTCCTGTTGCTCAACAAATTACTGCAAATTTAGCCTTACTTAATGCTGATAATGGACATGTTATTCAAGACAGCGCATTATCCTTTCTCGCAAAGCAAGGCACGCCTTATAATGTCGTTTTCTTAGATCCTCCTTTTCATAAAGGCATGTTGTCTGACACTGTCCAATTATTAGAAAATAACGGCTGGTTAGCGCAAGATTGCTATATTTATATTGAGGAAGAAGTTAAAGCACAGACTTATACACTGCCAATCCATTGGACATTGCATAGAGAGAAGATCGCAGGACAAGTTGCGTATCGTCTTTATATTCGCAGTTTATCTGCTTAATTTTTTATGGAGTTGTTATGTTAATCTTTTTTGGCCGATTTTTAATGGTCGGCGTTTGGGGCTTTCTGCTTTTAAATATTATTTCTCCATTTCCTAAGCCTCTAAAATACTTTATGGATATTGCATTAATTTTCATGGTGATTATGCATGGATTACAAATTGTCATGTATAAAGCAGGGCAACCTAAAGATCAAAAACCGTCAACGGCATTACAATTTCGCATTTTTTTCTTTGGGATCTTTGAGCTTTTAAAAATACAAAAAGAATTACGAAAAGAATACGAAGAAAAACAGAAAAATAAAACGAAACAATAGCTGTAATCTTCATATATCTTCGCAATTATCTGGGGTTACCCACCTACCCCAGAGGTTGCCAATCTTATTAACCGCTTTCGCTTATTTATTATTTTGCTCATCGATTGGCACATCTGTTTCAAACTGTACAAAACGACTGCCTTGCATAAATAAACGCCCTTTCATTTCAGGTTCGATATTTTGATAAGATGATTTATCAATATTCAAAACCAAATCTTTACGATCATCAGTGGTTAAACGAAAGGTAACTTGATAATAATGTGTTATTTCTGGGCCAGTGACATCATTTTCTCTTGAACGTCGTTCATTCGCCGCTATTTCTTTTTTATCAATCACTTCAACCATATAAAGTTTTACAGGTGCATTATCATCACTTATTCGCTGTTTGCGTTGTTCAAAAAAACGATAAGTCGCTGATGCGATAATAATGATCAGTACTGCAATTCCTAAAATAGCCGCTTTATTCATTACACTAATTCCTATCGTTACATGGACCCAACACTGTGTGCTGATATTATTTTAATAAGTACGTCAGTTTCGTCATTAACCGCTATTCTTAAATTAAACTTTCTGCTATCAATAATAAAACAGTTCTGAATATAAGGAAGATATTATGAGTTGGCCGTTTCTCGCCGTATTATTCTCCGGATGGCTTTATATCGATGCCGCATATCGAGGCCCTAATTGGCAACGATGGTTATTCCGTCCTATCACACTACTTCTTTTATTACTTTGGGCATGGCAAGTTCCCGAACACAATATTAATAGCTACCTTATCGTAGGTGCATTATTAGCGACACTACTTTCTGATATCTTAAGAATATTTGATGGTAAGTATTTACTACCATCCATTACCTTGATTTTCTTAAGCTACATACTTTATATGGTGAGTTTTTTACTGCCACTCCAACTCTCTTTCTATCTTCCTTTACTTGGATTCGTTATTATTGCTTTCATTATCATTCTAGTCATTGTTTGGGCTAAGCTTGATAAATTAGCTATCCCTGCCTCTCTAACTTTATTAGCCGCCTTTGCTATGTTTTGGGTTGCGGGCGAAAGATTCTTCTACTTAAGCAATGATTACAACTTATCAGTGATGATTGGTTCATTATTGTTAGTAATCGCTTACTCAATATGGCTAATCAACCGCTTCCGCTTCTCATTTTCAGCTTCTAAAGGACTTGTCAGTGCCTGTTATTTTATTGGGCATTTCTTCATTGTTAGAGCGTTATTCCTTTAGTATCCATCAGCCCCTTGTTTTTACAAAATAGAATAAGGGGTTAATTTTTTAACCTAATTCGCACTTTTTGCCAATGAATGTCCCTTTGGTATCTTGACTCTGGACTCTACTCCAAGCTGTAAAGTACTTATCAGATAAATGAATTTAGACTTTACTTTGTTAAACGAGGAGAGCCAGTTATGACTAAACATGCTCATCAACACAATAAACATACCGATGCTTGCTGCTCAAGCTCTCAATGTTGTTCAGGTCATACAGAGAATAGTACGCACTCACATACTAAAAGCGGACATTCCCACACCAAAATAGATAAAAGTGATCCTGAATGCGAGGATGAGCATCACCACGGACACTCCCACGAACATGCTCATGAAAGCTGTGATATCAACGCTGCTGTTTCTAACGTTGAGCCAGAAAAAGTAGCACAGCAACGCTTTAGTTGGAAAGTGCAAGGAATGGATTGCCCGAGTTGTGCTCAAAAGATCGAAACCGCAGCACTCAAAGTCACAGGCGTAAAACAAGCAAAAGTGCTTTTTGCCACCGAAAAATTGGTCGTTGATGCTGATAGTGATCTACGCGCTGATGTGATTGCGGCAATTAACAGTGCTGGTTTTGAACTGTTTGATCTCTCATCACCTCAATCTAAAAAAGTCACAAAGCAGAGTCTTTTAAAAGAGAGCTCATTTGTTATTGTCTTGGCACTTTTAATGGCGATTAGCTGGGGCGTAGAGTTTATTGATCCTCAAGCAGGCCGTACTGCCTTTATTGCAACAACGTTGATTGGTTTATTCCCCATTGCGAAAAAGTCCTTACAACTTATTCGTAGTGGTACCCCTTTCGCCATAGAAACATTGATGAGTGTTGCCGCAATTGGTGCACTATTTATTAATGCTACCGAAGAAGCAGCAATGGTTATTTTGCTGTTTATGATTGGCGAAATGCTGGAGTCTTACGCCGCAGGTCGTGCTCGTCGTGGTGTAAGTGCATTAATGGCACTAGTGCCAGAAGAAGCAACATTAATCAAAGACGGCAAAAAACAAACCGTCCCTGTTGCACAATTACGTCCAGGCGACATTATTGAAATTGCCCCAGGTTCACGTTTGCCAACAGATGCGGAATTAGTTAGTGCATTTGCAAGCTTTGATGAAAGTGCATTAACGGGTGAATCCGTGCCTGTAGAGCGTCTACAAGGCGAAAAAGTAGCAGCAGGTTGTTTATCTGTAGATAGATCTGTGCAAATGAAAGTCGTCTCTGAACAAGGGCAAAATGCTATCGACCGTATTTTGCAATTGATTGAAGAAGCTGAAGAGCGTAGAGCCCCTATTGAGCGCTTTATTGACCGCTTTAGCCGTTACTATACACCTGCAATTATGCTGTTCTCTGCGCTAGTTATCATTGTTCCACCCCTGTTGTTTTCACAGCCGTGGGAAACATGGATTTATCGCGGTTTAACCCTATTACTAATTGGTTGTCCTTGTGCTTTGGTGATCTCAACACCCGCGGCAATCACTTCAGCATTAGCAGCAGCCACTAAACGTGGAGCGCTGATCAAAGGCGGAGCGGCATTAGAGCAATTAGGCACTGTTAATACTATCGCATTAGATAAAACGGGTACATTAACTGAAGGAAAACCTCAAGTTACTGATGTCGTGGCTGAAAGCGGATTTAATGAAAAAGAAGTACTGACTTTTGCCTCATCCGTAGAAATTGGCTCTCATCACCCATTAGCAAAAGCCATTATCAATAAAGCACAAGATGAAGGCGTGCTTGTTGTTGAAGCGGAAGATCGTAAAGCGCTAGCGGGTAAAGGCATTGAAGGTTATTTAAATAGCCAACATATTCTAGTCAGTGCACCTTCTCAATTATCAGAAGCCACATCGCTCTCTTCTCATTGGCAACAAGAAGTTGCACGCCTTGAAGATGAAGGTAAAACCGTGGTTGTCGTATTAAAAGAGAGCCAGCTTATTGGTGTTATTGCTATGCAAGATACCTTACGCGGTGATGCTGTTGAATCAATGAAGTTATTGAAAGAGATGAACATCAATGCCGTTATGCTAACGGGTGATAATCCAAGAGCAGCTGCGGCTATTGCGAAAAAACTAGGTATGGATTTCCGAGCAGGATTACTGCCTGAAGATAAAGTGACTTCAGTAATGGAAATCAGCAAAACGCATAACACAATGATGGTAGGCGATGGTATCAATGATGCGCCAGCAATGAAGGCTGCCACCATTGGTGTCGCGATGGGAAGCGGTACTGACGTTGCACTTGAAACAGCTGATGCGGCGTTAACACATAACCGTTTAACCGGCTTACCTGAAATTATTAAATTATCTCGTGCGACACGTAAAATTATCCGTGAAAACATTACGATAGCATTGGGCTTAAAAGCAATATTCTTAGTAACAAGCTTATTAGGTATCACTGGGCTTTGGGTTGCGGTTCTTGCTGATTCCGGCGCAACAGCACTGGTTACTGCCAATGCGTTAAGGCTGTTAAGAGTAAAAATTAACGCCTCAAATAAAGAGTAAGCACGTTAAAATAACGAAACCCAAACCTCAGTTAATCTGGAGTTTGGGTTTTTTAGCGTGAAGATGAGCAATATTTACAGCATAAATTACAAATTGCTCTCTTTTTTACGAATAAGATAACGATAAGGTGCAGATTGCGTCTCTTGATTTAATAAATCATGTTCCATAAAACGGCAAAAGCCAGGAATATCACGCACTGTAGCAGGATCATCAGCTATCACTAATAATGTCTCCCCCAATGCCATATTTCTTATCGTTTTACGTACTAACATCACAGGCTCAGGGCAACGTAGTCCTAGCGTATCTAATGTCTTAGTTGCATCATCAAATTGAGCATTCATTCTATTAACCATTCTTATTGCACTGACAGATTGTGTCATTATATCGCGCTTTCGTGTTCACATCACGGCACATTAAGCACAACGGTATTTCTTCCTAATCTTTGCTTTTGTTGCGCAACAGGCGTATTATGCGCATCCTCTCATTTAAGAGAGAAATCACTGTTTTATTGGGTTCCCTCACCCCAATCACTAAAAAGGTACAATTTATGTATACGTTTACTCCCCGCCAAAAAGCGGTGGCGCTATTATGGCTTTCTTTGTTCCACATTCTAATAATTACATCTAGTAATTATCTTGTGCAGTTACCTATCTCCATTTTTGGTTTCCATACCACTTGGGGTGCTTTTACTTTTCCGTTTATTTTTCTAGCAACAGATTTAACGGTTCGTATTTATGGCGCACCCCTTGCCAGACGCATTATTACCGCTGTTATGCTACCTGCATTAGCAATTTCTTACCTGATCTCAACACTCTTTTTCCAAGGAAGTTGGCAAGGGGTTGCCTCATTAGCTGATTTTAATATCATGGTGGCAAGAATTGCGACAGCAAGCTTTATGGCTTATGTGTTAGGTCAAATCATGGATGTATCTGTCTTTAATCGTTTAAGACAACAACAAAAATGGTGGGTAGCACCCAGTGCAGCAATGTTCTTTGGTAATTTACTCGACACTCTAGCCTTCTTCTTTATTGCTTTTTATCGTAGTACTGACGCATTTATGGCAGAGAATTGGATTGAAATTGCATTAGTTGACTACGTGTTTAAATTGACCATTTGTATGCTGTTTTTCTTACCTGCTTATGGTGTTTTATTGAATTTTATTTTGCGCTACTTTTTCGCCCAAGAAAACAAAAAACAAGATTATGCTGAAATTCACTCATAATCCATCTCACCTCGCAAAAAAATAATGATATTAATGTCATAATTCAAATAATAAAGCTTCATAAGTCAATTTTATGAAGCTTTATTCTGATTGAGAAATTAATTATTTTACATAAATATTTCGTATCGTAATTAATTAGCATGATTAGTTAAACAACTCACAAAATATTACTTAAATATCAGTATTAGGATGTTTTTTGCATGCTAATATAAAAATGATTAATTATTTGCAATGAAATATTTTATTCATCTATTAGACTGTTAATGTGTTTAAGTTCATCTCCATAAAATTCAATGTCAATTGGGAAGACAAGCCCCACCATAAGGATTTTTTACTCTCTTTTGCGAATAGTAGGAGTCTATTATGTTAAAAGTTATTCAATCCCCCGCTAAATATATTCAAGGGCCAGATGCGCTATACCATATTGGTAAATACGCAAAACCTTTTGGCGATAGGGCACTGATTATTGCTGATAAGTTTGTTATGGATCTCGTCGGAAGTACCGTCAAAGACAGTATGTCTCAATATGAAGTGAATGGGCACTTTGAACTGTTTAATGGTGAATGCACACATAACGAAATCAATCGACTATCTGAACTTGTAAAAGAACAAGCCTCTCTTGTGATCGTTGGCGTTGGTGGTGGAAAAACATTAGATACTGCCAAAGCGGTTGCTTATAAATGCCAACTTCCTGTCGTTATTTCCCCTACCATTGCTTCTACTGATGCCCCCACAAGCGCACTTTCTGTGATTTATACGGAATTAGGGGCATTTGATAGTTACCTTTTCTATCCAACAAATCCTGACGTGGTCGTGATGGACACAAATATCATCGCTTCTGCGCCAGCGCGTTTATTAGTGGCTGGAATGGGGGATGCTTTAGCAACCTACTTCGAAGCAAGAGCCTGTAGTCAGGCTCAAAAACAGACTATGGCAGGGGGTAAATCAACACTAGTAGCGCTTGCTTTGGCTGAACTTTGCTATAACACCCTTTTAGAAGATGGTTATAAAGCAAAGCTCGCCGTAAGCCGTGGTGTTTGTACAGCTGCAGTAGAAAATATTATTGAAGCTAATACCTTCTTAAGTGGTATCGGTTTTGAAAGTGCGGGTCTTGCGGCAGCCCATGCCATTCATAATGGATTTACAGCATTAGAAGAGTGTCACAACATGTATCATGGTGAAAAAGTTGCCTTTGGTACATTAGTTCAATTAGTTTTAGAAAACAGTCCATTAGAAGAATTAGAGGAGTTCCTTGATTTCTGTATTTTAGTCGGATTACCTGTCACTTTAGAAGAACTGGGTATCAATGCAACAGGTGATGAATTAAATGAAAAAATCATGGCAGTTGCTGAATTAAGCTGTGCTGAAGGTGAGACAATTTACAACATGCCATTTGATATCGATTCCGATAAAGTTTATGCCGCAATTTTAACTGCCGACCAATTAGGACGAGAATGGCTTTATTAAAGCCTGAGTAAACAGGGAGTGTTTATCTCCCTGTTTATATTTACAAAAAAAAAGAGGGCTTTATGGTCAGTATCGTATTAGTTTCAAAGAGCCTTACACTCGCCAATGGTATTAAAGAGCTCGTTAATCAGACTGTAAATCACCAAGTAAAAATTGCCATTGCGAGCAACTATCAAACACCTTCTGATCTTGCTAATGAAGTGTCACCAAAAACTATACTTTCCACAATTGAAAAGTGTTATAGCAAACAAGGTGTACTGGTTTTGCTTGATACTTATCATTCAGCAAAAAATGCCGCTCTCGCCATTGCTGATCTTGAGCATAGCATTGCCACTAACGTCATATTAAGTTCGGCGCCGATTGTTGAAGGCACCTTGGCTGCCGCCAATAGTATTGCGCGAGGAGATTCACTTGAAGAGGCAGAAAAAGCGGCGCATAAAACCATTACAATTAAAAAACTGCAATTAGGCGAAAATCTCCTTAATTTTAATATTCTCCCTAAAAACACAAATTACGAACCCGTCAAAACGATCACCGCACCTGTTTGGTTATACCCTTATCATCGTTTCGTGATCCCCCGTAAAAAAATATCCTCCAATTTATTACTTGAAGAGCAAAAACGTCTCGTGAAAGCAATTGAGCGATCCAAAAAAGATATAGACTGGTTAACTGAAGAAACGCATAACAAAATTGGTAAACAATATGCCCATATTTTTTCTAGTCACCACTTCTTATTAGAAAATACCGAATTACAACTGACTGTATGCAGTATGATAAACAAATATCACTGTAATGCTGAATTTGCCTTACAGCAAACATTCATTGATTTAATAGATACTTACGCACAAATGGATGATGATAATATGCGTGCTGGTGAAAGTGATTTAGATGATATTTTATCTCGATTACTACGCTATTTGACGTCAGCACCACCAATACCGCCACCTCCTTATCCAAATGCTATTCTAGTGACAAAACAACTTCATCCATCAACATTAATCACACTTTATCCTTATAAAATTAAAGGGATTTTATTAAGTCATGGAAATCCACTATCTAACACAACTGTATTAGCGAATGCATTAGACATCCCCATTATTAATGAGGCAGGAAAACAGGCATTATCGCTGACTAATGGGCAAAATATCACACTTAAAAAAGTCCAAAATATTTGGCTTTATCAAAACACCTATATTTCTCATTAAAAATGAAAGTATTTAAATAACCTGCCCCCTCAATATCAGGTTATTTAATTTTTTTATTTTCTTATAGTTACGTGTTTTTTTAAGAATAAAAAAAGGGAATAAAAGATCCTCTTTTACTCCCTAGCTGCTTGTTATCTTAGTAATCAATTACTTTTTTATTATCTAATAGGCAATACTTATAATGCTCTTGCCAATAAACTAATGGGGTGTTCACATTTTTTCGTTGTTGACATCTCAATTTGCCATTTACAGGTTTCGCAATCCGTGATCACTAAATCACAGCCACTCTCTTCAATTTGGCGGAATAAGCCCGCACCAATGCCTTGAGCAACATCGTAGTTTTCAGATTTAAAACCGTAAGTTCCAGCAATACCACAGCATTGAGAATCTAAAACAATAACCTCAACACCAGGGATACGTTTAATTAAATCAATGGAATATGCTGTCCATCCCATTTTTTCCATATGACAAGGTGTGTGATACACCACTTTTAGTGGAGTGTGTTTCAGTGGTAATTCACGCCCCTCTTCTAATAAACGATAAATATAACGTGTCGCTAATTCGATATTTTCACGTACTTTTGAGGTATCAATATCAAGGATATGTTCATACTCATCACGAATAGTGAAGGTACAGGTTGATGATGTTGCAACAACAGGAATATTGTTTTCAACAATTTTTTCTGTTAGCGATTCAAGGTTTACAGCAGCTTGTTTTTTGGCTTGTTTAACAAAGCCATTCGCAATTAATGCAACACCACAGCATTTTTCGCGTTTTAATAACTGAACACCAATCTCCATTTTGTTGAATACTTTAACTAAATCTTTCCCTAATTGGGGATGGTTATAGTTAGCGTAACAACCATGGAAGAAAGCAACTTGATCTTTAAAACGCGCCTGCTCTTCAACCTGTTTTTTCATCCATGTTCTAAATGTACCAAAAGAGTATTTTGGTAATTCGCGACGATGATCGATTTTAAGTGCTTTATCTAAGATCTTACGTACAGGTTTTAGTCCTGTAATCGTATTGACTATCGGCGCCATTGGCGTTGATAGTGTTCCCATTAAATCCGTATGACTTAAAATAGCATCACGAAGTTTTGGCGTTTTTGTATTGTAGTTCAATTTCGCACGTGAAATGATGTCACCAATCTTCACATCTGACGGACAAGCAACTTCACAACGCTTACAGTTAGTGCAATATTTCAATGCTTCATCATAAAGCATTGGATCTTTCAGGCGTAAACGCTCACCATCAGGGCCGGCTTGTTTAGGGCCAGGATAAAGTGGATTTACTTTTGCAACTGGGCAATAAGTCGTACAAACAGTACACTTAATGCACGCTTCAAAGCTGTTATCATGTAAACTCATTGTGCTGCCTCCACAACCGCAGATGTGGTCTGTTCTGATTTATTGTGCTGTAAAATTTGTTGTGCTGCATACAGTGCGCTGATCATTGAAACACCTGCGCCACAACCTTCATTAAGAGGGTCAAACCCACCTAATACAGCACCTACAGCGTAAACATTCTCTAAGACTTCACCATATTTCATCGGTCTTAATTGGTTATCTGTATCCACACCAAATCGCATATAAGGCTGTTTTGCAAAGACATTCACTTGTGTCCACTCATTGCGTGGTAATGTCTCTAGCAAATCAAGTTCCATCAAAGGTTCATAGACACGATCAAACTCCGCAATTAATCCATTATTGAAGAAACTGCCTGTTGCCAATACAACATGTTCACTACGAATAGGAATATCAGTATGGTTTCGAGTATGAACACCTGTAACTTTATTACCAATTAAATCAACTTGTTCTGCACGATCGCCCGGCATAATTAAACCGCCCGCTTTTTGGAAGCGCAGTTTTAATGCTTGATGTAAACGAATACCTAATAGTGATGGTGGCAATGTCGGTAATAAACAGATAGGTTTACCTACCAGTTGTTCAAGTAACGTCACCGGCTCTTCAGCATCCAAACCAATACATGCGGGTAAAATAATCGCTTCAACACTATTATCGATATGCTTTTTCAGCTCTTCTGCTAACGCTTTAGTGTTTTCAGGCTTATCTAAATAGCGCGCAATATTGACTGCTCTAAATTCACTTGGATTATCACGCAATCTATCTAATAACGGTAAGTGGATATGATAAGGAATCGCTTCAACATCTTGCTCATTCAACGTATTGCTTGCAAATTGTGGCTGAAAATCTAAAAAGCCTTCAATTCCAACAACAGCTAACTTTTTCCATGGCAACGCTTGGTCAATTCCATGAGTTGGTACACGTTTTGGACTCATCCAACTCATACGTGAGCGCCCAACTGGTGTAATACGATAATGGTTTTCATCACCATTACCTTGATATTCAAGATCTTTAGTCGTTGATAATAATGCTTGAGCCTGTTCAATTAAGGTTGAAACTTGCGATTCACCCATGCGGCTATAAGGATGTTTCGGAGCAAGCTCAGACAATGCTGCCAACGCTTTTTTAGGTTGGGTCACTAATGAACCATCAGGAAGATGAGTTAATAGATCTAGCGAACCTGATGAAAAATGTAGTGCGCTTTGACCATTACTAATAATTGCGCAAGACTTACCTGCTTCAGCAAGACGAATACCTGCGGTTAAACCTGCAAGTCCGCTACCTATAATGATGACGTCAAATTTCATTATCTGCCTCCGCTGAAGTTGCTTTTTCAATCATATCAGCATCTAAACCACATAAACCTTGGTAAACCCAACTGGTGAATTCACTCTCACGTAACGCATTACCCCAAGCAATTGGTCGAATACCTTTCCAACGCTCATTTAAGAAATGGGCAAGCTGTTGCTCTGACTCGTGAGGAGTCGTGACTTGTAAACGGTTTAATAAACCTGCAGCACGGCAAGCACAAAGCTCACCTTGGCATGTTCCCATGCCCACGCGAGTACGGCGACGTAAATCAAGTAAGTTATTGACAGTTAAAGAGTTAACAGCATAACGAACTTCTCCTGCGGTAACAGCTTCACATTCACAGACTAAGCTCTTATCACTACGCTCATTACTCAATAATTTATTGGCTAAATCACCGTGGCGATAAACCGCAGAACCACGGATTGGTGCAGGTAATGAAACAACACTACGTAATGCTTGCTCTGCGGATTGACGGGAGCCAGGTAATGCCTCTTCTGCAGTGGTACATTTAGCAGAGACATTTAATTTCTCACAGATTTTATCTGTTGCCCATTCGGCCATTAAACGGTAAGTCATTAATTTACCGCCAGTAATGGTAATAAAGCCTTCTAATCCATCACGTTGAGCATGATCGAGTAACACAATACCACGGCTCACATTACGGCCGGATGGATCATCATCACTTGCCACTAAAGGACGTACACCAGCATAAGCACGTAGAATTCGAGTTTGAGCCAGTTTTGGCGCTAACATTGACCCCTCACGAATAAGAATATCGACTT
The DNA here is from genome assembly GCF_009915125.1 of Proteus sp. G2673. Lineage (NCBI taxonomy): Bacteria > Pseudomonadati > Pseudomonadota > Gammaproteobacteria > Enterobacterales > Morganellaceae > Proteus > Proteus sp. G2673. The sequence goes on from NZ_JAABLT010000001.1 coordinate 12,591, forward strand.
CTTCAGGAGTGACATACATATTGTCGATTTCATCGTAAGGTACACGTGTTGAAGTTGTACCAATTAATGAAATTGTATCGCCAGGCACTAAAATATCGGCATCTGCAGGTTTACGACAACGGTTGATCACCATATTGTTAATGCGATGGCCCAAAATCAGTAATGCCCCTTTTGCTGGGAACATTCGAACTTTTAATTCACCATATTCAGCAATTTTTTGTCCCCAAATCCCCCCCGCATTCGCCACAATTTGTGCGCGAATTTCATACATTTTTTTCGCTTGATGATCGTAAACTTTGACACCTTTAACACGGTCACCTTCACGAATAAGCCCAACAACTTCATGATAAGTCAGGACTTGTGCACCATGTTCACGGGCATCTAACATATTTGCAGCGGTTAAACGGAAAGGATCGACAGTACCATCTGGTACTTTAACTGCACCGATTAAATTCGGGTTAACAGAGGGCTCTAAGCGAATAGCTTCTTCGGGTGAAATCGCTTGAGCATCAATACCTGCCGCTTGGCAAGATTGAATAAAGGTCTGTTGAAACTCTAAAGAATCGTCAGGAAGGGTAATAAAAAGGCCATCCGTTTTTTCAACACAGTGACGAGCGACCCGTTTTAAAATCATGTTTTCTTCAATACACTCACGCGCTGACTCTGGGTCTGTTACTGCATAACGCGCACCACTGTGTAACAATCCATGATTTCGACCGGTTGCACCGGTTGCAATATCATGTCTTTCTAGCAGGACGCAACGTAATCCACGGCGTGCACAGTCTCTTGCCATGCCCGCACCGGTTGCTCCCCCGCCAATAATAATGACATCAGTTTCTGTCACTGGTGAACCGCTCATCATAGAGATGCCCTCTCACATTACATTCAGCAAACGCTTATTTATTCTTTAGCGTTAATTATAGTGTATAAGATACACAAAAAATGTGGTTAATGTTTGATAATGAGCAAAAACGAAAGAGAAACGCTCACGAGTGAAAAATTAAAACCACATATGTGATACTAATCACAAATTATTTAACAAAAAGTATTTGATAAAGTTAACATATCACTCAAAATTGCACATCTTGAAAAATTATTCGACAACTGAGTAATACCTCACAGTAAATTTGATTGTATAAGTTTACTATTAAGTTCGTTAAAGAAAATTTTTTGATAACTTCGTTGTTCGTTTTGTCATTATTTAATATCAACATATTAAAATAAAAGCCATCGGAGGCTAATATGTTAAGTCTATTTAGACCTGCGCCACATAAAGCGCGTTTGCCAAAAGAGCAGATAGATCCCGTCTATCGTCGTCTGCGTTGGCAGATCTTTATGGGGATTTTCTTTGGTTACGCTGCTTATTATTTAGTAAGAAAAAACTTTGCGTTAGCAATGCCTTATCTTGTAGAAGAAGGTTTCTCTAAAGGTGACCTAGGTTTTGCTTTATCAGGGATCTCGATTGCTTACGGTTTCTCTAAGTTTATCATGGGCTCATTCTCTGACCGAGCTAACCCGCGTTATTTCTTACCTGCAGGTCTTATTTTAGCATCCGCAGTGATGCTAATTATGGGCTTTGTGCCATGGGCAACTTCGAGCATTATGATCATGTTCGTTCTGTTGTTCCTTTGCGGTTGGTTCCAAGGTATGGGTTGGCCTCCTTGTGGACGTACTATGGTGCACTGGTGGTCACAGAAAGAACGTGGCGGTATCGTTTCGATTTGGAACTGTGCGCATAACGTCGGTGGTGGCTTACCTCCATTACTGTTCTTATTAGGTATGGCGTGGTTTAACGACTGGAAAGCAGCGTTATATATGCCAGCATTTGCAGCAATCTTAGTGGCTATGATTGCGTTTGCATTAATGCGTGATACCCCACAATCTTGTGGTCTTCCACCAATTGAAGAATACAAAAACGACTATCCACCTGATTATAAGGAAACTGACGAACAAGAACTGACTGCAAAAGAAATCTTTATGAAGTATGTGTTCCCTAACAAACTTCTGTGGATGATTGCAATTGCAAACGTGTTCGTTTACTTACTGCGTTACGGCGTGCTGGACTGGTCACCAACTTATCTGCGTGAAGTAAAAGACTTCGCAATGGATAAATCATCATGGGCTTACTTCTTATACGAATACGCTGGTATTCCGGGCACACTACTGTGTGGTTGGATGTCGGATAAAGTGTTCCGAGGTAACCGTGGTGCAACAGGTGTGTTCTTCATGACCTTAGTTACTATCGCAACTATCGTATTCTGGATGAACCCAGCGGGTAACCCGAATGTTGATATGGCGTGTATGTTAATCATCGGTTTCTTAATCTACGGCCCTGTTATGTTGATTGGTCTGCATGCTCTTGAGCTTGCACCGAAAAAAGCAGCAGGTACAGCAGCAGGCTTTACCGGTCTATTCGGTTACTTAGGTGGTTCTGTTGCGGCAAGTGCTATCGTGGGTTACACCGTTGACTACTTCGGCTGGGATGGTGGCTTTATGGTCATGATCGGCGGTAGTGCACTGTCTGTTGTGTTATTACTTATCGTGATGGTTACTGAAACCAAACACAAACGTGAAATGCTTCAGAAGTACGAATAATCGTTAACTGATTATTTATGAAATTAGTTAAATCTCATCTCTAAAAACCAAGCCACATCAACTGTTTTGATGTGGCTTTTTTTATTGCCAACTGTACATAACTTTATTGTACGTAGAATTAAAATGGAGCAGCTTTATGAGTACATCTTTTAGAATAAAACCGTTAGTTGCAGGCGTTCTTTTAACTCTATCTTTAAGTGCAATCGCACAAGCGGCGAGTGATAAGGTCGTTATCGCCCACCGTGGTGCAAGTGGTTATTTGCCTGAACATACGCTTCCTGCCAAAGCATTAGCTTATGCCCAAGGCGCAGATTATCTTGAGCAAGACTTAGTGATGACCAAAGACAACGAATTAGTTGTTTTACATGACCACTATCTTGATCGTGTAACAGATGTGGCTGATCGTTATCCTGATAGAGCAAGAAAAGATGGCCGTTACTACGCTATCGACTTTACGCTTGAGGAAATTAAAGGACTGAAATTTACTGAAGGTTTTGACATTGTTGACGGTAAAAAAGCCCAAAGTTACCCAAACCGCTTCCCTATGGGTAAATCGGATTTTCGTGTACATACTTTCCAAGAGGAAATTGAATTTATCCAAGGCCTAAACAAATCAACAGGCCAAGATATTGGTATTTACCCTGAAATTAAAGCACCTTGGTTCCATGAACAAGAAGGCAAAGACATTACCACCAAAGTACTAGAAGTGCTTAAACAGTACGGTTATACGAAAAAAACCGACAATGTTTATCTACAATCATTCGATGCTAACGACCTAAAACGCATCAAAACAGAATTGATGCCAAAAATGGGCATGGACTTAAAACTCGTTCAGTTAATTGCTTATACCGACTGGAATGAGACCTATGAGAAACAGCCTGACGGTACATGGACAAACTACAGCTATGAGTGGATGTTTAAGCCAGGTGCAATGAAAGAGATTGCCACTTATGCTGATGGAATTGGTCCTGATTACCACATGTTAGTCGAAGAGAACTCGACGCCAGAAAAAATCACATTAACCGGTATGGCGGCTGATGCTCACGCCAACAAACTCACCATTCATCCATTTACTGTTCGTATTGATAAACTGCCTAAATATGCAAAAGATGGTGATCAACTATATGACATTATTTATAACCAAGCCGGTGCTGAAGGTGTCTTTACAGACTTCCCTGATTTAGGCGTTAAGTTCTTACAAAAACAAGCTAAATAATTCAAAGTTCAGCTTGAAGTGTAACGAGTATCCTACCTTTTTTTAAAAGGGTAGGATCTTTGCGCCCTTTCTGATTGTATATTTTTCCATCTTTCTTTAACTTATTCTCACAATTTTATTAAAAAATCATAATCACTTTTTAATTTAACTATCATTATTTAATTTATTAAATATTTAAAGGAAGGGATCACAATGACAATAATGGCTATTATTTTACTTGTTCTTATCGTTCTATTTATCGGTTGGGGAATTTCAACTTACAATCGACTTATTGCGGCGCGCAATCAAGTAAGCAATCAATTTGCGAATATTGACGTTATTTTAAAACAAAGAGCTGACCAAATTCCTCAATTAATGACGATAGCTGAAAAAGCAATGGAACACGAAAAAAGTGTATTTATTGCATTAAGTGACGCAAGACAACGCTATTTTAAAGCACAAAATATTAATGAAAAAATCAGCGCATCAAACGAAATGAATACCGCTTTACGGGGTATGATTGCCCTTGCTGAAAATTATCCAACATTAATTTCAGGTGAACAATTAGCACTACTTCAAACAGGTGTTAGCGATGTAGAAAATAAAATTGCTCAACGTCGTGAAGGATTTAATGATGCAACAACTCACTACAACACCGCAATAGAGATGTTTCCTGATAGCTTAATCGCCGGCCTTTTTCGCTTTGAACGTATGCAATTACTAGAAATACCAAAAGAAGAGATGAAATTTGAAGGGATTCATTTTAAGTAACAGTAAGTTAAATAACCGCATTAAGGATAAATTGCAGTGTTAATTTATTTTTTTATCGGCTGTACTGTGGGCGCATTAATCTATTTTTTACGTAGTAAACGCTCGAAAAAAAAGAAGAACAATTTGAGTATTGTTCCCTTTTTAGGGATCGCCTTTGCTGCAGGGAATTACCTTTTTTTCTCACGAGAAACTGACGTTTATCCTAGTGGTGAAAACTCTGTTGTTAATCTTATCTCCTGTATTGCATTCGCTGTTATTTTGTTATTTGCATACGGTATTTCAAACCATATTGCTAATATTGGTGAAAAAGCGATAAAAAATTACCACCAATTACAAAATGAAGGATCCTCTAAATTTTCGGCACTTATCAACACCGTATTTATTAGCCTCTTATTATTAAGTTTAAGCTTCAGTTTGTTTATTGACCAAAGATTGTTCTTTTTAAGTTTCGTTTTAATGTTTGTTTACCAAATCGTCAAAAGAACACCTGAAAAACGTTTTTTACGCTTTCAAAAAATTCTAGCAACATCAAAAATCCGCTCTTTAGCCATTGGACTTGTTGAAATTGAAGGCAAAATAACTGCGGGTGAAAAACTAATAAGTCGCTTAGGTAAAAAAGAGTGTTATGGCTACATCTATTATGAATATAACGTATCCACAAATAAAGAAGGCAAGAAAAGCTATCACCAAACACTCTATGAAAAAAAGATCAATAATTTCACGATGACAGATGATAGTGGTTCAATTCAAGTTCTCGCAGCTGATAAACCGTTAGTACATCTTGGTATCGAGCCTCATCAAGATTTGGAATATAACAATAAACGTTTTAAGGAGTATATATTAGAAGCTGATGCTACTTATTTATTAATAGGTAGTGCAGAAACGATTAATGATAAAGTTGTGATCACACACAGTGCTCCTCACTATCTATTAGGTTTATCACCACAAGATTATGTTGTTCGTTGGAACAAAGCGCGTCCTTTTCGTCGTAACGCGACTATCATCGTTATTATTGCTCTTTTTGTTATCTTTTCCATTCTAGCAATACCAATGGAATATCAAGACGGCATCCTAACACTTTATTTTAATAACACCTCTTCATTTTGGTAATTGATTATATGGAATGGCTTATTTTCATCATTTTTATTCTCGCCTTGGTTTATTTTTTAATACGCCAATTAGTGATGATTTATAACAATATGGTGATGCTAAAAAATAATTGCTATAAAGCCTTTGCAAATATTGATGTTTTATTAAAAAAACAAGTTGATCTGATCCCAATGCTGATAGCAATAACACAAAAAGCGATGGATCATGAGAAAACCTTATTTAAAAAGTTAGCTGAAAATAGAGATCTCTATTTATGCGCAGAGGTATTAGACCAAAAAGTTGATTTAGCTAATCAGTTATTACCTCAAATAAAAAAATCACTTATTATTGCTGAAAAATATCCTGAACTTATCAGTGGGAAAAATTTACGCTTATTACAGACACAAGCGAAAAAATTAGAAGAGTGTATTGCAGATAGACGTGAATTTTTTAATCAATCTGTCACACTCTATAATACCGAAATACATATTTTTCCTAATGTATTGTTTAAGCTTATTTTTAATTTTAAAGATATCCCTCTTTTCTATCCTAGTAAGGAGGCCACTTTATGATAGAAATTCCCTTTTCTTTTTTTGGTATAACGGATTGGTTTCTAAGCTTTAATGAACCTATCTCGATTATTATGTTCGCCACATTTGGCGTACTGTTCTCCATGGCGATTATTTTGCCATTAGTCAGTATCACTCCGTTAAAAAAATATATGTCGCAAATTGCAGGAGGATTATTTAGCTCGATATTTGTCAGCTTAATGGTCTTAATTAGCTTTCATTTAATGCTGGGTGTTAATTCTTCATTAAAGCTACTCTTAATTTGGTGGGTTATTTTATTTTCGTGTATTACGTTTTGGTTTATTAACTATCGCTATATGAAAGATGTAACAGGGGATAAATTTGCGAAATTTCAAGAAAAAGCCCTTGAAGCAGAGGAAAAACGAAGACAAAATCAAAAATCTAAAAAATAAAAGAGAGCCTAGGCTCTCTTTTTAGCATTATCGATATCGTATTTATGCTCTATAAACTGGGAACGCAATCACATCACTAAGGTGTTCTACCCCCAGAGCCAGCATAATCAGGCGATCAACCCCTAAAGCCACACCTGAACATTCTGGTAATCCAGCTTCAAGGGCAGCTAAAAAGCGCTCATCAATAGGTTGCTCTGGTAATCCCATTGCTACTCGCTGACGATTATCACGTTCAAAACGATGACGTTGCTCCTGTGCATCCGTCAGTTCACGGAACCCATTCGCTAATTCAACACCTTTAAAATAGACCTCAAAACGCTCTGCAACACGGTGATCTTCTGAACTAATTTCAGCTAATGAGGCTTGTGACGCAGGGAAATGATAGATAAAGGTTGGTTTTTCTAAACCGATATGAGGTTCAACTCCAGAAACAAATAGCAATTGAAGTAACGTATCTTTATCTTCTTCCGTATCTGCAATATTTGATAAGTCCAGTTTTGCTGCCACTTCACGCAATTTTTCTTTATCAACAGATAAAGGGTCAATATCGAGATAACGCAAAAATGCTTGTTGATAAGAGAGTGATTCTGATGCTTCACAATCTAACACTTCTTGCAGTAGATCATCGACTTCATTCATCAACCGGTACATATCAAAACAAGGGCGATACCACTCTAGCATCGTAAATTCCGGATTGTGATATCTACCGGCTTCCTCATTACGGAAGCAACGCCCCATTTGATAAATTGGCCCACTGTTTGCGGCTAATAAACGCTTCATGTGGTATTCTGGGCTTGTCATCAAATAAAGTTTTAGCCCTTGTGAAGCACCTGGCCCAACAAATTGGGTTTCAAATGGGTAAAGATGAACATCGGTAACGGTAGCCTGACTCATCATCGGTGTTTCAACTTCTAACACGCCACGATCAGTGAAAAAACGCCTAATATTACTGATTATTTTCGCCTTTTTTAGTAAGTTGGCGATTGAGGCGCTTGGCTGCCAATCCGCGATTTCACTCATAAACGAAAAACTCCAACAGAAAACAGAGCGTGCAGTTTACTCGCATCCTCTTCAACAGACAAATTTCTGCTAATAAAGAGGTGTTTCATTTTATATTTTTTCATTGTTCTTTTCTTTTTTAAGTAAAAACATATAAGACAAATAAATATAATTCTACAAAACATCTACTTTTGGGCACTTTTTATCGTTTAAATAAACACCAACTTACATCAGAAAAGCCGTGATTTTTTGCTATTTTTATAACAAGAGTTAATTAGAATAATTCTTTTTCTCAATTAGAAATAACAATAAACTAACACTATTCTTATATTTAAATAGCCAAGTTCACCTAAACTTTAAAGTTAACTCTCTATTTAAATCTATGTATTTTGATTAGAATTAAAAACCTTTAGAAATATTATTAATATTTTATTAACAATTAACAAGACAAACCGATTTGTTTTAGATAAATAGTAAAAATTTTATTTTAACTTTTAGAATGGAATTTTATTTATTTAAATTAGACTTAAGAAAAATAAAAAAATCACTCTTTAAAATCAATGTTTTATAAAAAACCATTGTCATTTTTAATTAAAGTTATCTATACTTTCAAAACAGATTATTCATTACTATTTATAATTTCCAATTTAGAAAAATATATTCTATTTGATCTTCGCGTTCTTCTGGTGGCTTATTATCAAAACCCAGAATTCTTGGTGTGGATCACACTTTTTTTGCGAAATACGGGAAAACCATCATTCATATCAAATTTCGGTGCCCTACATTTCGTTATACTAAAATTACAGTCAATGATAATAAAGATGTTATCAAGCGTAGTCACAAGGCAGTGAAACAATTTCGTTACGGATAGCTTAAAAAAATAGCATTACAAATTAATAATGTCAGTGAATTGAATTCTAGACAATTATTCCAATTTTCACTTGAACAATGGAGAAGCGCAGTGCAAACCTTTAATGCCGATATAGCGATAATCGGAGCCGGGGGCGCAGGCTTACGAGCAGCAATAGCTGCAGCGGAAGCGAATCCTCAACTGAAAATTGCTCTGATCTCAAAAGTTTACCCAATGCGTAGCCACACCGTGGCAGCAGAAGGCGGATCAGCAGCAGTGACTCAGGCTCACGACTCCTATGATTTCCACTTCAATGATACCGTTTCAGGCGGTGACTGGTTGTGTGAACAGGATGTCGTAGATTACTTCGTTGAGCATTGTCCAACAGAGATGACTCAACTAGAACTCTGGGGCTGTCCTTGGAGCCGTAAAGAAGACGGGTCAGTCAACGTCCGACGTTTTGGTGGGATGAAGATCGAACGGACCTGGTTCGCAGCCGATAAAACCGGCTTCCATATGCTACATACCCTGTTCCAAACATCCTTAAAATATCCACAGATTCAACGTTTCGACGAACACTTTGTTCTCGATATCCTTGTTGATGAAGGTCACGCTCGTGGTCTTGTTGCTATCAATATGATGGAAGGTACGAAAGTTCAAATTCGTGCTAATGCGGTCATTATGGCAACGGGTGGTGCTGGACGTGTTTATCGTTACAATACCAATGGTGGCATTGTGACGGGTGATGGTATGGGTATCGCTTTACGCCATGGCGTTCCACTGCGTGATATGGAATTTGTTCAATATCACCCAACTGGACTACCTGGTTCAGGTATCCTGATGACCGAAGGTTGTCGTGGTGAAGGTGGTATTCTGGTCAATAAAGATGGCTATCGTTATCTGCAAGATTACGGCCTAGGACCAGAAACACCATTAGGTAAACCAGAAAATAAATACATGGAATTAGGCCCTCGCGATAAAGTTTCTCAAGCTTTCTGGCATGAGTGGCGTGCAGGCCGTACCATCAAAACTCACCGTGGTGATGTTGTTCATCTTGACTTACGTCATCTGGGTGCGAAAAAACTTCATGAACGTCTGCCATTTATTTGTGAACTGGCAAAAGCGTATGTGGGTGTTGACCCAGTAAATGAGCCAATCCCTGTTCGTCCTACTGCTCACTACACTATGGGTGGTATCGAAACCAACCAACAAACAGAAACTCGTATTAAAGGTCTGTTTGCAGTAGGTGAATGTTCATCTGTTGGCTTACACGGCGCTAACCGTTTAGGTTCTAACTCACTAGCAGAACTGGTTGTATTTGGTCGTCTTGCAGGTGAAGAAGCGGTTCGTTGTGCTCAAGAAGCAGCACCAGCTAACGCATCAGCATTAGATGCTCGTACTCGTGACATTGAAGATGGCCTGAAAAAACTGATGAACCAAAAAGGTTCTGAAAGCTGGTCACAAATTCGCGATGAAATGGGTGAATCAATGGAAGAAGGTTGCGGTATCTATCGTACACCTGAATTAATGCAAAAAACCGTTGATAAACTGGCTGAATTAAAAGAACGTTTCAAACATGTTGAAATTAAAGACACCAGTAGCGTCTTTAATACCGATTTACTGTACAAAATTGAGCTTGGCTTTGGTTTAGATGTCGCTGAATGTATGGCTCATTCTGCAATCAATCGTAAAGAGTCTCGTGGTGCACACCAACGTCTTGACGAAGGTTGTACTGAGCGTGATGACGTGAACTTCCTAAAACATACTCTGGCGTTCTATAACCCAGAAGGTGCCCCTCGTTTAGAATATAGCGATGTGAAGATCACTAAGTCTGCTCCTGCTAAACGTGTCTATGGTGGTGAAGCGACTGCACAAGACAAGCAGAATAAGGAGAAAGCGAATGGCTGATGACATGAAGCACATTAAGATGGAAGTCATGCGCTATAACCCAGAAACGGACGAAGCGCCTCATTTCGTCACTTATGATGTACCTTATGATGAGCAAACCTCATTACTGGACGCATTGGGTTATATTAAAGACAATTTAGCGCCTGATCTCTCTTACCGTTGGTCTTGCCGTATGGCGATTTGTGGCTCTTGCGGCATGATGGTCAACAAAGTGCCTAAATTGGCTTGTAAAACGTTTATTCGTGAATATCCAAACGGCATAAGAGTTGAAGCTCTAGGTAACTTCCCTGTTGAACGTGACCTTGTTGTTGATATGACTCACTTTATCGAAAGCTTAGAAGCGATTAAACCTTATATTATCGGTAATGATCGTAAGCCTTCTGAAGGTCCGAATAAACAGACTCCTGCTCAAATGGCTAAATACCACCAATTCTCTGGTTGTATCAACTGCGGTCTTTGCTATGCAGCATGTCCTCAGTTTGGTCTAAACCCAGAGTTTATTGGCCCAGCAGCGATTACATTAGCTCAACGTTACAACACAGATAATCGCGACCATGGTGCAAAAGAGCGTATGCCTCAGTTAAATGGTGAGAACGGTGTCTGGTCTTGTACCTTTGTTGGCTACTGTTCTGAAGTCTGTCCAAAACATGTGGATCCTGCTGCCGCTATTCAGCAAGGTAAAGCAGCCAGTGCGCAAGACTTTGTCATTGCGATGCTGAAACCACGTTAAGGAGGAAACAAGACATGACAACAAAACGTAAGCCTTATGTTCGTGGCATGCAACCAAACTGGTGGACGAAACTCGGTTTCTATCGTTTCTATATCACCCGTGAAGGGACTTGTCTTCCACAACTTTGGTTCAGTCTGGTTGTACTGTTTGGTGTGTTCGCACTGAAAAATGGACCAGAAAGTTGGGCAGGTTTCGTTGGATTCCTGAGCAACCCAATTGTAATGCTGATTAACATTGTGACCCTTATTGCGACGGTATTTCATACTGCAACTTGGTTTAAGCTTGCACCGAAAGCCGTAAATATCGTCGTTAAAGATGAAAAAATGCCTCAAGAACCTATTGTTCGTGGTTTTTGGGCTGTCACTATCGTTGTTACTGCCGTTATTCTGGCAGTAGCGTTAATGTAACCCAGGAGGGAAATAATGAATCAGAATCAACTTCCTAAGCGCTCTGATGAACCTATTTTCTGGGGATTATTTGGTGCAGGTGGTATGTGGAGTGCAATTGTCTCTCCAGCTATTATTATCCTGCTCGGTATCCTAATCCCAATGGGTATTGCGCCAGAAGCATTTACTTATGAACGTATTATGGCATTTAGCCAAAGCATTATTGGCCGTCTGTTCTTACTATTAATGATCATTCTGCCAGTTTGGTGTGCATTACACCGTATTCACCATACTTTGCACGATTTTAAAGTGCATGTACCTGCAAGCAAATGGGTATTCTATGGTGGTGCAGCAATTATCAGTGTTATCGCTATTATTGGCGTATTTACACTGTAATTGATTAATACGTGAAGATTAAAAGCCACTCAATTGAGTGGCTTTTTTGTGCCTGATATTCTGGTTTAGCTCGCTAATTTCAGTCCAATAATACCGAAAATAATCATTGCTAAACTCAATAAACGATAGATATTGGCTGATTCACCAAACACGAGAATACCAAAAATTGCCGTACCGACAGCACCAATGCCTGTCCAAATCGCATAAGCCGTGCCCGCTGGTAAGCCTTTCATGGCATAAGACAACATTCCCATACTCACAACCATGGCACTAATGGTAATAATACTTGGTGTTAAACGCGTAAAACCGTGTGTGTACTTAAGGCCGACAGCCCAAACGATCTCTAATAAACCCGCAATAAGAAGAATAATCCAAGACATAACGTCCCCTACTCGATAAATTGGGGTCGTCCCCTGAATACAAAGACAAAAAGCTGGGCCGTCCCAGCTTTTAAAAGATGAAGGTTAAGTATAAGAAAAAGAAATTAATCGTGCAATAGTACAAAACTAACTCAATTTTTCTTTGGTGCGCCCTCTTCACCATAAAGAAAAGCAGAGACATCATTTTCCACTTCTCCCATGGCCATCAGAGCATCCAGTGTCTCTTTTGCTTCTTCTTCATTGACGATACTCATAGCAAAACCTACATGCACCAGCACCCATTTTCCGATCATCGTATGAGGCTCGCCTTCACAGACTAGCGCAATATTGACTTCTCGTTTAACGCCACAAACATCGACCATTGCATTTTCAGTGATTGTTTTTCCAACTTCAACAACCTGGCCTGGGATACCAAGACACATAACAACCTCTATTCGATCTCTATTTGCTTTATTCGCATTGCATCGTCACTTTCAACGCGCAGATTCTGGCTACCACAAGACGGGCAACCTGCATTAAAGGTTGAAACAGTGACAACTTGATGACAATCCCAACACCATGCTTTCGCGGGGATAATCTCAATATGTAATTCACAGCCTTGGGCAAGGGTGTCTCTGCAAACAATATCAAAACAAAATTCAAGTGCACTGACTTCAACACAAGATAATGCGCCAATTTCCATCCATACGCTTTTTACTTTTTTTGCATTATTTAATTTAGCTTGAGAGTCTATTATCTCAAATGCGCTCTGGCAAAGCGTGATTTCATGCATGTCGATACCTTATTGAAGCAGAATAAATAATAGCAACTATAGTATCAGTACATAGTTGCTTTATTATTGATCTTAGAACAACAATTCAGCACCGGTTTCAAAAGCGGCTTTACGACGGCGTTCTTTAACCATCTCTTCAAGCGCATCTCTATCAATACACACTAGAGCATGAGTTGGGCAAACTTCAATACATGCAGGGCCCGCTTCACGGTGGTGGCATAAGTCACATTTATTTGCTTCCGCTTTAAATGCCTCAATGGTATTAAGCGCGGTTGATTTGCGCATAACAGGACGAGAAACCACTTCCATCGTGCCATAAGGACAAGCCAGTACGCAGGTTTTACAGCCGATACATTTTTCCTGATCGACATAGTAATAATCTTTGTTATGAATGATAGCGCCATTCGGGCACACATTGGCACAAGGGGCATCTTCACATTGATGACAAACAACTGCCGTACTGATTGAGAATCCTTTGATCACATGAATTCGCGGTTGAAAATTCTGCTCACTAATTTGGTCAATGGCTAAATTATCTTGGTCTGCTTGCTGATGTGACACAACACAAGCCACTTCACAAGTATGGCAACCAATACATTTTTTAGGGTCTGCAATGATGAAACGGTTCATCATATTCTCCTGATCTTTGTTATATATAGCCGTTATATATGGCGATAAATGCAATGAGTTATTCTAATTAAGAGTAATAATTAGAGTATCAATAGAATGAATCTAGCACAGTTCATGCCAATATATTTTTGATATAACTATTCCTTATTTTTCAATTAAATAATTTTCAAATAAAAATGATTATTGATTAATAGATAAGTCACTTCGTCAAATTATTCGACAAAATTGACGATAAAATAAATCGCTATATATTAAATTATATAATGGTTTGATGCGTTTATATTCTTAAGTTTCATTACATATACAAAAATAGCGGGTTGGATCAAAAATGATTCAGTCATTGATATAAATTTATTCTAAACCTACTACAATATAGCTAATTTTTTAGGGCAATCGGTGGTGTCATGAAATTAAGCAGTAACAATGCTGAAACTATGGAGAGCCTTCGTAATGAGCGCAACCAATATCGAATTTTGGTTGATATCACAAATTCTGTATTAGCTCATCTAGACATGGATGGTCTTATTTCTGAAGTCTCTAAAGAAATACATCGTTTTTTTGGACTAAACCATATTAGTCTTATGTTATGCCGTACCTCATCACAAAATAATAGTGAAGGTATTCTTTATTCTAGTCGTTATCAGACTGGAAAATCTGTTATTCGCCAACAACGTAAATTCAGTAGCGCGAATAACAAAGCCGAAGAAATTATTAATCAGAATAAACCTGTCTTAATTGATATTAATAAAGAAGATCAGGAAGATGTTTTGATTAAGCGTCTAATTAAGCAAAATATGCAGACGGCTTTGTTATTGCCACTGGCTTTTAATCATAAACCTCTCGGTTTATTAATTTTAGCACATGAAATAGGAAGTGTTTTTACTAACGATACTTGCCAATTGCTTCAACAAATTGCGGCTCGTATTGGTATTGCCATTGAAAATGCGGCCGCTTATGAAGAAATAACGCATTTAAAAGATAGTTTAAAGAATGAGAATATTTGGCTTAATGAACAGATAGATAATAATGCAGGTTTTAGTGAGATTATTTATCAAAGCGATGCTATGCATAATGTTCTCGAACAAATTGAATTAGTAGCACAAAGTGATAGTACCGTTCTTATATTGGGTGAAACAGGGACGGGTAAAGAATTAATTGCACGCGCTATCCATCGTCTAAGTCAGCGAAAAAGTAAGACTATGATAAAAATGAACTGCGCAGCCGTACCTTCTGGCCTTTTAGAAAGCGATCTCTTTGGTCACGATAAAGGTGCATTCACTGGTGCAACGAATACACATATTGGCCGATTTGAAATGGCGGATAAAAGTACACTATTTCTAGATGAAATTGGTGATATGCCCATTGAATTACAACCCAAACTGCTGCGTGTTCTTCAAGAGCGAGAAATAGAAAGACTGGGTGGTAATAAAGTTATTCCTGTTGATGTTAGGCTGATTGCAGCCACGAATAAAGATCTTCATGAATTAACTGATGAAGGTGAGTTTAGAGAAGATCTTTATTATCGTCTTAATGTTTTTCCTATTATTATTCCGCCATTAAGAGAGCGACCTGAAGATATTCCGCTTTTAGCAAAACATTTTACGCAAAAAATTGCGCGAAGAATGGATAGAAAAATAGATTGTATTCCCGCTAACGCATTGGAACAATTAACACTTTATCCATGGCCGGGTAATGTCCGTGAACTTGAAAATATTATTGAGCGTGCGGTTATTTTAACCCGAGGTTCAACATTAAATCTTCAGTTAAAAGAGCTTCACATTAATAAGCCCTCTCGTTTAAAACAGGTGCTATCTCAACCTTCATCTATTGAAAAGCGTATGCAAACTAATGCGCCAGAAAGTGATGATGAGGAGAGAGAAAGGATCATTCAAGCGTTAAGAGAAACCAACGGTGTAGTTGCTGGTGCTAGAGGTGCCGCTTTAAAATTAGGATTAAAAAGAACAACGTTATTATCACGAATGCAACGCTTAGGTATTTCAATTCCAGAGATACTTTAATTCTGAAATAATTACTTATTTAATTAGAGTGTAATTAATTTATTACACTCTTTTATTTCATTTATTTGAAACTTATTAGTCTCTATCTATAATTTAATTGATCGTATTTCATTAGATAATCCTCTAATTAATTATTAATAATATAAACAATCAATGGAGCATATTATATATGAATAGCCTGCTTATAGATAAAATTAGTGAAATAAAAAAAGAGTACAAAAATAATAAATATGTTTTTATTCCCCAAAATATTGTCATTGATTTAATAAAACAATTAGGTGCTAAAGAAAAAGATATTAATACATTAATGGAATATGGCGACTATTTGGCGCAAGATCCAACTCTTTCATTTCGCCATACTCGAACAGGACGCTACCTTTTTGATAATGATATCGAAACCATCTCCAGACTAGAGTATCAACCTTTTGTTCTCACCGAAGAAGATGGATTTATTCGTGAAGACAGTGGTGCACAAAGGCATTTTAGAGCGCTGGATGATCGCTGGCAGAGCAATACGGCCTATCAAGCCTTGTTAAAATTAAAAATGCTATTAATTCAAGGAAATGCATTTACCCCTCGTCACTTAACAGATCAACAATCGCCAAAATCAATATCGACTGTTTTTCATTTAAGATTAATTGCTCAACCAGACTCTTTAAGTGAACTTTCAATTGAAGGTGTGCATAAGGATGGCGTTGACCACACCATGATTGTTATGATGAATAAGCATAATGTAAAAGATAATACTGGTGCTTTACGTGTCCATTCACCACAAGAAGCTATAGGAACACCTTGGCAAAAAATTAACCCTGAAAATGTGCTTTATGAACACAATAATGCGCAATATCTTGATGTTCTATTAATTGCAGATAATGAATTAAATCATAGCGGTACACCTATTTTCACTCATGATAATAAAAATCAGGCTTACCAAGATTTTATGGTTTTATTATCTCGTTATCCCACCGTTGATGCTCACCCATCACATAAATTCGACTCAATGAATGCACACCCTGATTTACCCTTAACGCTTTATTTAAATCAGTCAGTTGCTTAGTCATAAATTATTATTGCATAAATTAAAAAGCAATTTATCCACTTGATTTAGAAAAGGATTATATTAAAAGTAACATATCACTTTTTTATTGTGAGCCAACGTATGGTGAATATTCAAACAAAAATTAAGTGATTTTTTGACGATAAGCAGAAGAAGAAAAACGCCGACAGTAATAAAAAACCATAAAAAAACCGAGTTTATTAACATCAAGTCAATAAACTCGGTCTTAAGGCAGAAAAACAATACTAATTAGGTCAGATTAGCCCTCGGCGGCTTCTCTTAAACGACGTTTAATATTGCTGTACTCCGTTTTCACATAGTGTTCTGCCTGAGCCTGCTCCTTGATTGGCTCAACACATACTGCACAATACTTATACTCAGGAGTTTTAGTAATTGGGCTTAAGTTTTCTGCAACGAGTTCGTTACAAGCACCAATCCACCACTGGTAAGTCATATATACCGCGCCTTTATTCGGTCTATCACTGACTGCAGCGCGCGTAATCACTTTACCTTGACGGGAGCGTATCCAAACTAGCTCTTGATCTTTAATTCCTAGTTGTTTGGCATCTTCAGTGTTTAACTGAACATAGCCCGGCTCATCAGCTAATGCCGCCAATGCTTTACAGTTACCTGTCATTGAACGACAAGAGTAGTGCCCAACTTCACGGACTGTTGCCAGTACCATTGGGAATTCATCAGAAAGTTTGTCAATGGGTGGCGCCCAGTCACAAGTAAAGAATTGACCTTTACCGTTAGGGGTATCAAAGTTACCGCCTTCGTACAGATATTGTGTACCTGGGCTATCCTCTGTTGGGCAAGGCCATTGAATATAAGCCAAGTCCGCCATTTTTTCGTAAGTCGCACCGTAATAAATTGGGCATAACTCACGCAACTCATCCCAAATTTCTTTGGTATTGTTGTAATGCATTGGATAACCCATTGCAGTTGCCATCAGACTGATAATTTGCCAGTCTGTTTTCACATCACCAACAGGTTCAACCGCTTTATAGAAACGTTGGAAACCACGGTCTGCTGCAGTATAAACACCTTCATGCTCGCCCCATGATGTTGCAGGGAAAATAACGTCAGCAATAGACGCCGTTTTGGTCATAAAGATATCTTGTACTATCAGTAGATCCAGCTTTTCAAAAGTTCTACGGATGGTTGCTAAATCTGGCTCTGTTTGCAGTGGATCTTCACCCATTATATAGTGCGCTTTTAATAAGCCATGATCGATATTATGAGGAACTTCACTCAACGCATAGCCTACTTCATCAGGCATAGATTCAATGCCCCAGAATTTAGCAAATTTCTCACGCGCTTTTTCGTCAGTAACGTATTGATAACCTGGTAGTGTGTTAGGTAATGCTCCCATATCACACGCACCTTGTACGTTATTTTGACCACGAACAGGGCCAACCCCGACATATTTTTTACCTAAGTTACCAGTTAATAACGCCAAACTAGTCAGTGAACGAACAGTTTCAACACCTTGGTAGAATTGAGTCACACCCATCCCCCAAAGAATTGTTGCTGTTTCTGCTTTTGCGTACATACGCGCAGCTTCACGAATAATTTGCGCACTTAAGCCTGTTATTTCTTCAACTGATTCAGGTGTATAGCTTTCAACTAACTTACAATATTCTTCAAATTGCTCAGTATGGTTTTCGATAAAGGATTTATCATGTAATCCTTCCTCAATAATCACATGCGCAATCGCATTTAATAACGCAATGTTAGAGCCATTTTTCAAGCCTAAGTGTAAATCAGCTAAGCGTGCTGTTTCGATGTAACGAGGGTCACATACAATAATTTTGGCACCCTTTTCTTTCGCCTTAACAATACGGCGAGCAACAATAGGATGCGAGTCTGCGGCGTTATAGCCGAAGACAAATAGACATTTGGTATCCTCAATCTCAACGATTGAGTTGCTCATAGCACCATTACCGACCGAACGCTGCAGACCTGCAACCGAAGGGCCGTGTCAGACACGAGCACAGCAGTCTATATTATTATTTCCGATAACCGCACGAGCAAATTTCTGCATAACGAAGTTAGCTTCGTTACCCGGGCCTCGTGATGAACCGGTTGTCATAATAGATTTAGCGCCGTATTTCTCTTTGATAGCAAGAAGCTTGCTACTTGCAAACTCAATCGCTTCTTCCCAAGAAACCGCTTCTAATTTTCCGCCTCTTTCACGACGGATCATTGGTGTTTTAAGACGTGGAGTCAGTATCTTAGTATCATGGATAAAATCCCATCCATAATACCCTTTCAGACACAGCTCACCTTGGTTTGTTAAACCATTGGCTCCTTCAGCGCCAATGATTTTACCGTTTTCCACCTTCAGGTAGATTTTGCATCCTGAGGCGCAATACGGACAGACCGTGATGACTTTTTTCATCAACATTGCTCCTGTGTTCATCAACTTTCAGGTTATTACCCGATTCTCTCCTCTATCTATGCAGAGAGTGTGCCAAAGAAGCGCGCTTTTTTATATTTCTGCAATACTATGAAAAATAAAGAAAAATAAAATCAAAAAATCAGTAAGAAAATAATAAAGATTAAATTAGCAAGCGATGTTCGACACTAATGACGATATTTATGTCGATTAAGATACCTATAAAAACACGTTATACATAAGACGTTATAGCGAAGGAACGTTCTTTATTTAGCGAAAATAGCGATTGTGCAAATACACGTTCTTATCTGCCTCTATCCGGATCTTGCCATATATAATGATGACAACTTTCTAATATCGCTATCAATACGCCTATTTACTAGAACTATTCAAAACTAATAATTTTGATATTAATGTAATTCAAATAAAAAATTTTTAAACTTCAATAAAAAAAAGAACATAATACTGAACCTGAAAACAACTTCGTGGTCTTAAAGACCTCTACACCCTATACATTGATAATAACTGAACATGCAAAAATTAAAGTTTTTAAGGTTTTCGAAAGAAAATATTGTCCTTTTTTTAGCTATCTATCTTGGTTTTTTTCTAAATATTTCCGTTTACATTGGCCGATACGGCACACAGAATACAAATAACCCCCTCATTGATGCATTATATATTCTAGGTGAAGTTGTCGTTAATATTGCCTTTACCTTCTTTTTACTGCGTTTTCTTTCCTTTTTTGGTTCCCTTTTTTTTAAAATAGTCGCTTCTTTTATTCTTATCGTCAGCGTTTGTGCTAGCTACTATATTTCGTTTTACGATGTTGTCATTGGTTACGGTATTATCATTTCAACACTCACTACAGATACCGATTTATCTAAAGAGCTGGTTAGTCCTAATGTCATTATTTGGATTGTTGGCTTATCTATTTTACCATTAGCACTTATTTGGCTATGTAAAAAACCAGAAAAAAATCTCACTACAGAGCAGAAGAAAAAAATCTGGATAAAAAACACAGCTAAAATGCTTGTGATTGCCGTCGCTGTATTTGCTTATCTAAAGACCTTAGATTCAAAACAGAAAGCCTACGAAATCAAAAATAACTTAGATTTACCAAGCTACAGTGGGGGCTTAAGTTATGCATACTTGCCCACAAACTGGATCATTCCATTATTCCAATATGCAATAACGCAGTATGACGATACGTTTAATAACCAAAATATTTTTGATCCCGCTGATCATTTCACATACCAACCATCAAAGGCTAATGAGGATGTGTATGTTGTCTTTATTATTGGTGAAACAGCAAGATGGGATCATATGGGATTATTAGGATATGAGCGTCAAACCAATCCTCTATTAAGCCAAGAAAAAAATCTTGTCGCCTTTAAAGGTATTTCTTGTGATACCGCAACCAAGCTTTCATTAAAATGTATGTTTGTGCGAGAAAACGGAACAGAAAGTAACGATCAGCGAACATTAAAAGAGAACAATATTTTCTCAGTTCTGAAACAGCTAGGTATGACATCAGAACTCTTTTCAATGCAAAGTGAATTGTGGTTTTACAATAAGCTTGATTTAGATAATTATGCGATGAAAGAGATGATGACCGCCAAAAACAGCAACTTTGGTAAAGAGCTTGATGATACTTTATTAATTGCTGAAACGGCGAATGCGGTTTCTCAGCGTCCAAAAGGAAATCATTTAGTGATTTTACACACTAAAGGCTCTCACTTTATGTATTCTCAACGTTACCCAGAATCATTCAAAAAATATCAACCTGAATGTTTAAATGTGGATGATGAGTGTACTAAAGGGCAATTAGTGAATGCTTATGATAACTCTATTCTTTATACCGATTATTTTATTGATGGCATACTCGACACATTACGCGATAAAAAAGCCATTGTGTTTTATACCTCCGATCACGGTGAGTCTATTTCAGAAAAAGGTGGCTTACACGGCACACCAAAAGAAATCGCACCACCAGAACAATTTAAAGTGCCTTTCTTAGTTTGGATGTCGGATAGCTATTTAGCAGAGCCTGAAAACAAGCAGTTATTTGATAACCTAAAACGCAATCAAGTTGCGGAGCGCACGTTCTATCATCACAATATTTTTGATTCAATGTTGGGTTGTTTAGGTTATTCATCTCCCGATGGTGGCATTAATAATCAAAATAATCTCTGTTTTGGTGAGACACCATCAACTGAAAAATAAATCTTTAATGAGCCATTAGACAAAACCCCACACTCAACTTAAGCGTGGGGTTTTTATTCTTCTTAACTTAATAAATAAGCTAATTATTGATTAAAGCTAGCATCAGTATAAAGATGTGTTGCCTGAATATCTTTTACTGTTTTTGCGCCACCTAACATCATATTAATTTTTAATTCTTTATTTAAATGTTGGATAACTGAATTTACACCTTCAGCTCCCCCTAAATTTAATCCATAAAGGATCGGGCGACCAACAGCCACAACATCTGCACCACTCGCTAATGCTTTAAAAACATGAGAGCCACGACGTACGCCACTATCGAAAACAATAGGTACACGTTTATTCACCACTTTCGCAATCGCAGGTAATACATCAATGGTTGCTGGAGCACTATCTAATTGACGACCACCATGGTTAGACACCCAAATCGCATCTGCGCCAGCTTTAATGGCAGTATCTGCATCTTCAGGTGATTCGATACCTTTTACAATCACTGGTAAACCAGACATTT
The DNA here is from genome assembly GCF_009915125.1 of Proteus sp. G2673. Taxonomy (NCBI): domain Bacteria; kingdom Pseudomonadati; phylum Pseudomonadota; class Gammaproteobacteria; order Enterobacterales; family Morganellaceae; genus Proteus; species Proteus sp. G2673. The sequence continues at coordinate 34,484 of NZ_JAABLT010000001.1, forward strand.
TCTTCACATATTGAATATCTGCTGGTGTGAAGGCTTGTTTAGCTTGTGCATAAATTTCGCTAATACCCGCACCTTTACCTGTCTTAGATTTATCATCGCTAATTTTTGCGAATGCTTCTAAGTTGGCAAAGCCTAATGGGAATTGGAAATTATTTTTCACGTCATCTTCACGATAACCACCAACCGAAGAGTCGATAGTCATAATAATACCTTTAGCGCCATACTGTTTTGCTTGAGATAAAATATACTCGTTAAAGGCATCATTTTTACTCATATACAATTGAAAGAAGAAAGGATAACCCGGTTGAGCATCTGCCACTTCTTTAATGGTTTTATTACCATAAGTACTTAATGAAAAAATAGAACCTGCTTTTGCCATACCTTTTGCTGTGGCGACTTCGCCTTGTTGATGAGCAAGCCCTTGAGCTGCCATCGGTGCCTGAATGATAGGCGTATCTAATTTAATACCTAAAAATTCTGTTTTTAAATTTAAGTCAGAAAATTCGATGCCTTGTAATGACCGAGGCATAATATATTTTTTATCAAATGCAGTCGTATTTGAACGTAAATTATTTTCGTCTTCTGCACCACCTCGAATATAACCAAAAGCGCCTTTTTCCATATTAGCTTGAACTTGTGCTTCCATGGCTTTTAGGTTGACTATTTTTATTGGGCCTTCAGCAGTACTTGCTTTATATTCAGCCGCTTGTGCAACACCCACACTTAATGCCATCGCAATAGCGGTTGTTTTTAATATTTTGCTTTTCATTTTCGATCCGGTTGTTAATTAAGGGCTTATATCTATAATTTAATAAATTTAAATTTTAATTAAATTATATTTTTCAAAAAATAATATAAGCCCTATTTTTGGATAAAACTTAAATTAACCGCTTACTTTTTTGTTAAAGTATTATAGCTTGTCATAAGATTACGATAGTCTGGAATATGGTTAGCAAACAGTGTGCCTAATCCTTCAACATCATTACGCCAATCACGGTGTAACTCACAAGCTAAACCAAACCAGTTAATTAATTGCGCCCCTGCTTTTGACATTCTATCCCACGCAGAGTCACGAGCAATAGCATTGAAAGTCCCTGAAGCATCGGTTACAACAAACACTTCAAAACCTTCTTCAAGTGCTGATAATGCAGGGAATGCGACACAAACTTCAGTCACAACACCTGCAATAATCAGTTGTTTTTTGCCTGTCGCTTTAACTGCTTTGACAAAGTCTTCATTATCCCATGCATTAATTTGTCCAGGGCGGGCGATATAAGGGGCATCTGGGAACATTTCAACAAGTTGAGGCATTAGAGGGCCATTAGGGCCATCTTCAAATGAGGTGGTTAAAATGGTAGGTAAATTAAAGTATTTAGCGGCATTGGCTAGCGCTAATACATTATTATTGAATTTATCTGGCTCGATATCTCTGACTAAAGAGAGTAATCCTGCTTGATGGTCTACCAACAGAACAGCGGCATTATCTTTATCAATACGATGATATTTAAAGCTCATAATAATCTCCGATAGTATAATAGAGGTAAGACTCAATTAAATCATAGCACCAAATTTATATGACAATACTCAGATCCTTTTAAAATTACATCTTAATGTATTTATTAATAATAAATAATCGATTGTAAACTTTAAATATAATTAAATATCACGATATTTAATTAACTGTTTATTTGTTTATATAAATTTATTCGTTTCGTTGAAAATAATTATAAGTGCAACCATTCTTAAATGAATCTAAAGATTATTGCTTTAACCATTCAAAATTTTTGTTGATGTTTTAGATCTGGAAAAAAAGATAAAAAAACCCCCGCGGGCGGGGGTGAGATAAGCGCAATTAAAAGGTCTCAAACTTACTATCAGGAGATGGGTATTCATTAATGACGATTACGCACAATTTGATAGCGACGCGTTAAGTACTCAACGGGTACGCTCCAAATATGAACTAATCGACAGAATGGGAACAATAAGAAAATCGTCATGCCTAAAAAAATGTGCAATTTAAATACGAATGCGACACCTTCAAGATGAGCCGAAGCACCGCCGTGGAAGGTCACGATAGATTGCGCCCAAGCCACCAGCTTCATCATTTCGCTACCATCCATATGTTGGGCCGAGAATGGAATAGTCAGCAGACCTAACGCAACTTGAATAACCAGAAGCGTTAAGATCATGATGTCACCAAATGAAGATGTGGCTCTTACCCGTGGGTTGGTTAAACGGCGTTTTAATAACATCACGCCCCCAACCAACATTAATACACCACAAGTACCGCCACCCACCATCGCCATAATTTGCTTATATTCAATTGGCAGAAAAGATTCATACATCCAATGTGGCGTTAACATCCCCAGAAAATGACCAGCAAAAATACCAATGATCCCAATGTGGAATAAGTTAGAAGCCAATCGCATATTTTTCTTGTCTAGCATCTGGCTAGAGCCTGCACGCCAAGTGTATTGACCATAATCATAGCGTAACCAACTACCGATAATAAAAACGGCACCAGCAATATAGGGATAGATATCAAAAAATAACGTATTGATGTAATTCATTTTTGTACTCCCGTATCCAACGAATTTCCCACGTTGAGATATTGAACTGCCGTCTCTTGTGCAAAACGACGCTGATGTTGGCTGATTTTGTTACCACCACATTGCGTACCTTCTCCAAGAAACGTCACTTGTTCTTCTTCCCACACCGCATCTAACGCGGCAGGTGTATCATCTAAAGGCTCTTTTGCTACTTGAGCCGCAAGTTGTGAAGCGTCTAACTCACTTTGTGAAAGACAAAGCAACACATCAAAGAGAGCGTGATAATCACTGCCTCGTTGTTTTAAACGCTCACCTAGCAGAGCCAAAATAGGCGCAATGTTGTTTAGCCCTTCAATACACTCGGTGGCAGGTAAAAGTGTTAAATACTCAAGGTAAGTCGGCAAATAGTCAGGGAGTTCACGGCTGCTTAATGTGATCCCCGCTTGTTGATATTGATTTAACAGATCAACCATTGCCTGACCACGATCGCGAGACTCACCATGAACATGTTCAAATAACAATAGTGATCTCGCTCTACCTCGATCAAAAAGCTCGCTATAATTGGCTTGTGCATCTAACAACTCTTGTTGCGTTAAGGCGTGAATAAACGCCATTAATTTCGCAACTTGAGTCACAGGAAGCTCATCGGCCTCCTGTAATGCGTCAATAAGCTCGCCACGGTTATCCCATAATTCTTGTGTGGGATAATCTAAAAGATGAGAAATAACTTTCAGAGAGATCATCATATTTTCTCCTCTGAACGACGTTCATCCTGTGGTGTTCTTGAAGTGATATCAATCGCATCAATCCGATGACTATTAAACAAATTAAATTTACTATCACTACCATGGCAACCATCACCAAAGCTAAAACCACAACCATTACGTTCTGGGAAAGCTTCTCTCGCAAGTTCTCGATGACTTGATGGAATAACAAAGCGATCTTCATAATTGGCAATAGCAAGATAACGATACATCTCTTGTGCTTGCGCTTCAGTCAAACCGACTTGCTCTAACGCACTTAAATCCGTTTTTCCTTCTACCGTTTCAGCACGTTTGTAATGGCGCATCGCTAGCATACGTTTTAATGCTAATAACACTGGTGCCGTATCACCGGCTGTCAGTAAGTTTGCTAAATACTGAACGGGAATACGTAAGCTTTCTACATCGGGCAGAACGCCTGTATGTGGTAACACACCTGCATCAGCAGCAGATTGAATCGGTGACAAAGGTGGTACATACCAAACCATTGGTAAAGTGCGATATTCTGGGTGCAGTGGTAATGCCAGCTTCCAATCTACTGCCATTTTGTACACAGGCGAACGCTGTGCGGCATCAATTACACTTAACGGAATACCCTGCTCTTCTGCAGCTGCAATCACTTCAGGATCGAAGGGATCTAAGAAGATATCTAACTGGCTTTGGTATAAATCTTTTTCATTATCTGCACTGGCAGCTTGTGAGATTTTATCTGCGTCATACAGCATTACCCCCAGATAACGAATACGCCCTACACAAGTTTCTGAACACAGTGTTGGCTGACCCGCTTCAATACGTGGATAACAGAAAATACATTTTTCTGACTTACCACTTTTCCAGTTGAAATAGATTTTTTTGTATGGGCACCCCGTTAAACACATGCGCCATCCACGACACTTATCTTGGTCGATAAGCACAATGCCATCTTCAGCACGTTTATAAATTGCACCACTTGGGCATGTCGCAACACAAGCTGGATTTAAGCAGTGTTCACATAAACGTGGCAAATACATCATGAATGTATTTTCAAACTGCCCATACATCTCTTTTTGCATATTAGCGAAGTTTTTGTCCGCAGCACGTTGACTAAATTCACCGCCTAAATCGTCTTCCCAGTTTGGACCTTTTTCGATCTTGGTCATGCGCTGACCTGTGATCAACGAACGAGGACGTGCTGTCGGTAATGAGCCTTCTGGTGCATTTTTTAAATGCTCATAGTCATAATCAAACGGCTCATAGTAATCGTCTAATGCAGGGACATCGGGATTGGCAAAAATTTTAGATAATAGACCAACACGGTTGCCCATTCTTGGTACTAATTTACCTTTGATATTTTTTATCCATCCACCTTTCCACTTTTCTTGGTCTTCCCAATTTTGGGGATACCCTGTGCCTGGTTTTGTTTCAACGTTATTGAACCAAGCGTATTCAACACCTTCGCGACTGGTCCAAACATTTTTACAGGTTACTGAACAGGTATGGCAACCGATACATTTGTCGAGGTTGAGTACCATACCGACTTGTGAACGAATTTTCATTATGCCTTCTCCTGTCCATTCAGGGTCTGTTGATAAGCATCACCTTCACCATCAAGCCAATCAATCTGTTTCATTTTACGCACCACAACAAACTCATCACGGTTAGAGCCAACAGTGCCGTAGTAGTTAAAGCTATAAGCTAACTGAGCGTATCCACCAATCATATGGGTTGGTTTAGGGCAAACACGCGTCACAGAGTTGTGAATACCACCACGCATGCCTGTCATTTCTGATCCTGGCAGGTTTATTTGACGCTCTTGTGCGTGATACATATAAATCATGCCATCGGGAATACGTTGGCTAACAATCGCTCTCGCAGTTAGCGCGCCATTACTGTTGTATGCTTCAACCCAATCGTTATCGCTAATTCCCATCTCTTTGGCATCATCTTCACTCAGCCAAACCACAGGGCCACCACGACCGAGCGTTAACATCAGTAAGTTATCGCTATAGGTTGAGTGAATTCCCCATTTTTGGTGAGGAGTCAGGAAGTTCAATGCTTTCTCAGGAAAACCATTTGGTTTTTTACCTTTAACCGCATCAATCGCTTTAGTATCAATAGGTGGACGGTAAACCACTAAGCTTTCACCGTAAGCACGCATCCACTCGTGATCTTGATACAACTGCTGACGACCACTTAAAGTACGCCAAGGGATCATCTCGTGAACGTTGGTATAACAGGCGTTATAAGAGACATGTTCATCTTCAAGGCCAGACCATGTTGGGCTTGAGATAATCTTACGAGGCTGAGCAACGATATCGCGGAAACGAATTTTCTCGTCTTCTTTCACTTTGGCTAAGTGAGTGTGATCGCGTCCTGTCACTTTACTTAATGCATCCCACGCTTTTACCGCTACTTGACCGTTAGTTTCAGGGGCTAAAGAGAGGATAACTTCGGCTGCATCAATTGCTGTTTCAATCGCTGGACGCCCTTTTGCCACACCGTCATGACGGACACGATTGAGTTTTTTCAGGAAATCGACTTCTGTTTGTGTATTCCAACTGATCCCTTTACCGCCATTACCCAATTTATCCATCAGCGGGCCAAGTGAGGTAAAGCGAGCATAAGTATTTGGATAATCACGCTCAACAGGAATAAGATGTGGTGCGGTTTTACCCGGAATAAGGTCACATTCGCCTTTTTTCCAATCTTTCACATCGAAAGGCTGTGCCATTTCAGCGGCAGAGTCATGCTGAATAGGTAATGTCACTAAATCGGTTTCAACCCCTAAATGACCCACGCACAATTTAGAGAAGGTTTTAGCGATACCTTTATAGATTTCCCAGTCTGTTTTAGACTCCCAAGCAGGATCAACAGCTGCCGTTAATGGGTGAATAAACGGATGCATATCCGAAGTATTCATATCGTCTTTTTCATACCATGTTGCGGTTGGTAAAACGATATCTGAGAAAAGACAGGTACTTGACATACGGAAGTCTAAAGTTACCACTAAATCAACTTTACCTTCACCGCCTTTATCTTGCCATTCCACTTCTTGTGGCTTAACTTGGCCTTGCTCGCCTAAATCTTTACCTTGTAATCCGTTTTCGGTTCCCAGCAAGTATTTCAGTAAATACTCATGTCCTTTACCCGCTGAACCTAATAAGTTAGAGCGCCAGATAAATAAATTACGTGGGAAGTTTTGTGGATTATCAGGTTGCTCTGAAGCAAAACGGATTTCACCTGATTTCAATGCATTAACGGTGTAATCAGTGGCACTAACGCCTACCTCTTGGGCTTTTTTCGCAATAGACAGCGGGTTTAAGTTTAATTGAGGTGCCGATGGTAACCATCCCATACGTTCTGAACGCACGTTCATATCGACCAAACTACCACTAAAGCGTGATTTATCCGCTAATGGTGATAATAACTCTGTCGGTGATACGGTTTCATAACGCCACTGACTTGAGTGATTATAGAAAAATGACGTGCTATTCATATGACGAGGTGGGCGCTGCCAGTCAAGACCAAAGGCTAACGGCAACCAACCGGTTTGTGGACGCAATTTTTCTTGTCCAACATAATGTGCCCAGCCCCCACCACTTTGACCAATACAACCACAGAAAATCAGCATATTAATAATGCCACGATAGGTCATATCCATGTGATACCAGTGGTTAATACCGGCTCCCACAATCACCATAGAACGACCATGTGTTTTTTCTGCATTATCTGCAAATTCACGTGCAATACGGGTGATATCTTGACGGCTTACCCCCGTCACTTTCTCTGCCCATGCTGGTGAATATGCTTTGATTTCATCGTAATTTGATGCGCAGTTTTCATCATTTAAGCCACGATCAATACCGTAGTTTGCTAATAGCAAGTCATAGACGGTTGTAACGTATTTTTCTTCGCCATTCGCAAGTGTAATACGCTTAGCAGGCAGTTTATGAACGAGAACGTCATCAAGAACAACACCTTCAAAGTATTCACTCTTGATGCCACCAAAGTAAGGAAATGCCACATCTACAACATCATCGTGGTTCTCTAAAAGCCCTAATTGTAAAGTGACTTCTTCACCACTCTTACCGTCTTTAGGCTCAAGATTCCATTTAGCTGCGCCTTCCCAACGAAAGCCCATCGAACCTTGAGGGGCAACCAATTGCTGTGTTTTCTCATCAATAGCAATGGTTTTCCACTCTGGGTTTTTCTCCTGATCGAGATTGTTCACTAAATCAGAAGCTCGTAACATACGACCCGCAACTAAATTGCCAGAATCATGTTTATCTAACATCACTAACATTGGCATGTCAGTGTAAGTGCGCACATAGTTACTAAAGTATTCAGTTTGGCGTTTAACGTGGAATTCGTTAAGAATAACGTGTCCCATCGCCATTGCCATTGCGCTATCAGTACCTTGTTTTGGATTTAACCATTGGTCACACAGTTTAGCAATTTCAGCATAATCAGGTGTAACCGCAACAGTTTTAGTCCCTTTGTAGCGAACTTCGGTAAAGAAGTGGGCATCTGGAGTACGTGTTTGCGGTACGTTAGAGCCCCATGCAATCAGATAAGAAGAGTTATACCAGTCCGCCGATTCAGGAACGTCTGTTTGCTCACCCCATGTCATGGGTGATGCTGGTGGTAAGTCGCAATACCAATCGTAAAAACTTAAACATGCCCCGCCAATAAGAGATAAATAGCGCGCACCCGCAGCGTATGACACCATCGACATTGCTGGAATTGGTGAGAAACCGATAATACGATCAGGACCATATTCTTTAGCTGTAAATACGTTAGAAGCGGCAATAATTTCATTCACTTCAGACCATGAAGAACGAACAAAACCACCACGACCACGAGCTTGTTTATAGCTTTTGGTTTTTTCTGGCGAGCTAATAATAGAAGCCCAAGCATCGACAGGATCACTGTGTTGTGCTTTCGCTTCACGCCATAATTTAATTAGGCGTTTACGTACCATTGGGTATTTAACGCGGTTCGCACTATATAAATACCATGAATAGCTTGCACCACGAGGACAACCACGAGGCTCATGATCGGGTAAATCAGGACGTGTACGCGGATAGTCCGTTTGTTGGGTTTCCCATGTGACTAACCCATTTTTGACATAAATTTTCCAGCTACAAGAGCCAGTACAGTTAACACCATGAGTGGAACGGACAATTTTGTCATGTTGCCAGCGACTACGATAACCATCTTCCCAGTCACGATTAACATTTAATTCTTGGCCATGATCCTTTGAAAAGGTATCGCCAAGCTGTTTAAAATAGCGGAATCTATCGAGAAACTTACTCATCAGATACTCTCCCAATGCGCGTGAGCGCTCTCACATTGCGTATAATTCGTCATTATTGTTTATTGTGTTTACGTCCATAGACCAACCAAGTGATCAAGACGCAGGCGATATAAAATAGAACAAAGATTTTCATGGCACCGGCAGGTGAGCCAGTCATTGCAAGCGATGTGCCAAAGGCTTTAGGAATAAAGAAGCCACCAATTGCACCAATGGCTGAGATAAAACCAAGCGCAGCTGCACTTTCTGTTACTGCTTCTTTTTGCGCTGCTTCATCAGAAGCACCTTGTGCTTTCATGCGGTCAACGGTGATTTTTCTAAACACCACAGCAATCATTTGGAATGTAGAACCGCTACCTAAACCTGCGGTTAAAAACAGCACCATAAATACGCCATAGAACGCGATAAATGAGCCACCAGCACCGTTTTCAGGTAGTGTTAAGAAGAGTAGAGCAGAGAAAATTGCCATAATGATAAAGTTAATCAGCGTGACTCGAATGCCTCCAAATTTATCCGACAAAGCGCCACCCACAGGGCGAGCTAAGGCACCTAATAAAGGTCCGAAGAAGGCATAATGCAAAATAACGATATCGGGAAATTGGGTTTTCGATAACATCGCAAAACCCGCTGAAAAACCAATAAATGAGCCAAAAGAACACAGGTATAAAATACTTAATAACCAGAGGTGACCACGTTTTAAAACAGGTAATTGCTGACTTAAAGAAGCTTTGTTAGCCGCAAGGTCGTTCATACCAAACCAAGCTGCAAATGTCAGGATCAACAAGAAAGGAACCCAAATCCACGCAGCATTTTCTAGCCATAAACGTGAACCATCAGGCTGAACGACACCAGGGCCACTAAATAGAGCAAAAACACCAACGCCAACCACTAAAGGGGCGACGAGTTGCATAACACTCACACCGAGATTACCTAATCCGCCATTTAATCCTAATGCCCCACCTTGACGTGCTTTAGGGAAGAAAAAGCTGATGTTTGCCATACTGGATGCAAAGTTTGCTCCAGCAAAACCACATAACAGCGAAATTATAATAAAAGTTGAGTAAGACGTTGTGGCGTCCTGCACGGCGACGCCTAGCCAGAGACAAGGAATTATCAGAAATACGGTACTGATTGCCGTCCAGCGACGGCCACCAAAAATAGGAATAACAAAGGAATAAGGAACGCGCAGAATAGCACCTGAGACTGAAGGCAGTGCCGTCAGCATAAATAGCTGATCTGTGGTAAAGTTAAAACCTACTTTGTTCAAATTTACTGCAACAGCACTAAAAAGCATCCATACGCAGAATGATAAAAGTAAACAAGGAACAGAAATCCATAAATTACGTGAAGCGATCTTTTGACCAGTCTTTTCCCAAAAAGCTTTATCTTCAGGATGCCAATCTTTGATCACCCCTTTTTTCATTTTTTCTGGGTGTTGAGTGAGTGCCATAACAACCTCGATTAACGGTTAGATTGGCATCTTTGTACGATTAGAATTGTTAATTAGTCATGATCTGCATCAAGCAAACATTTGTTTGATTTTTGAACTAAAATCACTATTTACACCTAAGTATTAATAACATAATACTTAATTTTTTATTTTAAATTAATTAGTTAGATTAAAAGCATCATAATTTAGAAGTGAAATTATCTCTATTGGATATTTAGGAGTAATACTTTAGTAGTATATGACATTGGGTGTCTTTTTAAGGCAATATAGCGCCAGAATAAACTTGGAAAAATAACGATGAGTACACATAAAATCCAATGGCACTACCGTTTTTCAATTATTAATCAGATAGCGATATTAATGTTACTTTTCACGCTATTGGGTGTGGTAGGAATGGCAATTTCTAACCATATTATTTTGAGTGTGCAAGGTAACGCTCATGCGATTAATAAATCTGGATCGTTGCGAATGCAAAGCTATCGTTTGCTATCTGCTTTACCTCTAGATGAACAGCATCGTTATTACCTTCATGAATTAGAAACCGATTTAGACAGTGATGAATTACTTCAAGTCCTAAGCAATGAATCGCTACAATCACAATATGCTCAATTAAATACTTACTGGAAAGATACCTTAAAACCAACATTGCTCTATGCAAAACAACGTGATGATGCAAAAGAAGAAGTTATCTTTTTTGTTTCTCAACTCGATAAATTAGTGTTAAGTATCGACCAGCTAACAGAGCAAAAAATCAGGATGGTGGCTTATACTCAGCTTATTTTTACTGCACTCACTCTGTTATTACTGTTTGGCTCTGTTTGGCATTTTCGCCGTCGTTTATTACATCCTTGGCAACAATTAATGGCGATGGCTCATTCAATTGGTCATGGTAATTTTTCAGCACGTTTTCATCAGCGCGCACACCATGATGAAATTGCCACATTGGGTATCGCACTCAATACCATGTCAGAAGAGCTTTCTACGCTGTATAGTGAACTAGAAAAAAGAGTGGTCGAAAAAACGCACGACTTACAACAGAAAAATAAAGTGCTCTCTTACCTTTATCATTCAAGCCAGCAATTACACTCTCCTGCCCCTCTTTGCGCTCGATTAAGACAGATACTATTTGAACTTCAACAAATCATTCCTGATGCTTATTTGCAGATACGTTTATATGAAGATAATCATCACACACTGTTTAATGAAATCAGTTTAGAACCTCAATCACGTCCACATCACTGCCCAGATAAGCAATGCGAACGTTGTGAAGATAATACGTCAATAACGACTTCATTAAATAGTGGGTTATTACATTGGGAATTAGCTGATCAAATCCATCGTTATGGATTATTTGTTATGCAGTTACCTGAAAATACAGTTTTAACTGACGAACAGAATAATTTAATGTTATTACTAACAAAACAGATCTCAGCAATGCTTGCGATGGAACAGCAAAACGAACAGCAGCAACAGCTTTTACTCATGGATGAGCGTTCGGCAATTGCTCGTGAATTACATGACTCTATTGCTCAATCGCTTTCTTGTTTAAAAATGCAAGTTAGCTATTTGCAAATGCAGTCAGAAACCTTACCGGATAACTGCCAAAAACTCCTTAAAGAGATGCGAGAAGAGCTTAATGTGGCTTATCGTCAACTAAGAGAACTGTTAACCACGTTTCGCTTAAAACTCACAGAGCCGGGATTACTAGCTGCGTTAGAAAGTACACTGACCGAATTTAATCAGCGCCTTGGATTTACTATTAATTTTGACTATCAATTACCTGCAAAATGCGTGAATTCACATCAGAGTATTCATGTGGTTCAAATTGTACGTGAAGCATTGAATAATATATTACAGCATGCCAATGCCAACTGGGCTGAAGTCTCTTTATCTCTCGATAATGGCATTATTGAATTAAAAATTAACGATAATGGTGAAGGAATTAGTCCTAACCCTGAAAAATTAAATCACTATGGCCTTATTATTATGCGTGAACGCGCAAATAGCCTAAATGGCTCTTATACTATCAAAGTACGTGAACAGGGCGGTACTCAAGTGCTTGTTAAATTTCCATTAATCACTACTCATAAAGACCCTGTCTAACATGGAGCAAGTCGTAATGAATAACATGGGATCCCCCACAGAAAAAGCGACAATTTTACTCATTGATGACCACCCAATGCTACGCAATGGTGTAAAACAACTCTTAAGTCTTGATACAACACTCACTGTCGTTGGGGAAGCGGGTGATGGTATTCAAGGCGTGAAACTCGCAGAAGAATTAGATCCAGATTTAATTTTGCTGGATCTGAATATGCCAGGAATGAATGGTTTTGAAACACTTGATCAACTTCGACTAAAGTCGTTATCAGGTCGGATCGTTGTTTTCAGCGTATCAAATTATAGTGATGATTTAGTCACAGCGTTAAAACGTGGTGCAGATGGCTATCTTTTAAAAGATATGGAGCCTGAAGAATTGCTTGCAGCACTTAAACAGGCGGCTGCCGGAAAAATGGTTGTCAGTCCTGCATTAACGCCGATTTTAGCAGAATCATTACGTGAAGATCGTTCTGAAGGTGAGCGTGATATTGAACAACTCACCCCGCGTGAACGTGATATTTTAAAATTAATAGCGCAAGGGCTATCCAATAAAATGATCGCACGTAAACTTGATATCACAGAAAGTACGGTCAAAGTGCACGTTAAACACTTACTAAAAAAGATGAAGCTAAAATCTCGTGTTGAAGTTGCCGTTTGGGTTCATCAACAACGTATCGATTAATCAAAATTAGGTACAATGGGCTGATGAGAACTCATCAGCTCAACTAATTCTTTTGCCCCTTTTTGTAACGACTCCCCTTTTAGCCACATGGCATGAATAGGCAATCGTAACTCATTTTTCGTATTCTTAAACTGCAGCTGTTTTAATTTTCCTTTTTGTAATTGAGTATAAATCAGCGAATACGGTAAATTACCCCATCCCATTCCCGCTTCAACCATACCTAATGCCATTTGAAAACTATCCGTTTGCCAATAATTTGTAGCCACTAATGAGCGTTCATCTCTCAACTCTTTGGTGTGACTAGCGATCATAATTTGGCGAACATTCACTAAATCCTCAATAAATACGCCTGCTGGGTGTGCTAATGCAATATGACTTGCTGAGATTGTTGCCACTAATGACTCTGAGCCAAGATATTGAAATTGCTCATCACCATTCACATACAAGCCCCCATAAACGAGGCTCAATTGAATTTTATGTGAATGCAACATTTCAATAATGTCGTCTTGTGCTGCGGTTATCACATTCACATTAAGTAATGGATAACGTTGGGTTAATTCAGATAACGCAGGTAATAAATAATCAGGATTAATATCAGCTGCAACACCAATATTTAAAACACTTTCGAGATCCATGGAAAGCTCTTGTGCATGCACTTGTAATAATTTTAATTGCTCTGCGATCATTCTGGCATGAGGTTCAAGTGCTTTGGCTTTTTCGGTTGGTTGAGGCTCTCGTGATGAGCGCTCAAAAAGTGCATAGCCTAATTCAGCTTCCATATTGGCAATCGCCATACTAACTGCAGAAGGAACACGTTTTAATGAACGTGCTGCTGCAGAGAAAGATCCCTTATCCATCACGGCTAAAAATATCGCAATATGTTCACTTGAAAACTGCATGTTCACTCCTGATGTTTCAGTTAAATTGATACTAGTTGACTTTTTATGTCATTCTTGCTGATTTATCTTACGATGCTTAACAACACGGATCCACAGAAAAAAGAGAGCACAATGCAAGGTATTAAACGAAAAATTGTCTACGTGACAGCTTATGAGATTTTTGGCTGGGTTATTTCATCCGTTGGACTTGCTCTTTTGGCTGATAGCTCAACAGCAGTAACTGGCCCATTAGCGCTTGTGATAACAACAATCGCGGTGAGTTGGAATTTTATTTATAACTGTATGTTTGAATTTTGGGAAAGTAGGCAGATTTCAAGAATTCGAACTTTTAGGCGCCGTATTGTACATGCAATTGGATTTCAGCTAACACTAGTACTCTATTTAATCCCATTAATTGCATGGTGGCTTAATGTTTCGTTATGGCAAGCGTTAGTGATGGATTTTGTGCTGATAATTATTATCCCTTGTTATACTTTCGTTTATAACTGGGTATTTGACAAAGTATTTGGTTTACCGGCATCTGCATTACCTGAAAATGCGCCTGTAGCCTAAACGACAAATGAATTAAGAAGAGTGATCTGCAATTAAGATCACTTTTTAACGGGGTAGATATCTTCTAATGCAAATTGCTCAATACCGCCTTCTAACTCACAACGACCCAAACCAATATTTTTATCATCAGCCGTTGTTCTTTTGAGTAACTTACCTGTTACTTGAGAAAGTTGAGTATCTAATTCAACAACACGATAATACTCTTTCATATAGCTTTCTTCACCTAGCGCCATATAAACTAAAAATTCATCACCTATTTTAATGTTCATCTCGTTTTTACTTACTCTTAGTCGTTAATCTAATGATGATAGAATAAGTTTAGTCTAACTAAAGAGAATAAGAGAAAGATTGACTCACTCGATATTACATTAAGTTAATTTATTAACTTCCAACTCATCATAATGATGCTGATCAGAATAAACGACAGTGTTAAATATTGGAAAAAACGCTCTGATAAATAGACAAGTAAATAGCGTGCTAATGGAATAGAGAATAATGATCCTAAGCAAAGAATAAGTGCCGTGTGAACATCGGTATAACCACCAGCACTATAAGCAATCGCTGAGCCACCCGAAAGGATCGTAGTAATAAAAATAGAGGTCCCAATTGCCTCTTTAATCCCCATTTGTGCAAAACGCATTAATACAGGCAATACCACTAATCCCCCTCCAACTCCCGTCGCTCCAAGCACAAGCCCAGCACTCATTCCTGGTACAAATAAGGAAGAAAAAGTAACGGATGAAGGTGGTGGCAAAGAAATTAAAAGATCTGAACCTGTTGATCTTCTTATCATTCGTTGTAAAAACAAAATCAATGAAAACACGATGGCAACGATCATTAAAATATTAATACCAGATTCAACACGATCGTAATATTGAGGTTGCGATCCCAACCACGTCACCCCATAACTCGCTAAAAAAGTTGCAGGAAACATGATCGCCAAAATTAATAATGCGGGTTTTAATGGAATATTACCTAACCGAAAATGAATATAAGAAGACGAGAGTTTCATTAGCATAGATAACAAATTAGCCGTTGCCACAGCCGCTAATGCATTCATTCCAAAAAGATAAATAAGAACAGGCAATAAAATAACGCCTCCGCCAACACCGGTCGTTGTAATAACTAACCCTATTGCAGCGCCGATAAGCAATTGTGAGACGAGTAACATCTTATTTCCTTTTGCTGATAATTTAGCGAGCCTAGATTATAGGCAAAATAACTTATAACCAAAAGGAATTAGATATAACAAATAGATATATAAATAAAGTTATTATAAAAAAGCCCTTTAATACGAAATTTACTCATCTTAAAGGGCGAATATTAAAGGCAGGTATTATTCTTATTAATCAATATATTAATTCTTTAATACGCTTAATTTATTTCAGCTAAAACGGTTTCTGCTGAAAAGTAATCACCTGTTTTAGCTTTTTGCTGTAATACCCCGTCACAAGATGCGACCACCTGAACTTCCATTTTCATCGCTTCCATAATAGCAATAACATCACCTTCTTTGACGTTGTCACCATCAGATAAGATCCAGCTATGTAATACACCAGAAATTGGCGCAATAACTGCTTTTTCATTCTCTTCTTTCTCATGACTGGCATTCATTGCTGTTGGTATTACCGCAGAGAGTGATAATAATTGAGCTGGCAAAGCAAGTTCATGACGACGACCATCAATTTCAATAAAGGTACGAACGAGTTCTTCATTTTTTGCTGATGTACTACGTGGGAAATGGCTATTTTTTGCCTGAAAATCAGTTTCAATCCAACGAGTATGTACCTTAAAATCTTCAGTAAAATCGGGGTGTTCCATCATTTCACAATGGAAAGGCAATACACTTGCCACACCTTCTATTTTAAATTCAGATAATGCCCGACGAGCCCGTGCAATGGCTTGTTCACGTGTTGCACCTGTCACTATCAGTTTGGCCATCATTGAATCGAATTGGCGTGAAACCTGATTATTTTCAGCAACACCACTGTCTACTCGCACACCTGGACCTGAAGGCTGAGAAAAATGTGTAATTAAACCGGGTGTAGGTAAAAAACCTTTCGCCGGATCTTCTGCATTGATCCTAAATTCAAAAGAATGACCGCGCGGGACAGGGGTTTTATCAATACTGAGTGGCAACCCTTCAGCGATACGTAACTGCTCGATAACTAAATCAATGCCTGCCGTTTCTTCTGTCACTGGATGCTCTACTTGTAGACGAGTGTTTACTTCCAGAAATGAGATAGTGCCATTTGCACTTAATAAAAACTCAACTGTACCTGCCCCTATATAGCCCGCTTTAACACAAATATCTTTAGCTGATTGGTGAATACGTTCACGTTGTTCATCTGTTAAATAAGGTGCTGGGGCTTCTTCAATCAGCTTTTGATTACGACGTTGTAGCGAACAATCTCGTGTTCCAACGACAACAACATTGCCTAATTTATCTGCGATAATTTGCGCCTCGATATGACGAGGTTTATCTAAGAATTGTTCAACGTAACATTCACCACGTCCAAATGCGGTGACGGCTTCTCGTACTGCGGAATGATAAAGCTCTTCAATTTCTTCCATTTTATGGGCAATTTTTAAGCCTCGCCCACCACCACCAAAAGCGGCTTTAATCGCAACTGGCAAACCATATTGCTTGGCAAAATCTAATACTTCTTTGGCATTATTAACAGGATCAGCCGTACCATTTACAAGAGGAGCACCAACAGATTGTGCAATTTTACGTGCTTTCACTTTATCGCCAAGTACCTCAATCGTTTCAGGATTTGGCCCGACCCAAATAAATCCGGCTTCTTGTACCGCTTTTGCAAAATCCGCACGCTCTGAAAGAAAACCATAGCCTGGATGGATCATCGTCGCTTTAGCTTTACTAGCAATATCAATAATTTTGTTGATATCTAAATAGCTTTCTTTCGGTAAATTACCATTGAGTCCATAAGCTTCATCAGCAAGACGAACGTGTAGTGCATCAATATCATCATTGGCATAAATGGCAATTGAAGTGGCACCATAATCCTGACAAGCACGAATAATGCGAACCGCGATTTCACCTCGATTTGCAATAAGTACTCGATGCTTCACTCGTTGTTTTTGGTTAATTGTTGTCATGAGTGGCACTCTCCTATCAATATTCTTGAAATTCGGTAATTGGATTAAAACGAATTTTAGCGTTAACAGGGATTTGCCCTGCGAGTGGTAAGTGATATTCAGCGACAGCACCAATAACAGGATAGCCCCCTGTTAATGGGTGATCGTTAAGAAACAAAACAGGCTGCCCATTAATTGGTACTTGTATTGCACCAATACAGGTGCCTTCACTTGATAATTCTTGTTGTTGCTCACGCGCAAGGGGCGTTTCGCCCAATAAACGTAAACCAATACGATTAGATTGTGGTGTGACTTGCCATAATTGAGAGGTTAGCGTCTTTATTGCATCCGCGGTAAACCAGTCAGTACGAGGGCCTAAAACGATATCAAGTGTGACAATATCACCTTGTTTTGGCAGCACTGATGTTGGCTGTTCATCGGCTACAATACCGTTTGAAATGCTTTCATTATTCAGATGAAGGACATCTCCTTCTTGCAGTGCACTAGGCCCAATTTGCGCTAAAGTATCAAAAGCCTGACTACCTAAAACTTTAGGTAATTCAAACCCACCTCTCACAGCAAGATAGCTACGTACCCCTGTTGTTGGTATACCTAAAATAATTTCATCACCACAACGAACATCAATTGGTTGATAGCTTGATAGATATTCACTCTTTCCCGACTCATGTTTTAGTAAAATAGAACAATCCGCCCCAGTTAAGGCAATAACACAATCTTGTCGCGCTTTAAGTGTTAATCCACCTTGAGTTATCTCAAGTGCCACGAAGGTTGTCGGATTCCCAACTAAACGATTAGCCGCATGTAAAGCGGGTTTATCTAGTGCACCAGAAGCAGAAACCCCCATTGATGCAGCACCAATTCGTCCTTCATCTTGAAATAATGTCTGTAACCCTGCCGAAATGACATATAAGCCTGTATCATTTAATGAAAGAGGGGGAGCTACTGCCGATTTTTTTTCAGGCAATGAAACGGTTATTGGTGCTTTTTGTGCATCAATAAAATGCACTTCATTTCCCGGTAATAAAAAGGCGGGTTGTTCGCGGGAAAGATCCCACATTTTTATTTCCGTCGTTCCGATTAACTGCCAACCGCCGGGACTTTGTTGTGGATACACACCACTAAATTCACCGGCTAATCCAACAGAACCTGCTGGGATCCGTGTACGAGGCGTTTTACGACGAGGTACATAGAGCTGGGTTTCATCAGCGATCAGATAAGCAAACCCCGGTGCAAAACCAGTGAATGCAACTTGATAGGTTTGTTCTGTATGTCTGCGGATCACTTCATTGGTAGTGATCCCTAATAATTCAGCGACCTCATTGAGATCTTCACCTTGATAATGAACAGGGATCGTTAATGACTGTGTTTGACGTGCTGATAGCGCTTTGATTTCTAATTGTCGGAGCTGAACAACAAGTTCTTCAGCCGTAATTAGCCACGGTGTATAGTGAATTAAGAGCGTTTTCGCTGCAGGTACAATATCTTCAATAGCAGCAATATCCGCTTGTTTAACGGATTCATACAATGCGAGCGTCTCTTTTAAAGAGGAGAGTTCGACAAGTAAGTGAGACAAGTTAACAGGCAAAAAGCGCAAAGTATCTTCCTCCCTTATACATGATAAGCAGCATCAGGCACATCAGTAATAAACATATGCCCTGGAGCATGACTGAGCGCGAAAGGAACGCCTGAACGCATCACCGCCGCTTGTGGTGTGACACCACAAGCCCAAAACACGGGGATCTCACCTTCTTCAATTCTCACTGGTGAACCAAAATCAGGCGACATAATATCGTTAATACCTAGAGCATCAGGTGAGCCAATATGCACGGGAGCACCGTGTACCGAAGGAAAGCGGCCGCTGATCATTACTGCATCAGCAATTCTATCTGACGGAATAGGACGCATTGAAACCACTAACTCGCCTTCTAATCGTCCTGCTGGGCGACATAAACGATTGGTTTTATACATCGGAACATTGCAGTTATCCGTAATGTGTCGAATTTCAATACCCGCTTCTAACATCGGCGTTTCAAAAGTGAAACTACAACCAATAAGAAACGTTACGAGATCGGGGTGTTGTGCCCATATGGCTGTAGCATCTGTAATCTCATCTGTTAATTTGCCATTTTCCCAAACACGGTAAAGAGGAATGTCAGTACGCAGATCGGCGTTTTTCGCTAAAACAGTACGATAACTACCTGATTCACAAACATCTAAGATAGGGCAACTTTTAGGATTACGCTGTGCATAAAGTAAAAAGTCGAATGCCCAATCGCGAGGCAAACTAATCATATTTGCTTGTGTCATTCCTTTTGCCATACCTGCTGTTGGTATAGCTAAACCATGACGAATTGCTAATCGAGCCTCTTGTGCTTTGGTGATTGCATCAGCAGTTGCTTTCATTAAAGTTGTCATATTTACCCCTTAACTTTCAGTAAAGCAGGAGCAAATGATTTAATTGCAATACCATGATTTATTAAAGTTTCTTTTACGCTTTTGGCTAAATTGACTGCATCAGGACTATCACCATGAACACAAATAGAATCAGCTTTTATCGCCGTAAAAATACCTTCTATAGACTCAACACCACCTTCTTGTACAAGTTGTAGCATACGTTGTGCAACACGTTCAGGATCATGTAAAACTGCGCCCTCTTTTTTACGAGAAACCAGAGTGCCATCAGCGTGATAAGCTCTGTCTGCAAAGGCTTCGGCTATAACACGAAGTCCTTTTTCTTTTGCAAGAGTAATCAAAGGTGATCCTGCTAAAGCAACTAATGTCAGTTGAGGATCTACGGCGAGTATCGCCTCAATAACAGCAAGTGCTTGGCGTTTATCATGAGCAATTGTGTTATACAACGCGCCATGAGGCTTAACATAAGTCACGCTCAAACCCACTGCTTTTGCCAATCCTTGCAAAGCACCTATTTGATAAATCACATCTGCGGTTAATTCATCACTGGCGATATCCATATTACGGCGACCAAAACCCACTAAATCAGGATAAGCGACATGTGCCCCTATTGCGACATTGTGTTGTTTTGCCGCTTTTAATGTTCTTAAAATTCCATCCGGGGAGCCAGCATGGAAACCACAGGCAATATTGGCACTACTGACTATTTCAAGTACTGCATCGTCATTGCCCATTGTCCAT
The DNA here is from genome assembly GCF_009915125.1 of Proteus sp. G2673. Lineage (NCBI taxonomy): Bacteria > Pseudomonadati > Pseudomonadota > Gammaproteobacteria > Enterobacterales > Morganellaceae > Proteus > Proteus sp. G2673. The sequence goes on from NZ_JAABLT010000001.1 coordinate 55,043, forward strand.
TGTCCGAAGCTTTCACCTAAATCACTGTTTAAATCGATGGCATTTATCATTGTTATTATTCCTTTAAGCAATCTTGAGGTAGTTGAAAATCGCACCGACTGACATGATGCCCATATACCAAGTCAGTACACAGACTAAAATGCCTGACCATAACAACCATGCTGGGTATTTATAGCCATTCATTAAGTCTTGGCGACGCCATGCAACAAAAATAAACAGAGTCATACCAATAGGTAAAATCAGACCATTAAAACCACCGGCAAAGACTAATAGAGCAGCGGGCGCTGTTCCCATCATCATATAAATAGCTAATGAAACAGCAATAAAGATAATGGTTGCGATATTACGTTGGCGTTCTGTGATCCCTTTTTTAAACACCGTAATAAATGACATAGAGGTGTAAGCAGCACCAATAACACTAGTGAGAGCAGCGGCCCATAAGATAAGACCGAAGATACGTAACCCAGCTAAACCCGCAGCATGTTGAAATGCTTGTGAAGCAGGGTTCGCAGCATGGCTAGAAATATCTAATGTTACACCGCTAGCCACAACACCTAAAATGGCAAGGAACAAAATGTAGCGCATCAATCCAACAACTAAGATACCTTTTGTTGCAGCCTTCGATACCGCTTCAATATTCTCAATACCCGTCGTTCCCTTATCAAGAAGACGATGAGCACCCGCATAACAGATATAACCCCCTACTGTTCCCCCCACAATCGTGGTAATTGTGGCAAAGTTAATAGAGTCAGGTAAAACTGTTTGTCTTAATGCTTCGCCAATCGGTGGATTGGATGCAAACATAACAAAAACAGTTAGTAAGATCATGACCATACCAAGAATGATAATCATACGATCAATAAAGTTACTGGCTTTACGTGAAGAGAAAATATAGATCGCAAGCAATGCACTTAAGATCCCACCCCATTTAGGATCTAGTCCAACCATTGCATTAAGCCCTAATCCTGCACCTGCAATATTACCAACGTTAAAAACTAAACCACCGAAGATAACTAATATCGCCAGCAAATAGCCACTTCCCGGGATAGCTTTGTTGGCAATATCTGAAGCCCGCATATTGGTTACCGTGATCACTCGCCAAATACTTTGTTGCACAATAAAATCAATCACAATCGACGCTAAGATCCCAAACGCAAATGCGGCCCCCATTGTCGCCGTAAAGGTTGCAGTTTGTGTAATAAAACCAGGACCAATTGCTGAGGTTGCCATTAAAAAAATAGCGGCAATCAGAGAGGAACGTCTACTTTTTATAAACGAAGTTGGAGCTGTATTTGCAGAATCTTGTGTAGCCATAAGCTACCCCCTTTATCATCATTATTTTAATTATTATTACTAAGGCAATTTACATGCCATTGTTGAGCATGAATACGTGATTGTTAATCAAGTGATGTTAGATTGTTGAACAATTAATAATAATAGATGAATAAATAAGCAAATAGATTTAAATATGGGATGATAAAAGTGCAAAGAAGATCGCATTTTTAACATTTTATTGACAATTTGAGATGATTTATTCGTATCAAAAATGCACGGGAATGAAGCATAAAAAGATAAGATGCACAAAAATAGTGCATATAAATAAAGAAAAATAAATTTGAACATTAAAAATTGATAAAGAAAAAATCAATTTTTTTAATAAAAAGAAACAGAAAGCAATATTGTAGAGAGTGATAAGTACAACATACAGCGACAATAGAGGTTATATATTGTAAAGCTCACTGATAGAATAGATGTTTCTATTGAGCTAATAGCAGAAGATAATGCAGAAAAAAACATCTCCACAAATTCTTTCTCAAAAAGTCGCCAATATTATTCGACAAAAGATCACTATAGGAGAATTACCTCCTGGTGAAAGACTTTCAGAAACCGCATTAAGTGAAACGCTAGAGATATCGCGTAATACTTTGAGAGAAGTTTTTCGTGTGTTGACGCAAGAAGGGCTGTTAACTTATAAACCTAATCGTGGGGTTTTTGTTTCAGTACCAGATATGGCCTCTATTATGGATATTTATCGTGTAAGACGGTTAATTGAGTGTGATGCATTACGACATTCTTATCCTATGCACCCAGCCATTATTAGAATGCAAGATAGTGTCGAACAAGCAAAAAAGTTTCAAGAACAACAAGATTGGAATAGTGTCGGAACCTGTAACATGCATTTTCATACCGCAATTGTTGAGCTTTCAGATAGCCCTAGACTGTTTAAACAATACCAACTTATTCTAGCAGAATTACGTTTAGCCTTCGGTTTATTAAACGATCCTCAATTACTACATGCACCTTATATTGAGAAAAATGAACAGATTTTAAGGCTATTAATGGATGGCAAAGCACAAGAAGCTGCGATGGCAATGGAAGACTATTTGGAAATTTCAGAAAGGACAGTGCTCGCTGCATTCTCTCGTCATAATTTTTGTTAATTATTCAATTAATAATAAAAATGCCCTATGTTGGGGCATCTAAATAGTGTATTTTTCATTATTATTTTATTTAAAAACTCCAAACGCAAAAAAGCCAACCCATTGGGTTGGCTTTTTCGTCTTATTTAATG
>NZ_JAABLT010000010.1:0-247500 GCF_009915125.1 Proteus sp. G2673
TTTGTCTAAGCGCGCTTGCTCAGCTTTAGCTTTATCGGCTTGCTCTTTGTCTAAGCGCTCTTGCTCAGTGATATTATCTCTTGTATTCGGTTCGATATTAGCGGTTTGCTTATCTTTTTGTAATTCAGCCAGTATTTGTTGATTTTTTTGGTGTTCATAGCTAACAATCTGTAATTTAAGCCCTATTGGGCTGTTATCTGATGTTGATATATCCCTTTTAATATTATCTTGTTTTGTTTTATAAAAATCTATATCAGATGTATATTCATGGAATTTATTGGAATGTTTATTCCAAGCTTCTACACCTCCGTTATCTATGATTTCCTCTATTTTCTTTTTATTTTCTATGGCTTCATTATATTTTTTAGTTGTTTCTTGTAGTTGAATTTTTAAATTAACTACAAAACGATCATATTCCGTTTGGGCTGTATTTAGTCTTATTTCTGTTGTATTAAAATGATCTTTTGCAGATTTAATATCCTTTTTCGCTAAAATAGTATCTAAGAATATATTAATTTTTTCTTTTTCTTGTTCTATTGTGTTGATTTTCTTTTTATCTAAATGCCATGCGACCGCATACCACTTATCATCCTGTTTTTTAGAGATCCCAAAAATAGTATTACCATCTTTAGAAATAGAGTGTGCTTCTGATTCTTCGTTGTTATCGTGATTTCTAATTTTAAAATTTGGTAATAAAATAGAATAATTATCTTGAATAAAGTATGCAAAAGCATTTCTAGGGTGTTGTGATAAACGTAATTCTTTTATTTCCCTTAAATCACCATCACCGTATTCGGTCCATCCAACAAAAAAATCACCTTTTTCTGAAATAGCTGTTGCTTCTGAATTATAGTAATTAATGCTACTATTAATTCTAGGGATTTTAAATTTATCGTTATTTTGAATGTTTGGATTGTAAATGAAAGCTTGCCGAATTAATCTCTCATTACGTTCCTCTCTGCGCTTAACAAGTGATTCTACCCAGCCTACGGCAATATCATTTTTTTTAGAAAAATGATTTATTTTTGATGAGCCATACTCTGAGTTTGAAAGCAACTCAATCGTGTTTTTTTCTTTGTCATAAATGAAAGCTAATCTAACATTAATTGAATCTTGATTATCTCTTTGTTGTGTACCATAAATATATTTTCCACTATACGAGATACCCGTAATATTGGGATTTTGGTCTGAGGAGTAATTATTGAATATACTTAAATCATTAAAGGCAATAAATCTATTTTTTTCAATGTGATTTTTTAATTCAGTATTATCTATATCACTAAGCAGAACTGTTTTTTTATTTTTATTATCAAAGATAAAAAAATTTTTTTCATTTATTGGGTAAAGGTGTGAGTAAAGGTCTTTATCTTCCGAGTAAAGGCTAAATAAGCCATCTTCTGTCGTAAGATAATAATCATCATTAATAACGTAACTAATGTTATTTTTATTGTTAAATAGAGTTGTTTCTTTTAAATAAATATCATATACAAAAAATATATCACTATTATTATTTTTATGTTCACCATGAGCTGTTAAGTAACGACCATTCTCAGAAAGAGAGATCGCTTTAATATTATTAAAACCGTTTATTTCTAATGGATTAAAGCTTTTGCCTAAGTCGTGACTTATATTAATTTTATTATCATCAGAAACTATTATTGTATTTTGGTATTTAGAAGTTAAGATTACGGGGATATCTCTTGTTTCCATTCTACCATGAATATGTTTGTTACTTGAATAATCTTTAAGTGAAAGGCGATCAATAAATTCGAATTTGAATTTATTTTTTTCAGTTTCGATTAATTCTTTTGGAGAGTCTACGGCATAGCTATATGACGAGTTAATTATTATTGAAGCAATAATTGATAGTTTTATATTTGGTTTACTTATAAGCATAAATTATTATTCCATATATACTGGCAGGTTTTTTTTGAAGACTAATTTGATATTCTTTTTATGTCAATATAAATGGATTTTATTTTAAAATACATTGCTAATTATGTTTATTATAATTATTAGTTGTTATTTTAATTTTTTATTTATTTTGATTATGAATATATATTTGGTGTTTTAATATTGAAAATGCCTCTTTTATTTAATTCTTTTTTAAATAAATCAATGTGTTGTTTTTGTGCTGTTCTCCAATTACTCGCCTTACCATATACCCCATGTTGATGAAAGGCATTAATTCTTACTAATATCGATTCTCCTAGTGAATTAATAAACTGAGAAAGTAATCCAATATTTTCTAAGTAATCTGTTTTTTCTGGAATATATAAAAGGCGTAATTCTGTAAGTAAATTATTGTTCGCGAGCCATTTAATTGATTCTTTAATACGTTGATTACCTCGACCGGTTAAATAAATATGTGATTCTTCATGCCAACTTTTTAAATCGATCATAGCACCATCCATATAGGGGGCAATTTTCTGCCAACCATTAATTGATAATGTGCCATTACTATCAATTAAACAGGAGAGGTGTTTCAGATCGGGTGCTTCTTTGATTGCTTTAAAATAATCAATCAAAAAAGGCAGTTGTAACGTAGATTCACCACCACTGATGGTGACACCATTAATAAATGCTGCATATTTGCGTGTAAGAGCCATTAGTTCATCAACAGTATAGGTTAATGTCATCGGGCTTGATTGTCGTGGGCATTGTTGAATACAGGTATCACACTGTTCACAGCTTGTACTATTCCAACTTATCTTACCATTTTGTAATGAAAGCGCTTGCTGTGGGCAAGTCGCAATGCAGTCACCGCAACTGTCACAGATCCCCATAGTGTAGGGATTGTGACAATTTTTACACCGCAAATTACACCCTTGCAGGAAGATGGCCAGACGATTGCCTGGCCCATCTACACAAGAGAAGGGGAGTATCTTATTTATCGAAACGCATCTGCTGTTCATGACTGATAACTCTAGGTTTACGTTCAGCGATATGACAGTTTGCTGTGGCTTCATCACCTAACCAAGTGGTATTAAGGCGGGAGCCTTCTTCTTTGTATTTTTTTAAATCAGATAAACGCACCATATAACCAGTAACACGCACTAAATCATTACCCCCTACGTTGGCAGTAAATTCTCTTAATCCGGAGGAAAATGCCCCTAAGCAGAGTTGCATTAACGCATCAGGATTTTGTTTGATGGTTTCATCAACGGTTAAAATATCGCTGATCCCTGAGGTATAAAATTGATGGTGAGGAGCAACCGTCATTAAATGGGTAACAGGATCTGGCTCTTTACCATAAGGAATGCGAGTCGCAGGAGTTGTGCCAATATCAGAACTAATACCTGATTGTGCATGTAACATGGCTCGATGCTTCCAACCATATTTAACAGGTGTATCAGCGACAAATTGTGCCAGTTTTTCGCTGATCATATAGCTAAGTTTGTTGGCGGATTCATTATCACCATAAGCCGCTTGCTTGCCTTCTTTTTCAAGTAGAAGTGCTACGGCTTCTGCCATGCCATAAATACCAAACATGGGCGCGAAGCGATTAGGTGAGATCAAACCTTCTTCGACTAAGAAACTTTGTTGAAAGAAGTTCGATTTTTCATAGAGATATTCACAACGTACATCAATAATCTCTATCTGTTTCTGCATATAAAATGGCAAAACCTGAGTTAGAAAATCTTGGCTATCTTGGCTACGTTTAGCGACTTCTTTAAGGTTAATCCGTACTAAAGTGCTACCGCCACCACTTTGCGGTAGAGAGTTATAACAACTGACAATTCCGTATTCATCTTTTCCAAATACCGCATCTTGCAAAATACCGTTAGCAATATGAGGTTTACTGCTGTGGCAAATATTGGTGATGGCTTGGTGAAGTAGGTTTGTTGGTGTTGAATTCGCATCATAAATAAAGGTGAGATTAGGTGCGACTTGCTGAAGTTCAACATCCACTTTAAGAATTAAACGTGTAAGAACAGAGTCTTCAGGGCCAATATTGGCGTGCATAAAAGCATCGGGTAGTGTTCTATCGAGATAACGCCAGAAGCGTTTTAATTTAGGGTAAAGCTGTTCTTCGGTTAGCTCGCCGACATAAGGCAGTAAAATTTTATCAATACGCCCTAAATAAACAGGCATAGAAGTTACAGAAGGAACATGGTGATAAAGGATAGTCAGCATGTTTAAGGCGTCGTCAAAATCTTGCGCAGGTTCGAGTTCTAAATAGCGAGATCCCTGTGCTAAAAACTTCGCGTAATCAGGCAGGACATAACGTGGTTTATAAGGGGCGTGACCTTCATACATATCACAGATAACCCGTTCATTAAGCGCTTTAGCTGCATCTTCAGGTAGAGACGGATAAGGCTGCATATTCTCAGCTTCTAACGCCAGAAAATGACGTTTTTGTTCCGGGGAAAGGGTTGGGTTTTCTACGATTTGTCGACAACGTTGGATAGCAGATTGTTCAGTCATAACCACCTCAGTACTCAAAGAGCCAGAAAAAGATTTAAAACTTATCTTTTTAGGTTAATGACTTGGTCAGAATTTACCGTGACTTTAAACAAAACCCCCTTAAAGATTAAGGAAATAGCACAAAAATACGCATAAATTAGATATATCTAAATAAGTAAATAGAAAAAAGTGAGCTTAGTTAATTATTCACTAAACTCACTGAATAGTTTGCTAAAAAATAAGAATTTATATTTTATCTATTTTATTGTCAGTGTCGTTATTTTCCTCTTTGACACCCTCTTTTGATTCATTTTCTTCATCATTTTCATCCGCGCTTTCTTTATCTTCCCCTTTTTCAGTACGAGGCGGTAAATTAGCTGTTAATAAATAAGGAGACTGTTGCCAATGAACGGGAGTTAGTTGAAGAAGGTTATGAGAAAGCAAAAAGCCAATCGCAAGTGCGACTAATAGCATGACTCGCAATAAATTAGTGGTGTTATCGACTTGGCTTGATTCAGTGATCAACTGGTGAGTATCTAATGTCAGCCTTAAAAATCCCTTCGGTTTATCTTTACCCGGTACAGGAACAACAAGTTGGTGATTAAAAGAACCGCCACTCTTCTGTCCTTCTAGTGCTAATCGTTCTTTAACAGTGACATTTTCACCACTATGCGCTATTTGTGTTCCATCTTCTAAATAAAGGCTGGCATCAAGTACCCGACTATTGTGAGTGAGATGATTTAAATTAGCCATAATGAGGGGATTTACGTTATCTTTGCTACTGTCATCCAAATAAGTGGATAAAGAGAACGCAACTTGTTCTGCCAGCGTTTTTGCAAGCTCTTCAAACTGAGTAATACGGGCGTGTTGATTAGCACGGCTAAAATAAGACGCGCCTTGCATAAGAAATGCCAATAGTGCGATACAAATCAGTATAATCGCCGTTTTTTGTAGTTTGAATTTTAGTTTGTCTTTAAGCATGTTCATCCTTTTGCGTAAGCAAGTATGTGCATGTTGCCAGATGAGTCAGAGATAGAATAGGCTGAATAACGATTATTTTGTTCAGACAGGGGAAAACAGGAGAATAAGTATGTCAAATAGTCTGACCTATTGCTATTTACCGGATGAAATCCGTAAATGGCCAGGTCTGCCACTATCACTCAGTGGTGAAGAAGTCATGCCACTGGATTATCGTGCTGGCGATAGTGGGTGGTTACTTTATGGACGAGAACTCGATAAAAAAAGAATTAGCGAGTTTCAACATAAATTAGGCGTGGCAATTGTGGTGGTTTCTTCATGGCGTATTGATGATTACCAAGTGGTACGTATTGCCGGCAGTCTAACCCGTAGAATTCGCCGTTTATCTGATGAATGTGGTCTGGATGTCGTTCCACTAGGTGAAATCCCTCGCTTGCGTTCTCCTGGACTTTTAGTGATGGATATGGATTCAACGGCTATTCAAATTGAGTGTATTGATGAAATCGCCAAACTTGCAGGAGTGGGTGATAAAGTTGCGGCAATAACAGAACGCGCTATGCAAGGTGAAATGGATTTTAGTGAAAGCTTAAAACTCCGTGTTGCTGAACTGAAAGGTGCTGATGCTTCTATCTTGCAAAAAGTAATGGATGATTTACCTCTTATGCCGGGGTTAACGAGCTTAGTGCGTAAACTTCAAGCGATGGACTGGCATATTGCTATTGCATCGGGTGGCTTTACGTATTTCGCCGATAATTTAAAACAAAAATTACGCTTAGTGGCTGCTGTTGCTAATCATCTTGAAATTAAAGATGGCAAACTGACAGGTAAAGTCAAAGGCACGATTGTTGATGCAAAATATAAAGCACAAGTGCTTGCGCGTTTAGCGAAAGATTTAGAGATCCCAATAGAGCAAACAATTGCCATTGGTGATGGTGCAAACGATCTTAAAATGCTGAGAAAAGCGGGGCTTGGCATTGCATATCATGCAAAACCGAAAGTGTATGCTCAAGCAAAAGTCGCTATTCGTCATGCTGATTTAATGGGTGTAATGTGTATTTTAAGTGGTGGTTTAAAACACGAAGAGCGCTAAGTGCGTTTTTCTAAAATCGTTATTGTTGGGAGAAAAGTGTGGCAAAAGCAGCAAAAAGAGCCTTTGTATGTAATGAATGTGGTGCAGATTATCCTCGTTGGCAAGGGCAATGCTCGGCTTGCCATGCGTGGAATACAATTACAGAAGTGCGCCTTGCCGCAACCTCTTCTTCCCGTAACGAGCGTTTCAGTGGCTTTGCGGGTGATGCAAAAGGTGCTAGCCGTGTTCAAAAGCTATCGGAAATTAGCCTTGAAGCATTACCCCGATTCTCAACAGGATTTAAAGAGTTTGACCGTGTATTAGGTGGTGGCGTTGTTCCCGGAAGTGCTATTTTAATCGGGGGAAGTCCCGGCGCAGGTAAGAGTACTTTATTACTACAGACTATGTGCCGTTTAGCTACTGAAATGAAAACGTTGTATGTCACGGGTGAAGAGTCGCTACAACAAGTTGCTATGCGCGCTCATCGATTAGGTTTACCGACAGCAGAACTGAATATGTTGTCAGAAACCAGCATTGAGCAAATCTGTTTAATTGCGTCACAAGAAAAGCCTAAATTGATGGTGATTGACTCTATTCAAGTGATGCATATGGCGGATATTCAATCATCACCGGGCAGTGTTGCTCAAGTGCGTGAAACGGCTGCTTATTTAACTCGTTTCGCTAAAACCAATGATGTTGCCATTATTATGGTAGGCCATGTGACAAAAGATGGCACATTGGCAGGGCCTAAAGTACTGGAACACTGTATTGACTGTTCTGTTATGTTGGATGGTGAGACAGACTCCCGTTTCCGTACTTTACGTAGTCATAAAAACCGTTTTGGTGCCGTTAACGAATTAGGTGTTTTTGCCATGACGGAGCAAGGATTACGAGAAGTGAGTAATCCTTCTGCTATCTTTTTAAGCCGAGGAGATGAAATCACATCAGGCAGTTCTGTGATGGTGGTATGGGAAGGAACAAGGCCTTTGCTGGTGGAGATACAAGCCTTAGTTGATCACTCAATGCTATCAAATCCACGTCGTGTGGCTGTGGGATTAGAGCAAAATCGTCTTGCTATTCTACTTGCCGTTTTACACCGTCATGGCGGATTGCAAATGTCTGATCAAGACGTTTTTGTCAATGTGGTGGGAGGGGTTAAAGTCACAGAAACCAGTGCTGATTTAGCCTTGTTATTATCATTAGTATCAAGTTTTCGTAATCGTCCTTTACCGCGTGATTTAGTGATATTTGGTGAAGTTGGCCTTGCGGGAGAAATTCGGCCTGTACCGAGTGGACAAGAGCGTATTGCAGAAGCTGCAAAACATGGATTTAAACGGGCGATTGTACCGAGTGCGAATATGCCGAAAAAAAATCCTCCTGATATGAAAGTGTATGGTGTGAAGAAGCTGTCAGATGCATTATCTGTTCTTGATGATTTAGAAGATTTCTAAAGGAGCTAATTATGGGACCTTTTGATTATATCAAACAGGCTATCAGAAAAAATGGATATACATTACAACAAGTTGCTGATGAAAGTGATATGACGAAAGGCTATCTTAGCCAATTGATTAATAATAAAATCAAGAGCCCCAGTGCGCAAAAAATGTCAGCGTTACACCAATTCTTAGGGTTAGAATACCCAGTGAAAAAGAAAACCATCGGTGTGATTTTCGGCAAATTTTATCCACTCCATACAGGGCATATTTATTTAATTCAACGCGCTTGTAGTCAAGTGGATGAATTACATGTCATTTTGTGTCATGACGAGCCTCGTGATAAAAACTTATTTATCAATAGTGCGATGTCACAACAACCGACAGTCAGTGACAGATTACGTTGGTTATTACAAACCTTTAAATATCAAAAAAATATTCGTATTCATGAGTTTGATGAGCACGGTATTGAACCACAACCCCATGGTTGGGAAATGTGGAGTGAAGGGATCAAAGCGTTTTTGCACGAAAAGCAGATAACCCCTGATTTTATCTATACCAGTGAACGAGAAGATTCAGAACAATATAATGCTTTCTTGGGTATTGAAACGGTATTGATTGATCCTGAACGTTCCTTTATGAATATTAGTGGTAGCCAAATCCGCCAAGCACCTTTTAAATATTGGGAATATATTCCAACAGAAGTTAAACCCTTCTTTGTGCGTACCGTGGCTATTTTAGGCGGTGAATCTAGCGGTAAATCAACACTAGTCAATAAGCTTGCCAATATCTTCAATACAACCAGTGCATGGGAGTATGGTCGCGATTATGTTTTCTCTCATTTAGGTGGAGACGAGATGGCATTACAATATTCGGACTACGATAAAATCGCATTAGGACATGCTCAATATATTGATTTTGCTGTTAAATATGCCAATAAAGTGGCTTTTGTTGATACGGACTTTGTCACAACGCAGGCATTTTGTTTACGTTATGAAGGTAAAGAGCACCCCTTTGTTCAAGCTTTGATTGATGAATACCGTTTTGATTTAGTTATCTTGCTAGAAAATAACACGCCATGGGTAGCTGATGGTTTGCGTAGTTTAGGCAGTGATAAAGATCGTCGTCGTTTCCAAACTTTACTGATGGAAATGTTAGATAAAAACAATATTGAGTATATTAAAGTTAACTCACCTGATTATGACGAGCGCTTCTTAAGTTGCGTCGAATTAGTCAGAGAATTATTAATGATGCAATCAAAACATATTGAGTAACGTTATAATTAAAAACGCCATTAGTGGCGTTTTTACATTAAAGAATTAACTTAAATGCAAGCTTCTCACTTTCTACTAAAGAATAAAGTGTTTTTATTCTTTATCACTGATGAGCTATCAGAACAAAATTACTTACTAAAAGATAAAAATACATAAAGAAATCTGTCAAATAAGCTATTTACCTAATAATGCTATTATTTTTCAATAAGGTGAGAAAGGTTACTGAAAATTAATGCGGAGATCTTTATTATAAATATTAGGTATAGATTTATCGGTGTGTATTTCTTTTACCATTAGGTGTGAGGAGTCACACTCTCTATCTTCATTCGCTCAGGTGAAGAAGCTGACTATTTTTCGTAAAAGGACAAGATAATGGCGCAACCTTCCCGTGTTTCACATCGTATTAAGAAAACGGTCATTTCGTTAGCGATTGCTGCTTTAGGTTTTACCGTTTCATCAACTGCATTGTCTTACCAAAAAGTGCATCAGCCAGATAATAGTTATCAGCAATATGTTTCTCAGCGTCAAACTGTTGATAGCTTGATCCAAGATGCGTTAGATGCCTTTAAATCTCCGGCACGAGTGTCAGATGCAGGGTTTACGGGGAAATTGCCATCCAATATGGAAATTGTGGCGCAAAAACTGCAACAAGCTTATAAATTAGAACCTTACCGCCTCGATTTATTATTTAGCACCGCGAGTGCTTATATCTATAACAATGATGTTCCTCGCGCGATTACTATTTATAAACAAATTTTAGAAGCCGCTCCTGATGATATTGATGCGCTAATTTATGTCACTTCATGGACTCGTTTTGAAGGAAAAGACAAAGAAAGTGAAGCGTATTTCAATAAATTGAAATCATTAAATCCAGCTAAAGCTGAAGAGATTAATCGCTTTTTCGCAGAGATTGACCGCGTCAGTAAAATGCCTTTAAGTGATAAATTGACACCGGTAGATTTGGCAAAACTAAATAAAACCAAAGATAACAACGCGATTGTGACATTGGGTTATGCCTTAAATCCCGATGGCACAATGAATAAGATTTTAATTGAACGCTTAAATAAAACCTTAGAAGTGGCTAAACAATTACCTGATGCCATGATTGTCGTTACGGGAGGTGTGCCGAAAGCACATCAAACGGAAGGTAAATTAATGGCGGATTGGTTGGTGAAAAACGGTATTGCACCGGAACGTATTTTCCAAGAAAACTACGCACGTACAACTGTCGAAAATGCGTTATTTAGCCGTTATGCTTTAACCAAACATCGTATTAAAACAGCAGTGATTATTAGCTCTGGTAGTCATGTTCGTCGTGCTGATGCGATTTTCACTATCGCGAGTTGGCAAAGTGGCCCAAGTGATATCTCTTACCTAACAGTTGTCGCACCTGATAAGCCATTAGCGGAATTACAAAAAGCCAGTAAATCAGATATACAAGGTATTTATCGTGATGGCTTAAAAGCGTTAGGATTATGGAGTTTTCGTAGTTATCCATTAGAAGAGCGTTGATTTAATATTGCATTATAAAAAAGCTCAAATAATTTATTTGAGCTTTTTTATTTGATGCGAAAAATAGTTTTGATGATATGTAGCAATTTTACCTTTTTACTTATTGTAATGATAACAATTATCATTACTATTGTTTCTCACAATAGTTCATAACGAGAATAATATAGTGAGAATTCCTTTGATGATATGTGCACTAATGGCATCCTTTCCTAGTTTTGCTAATTGTTTATCTGTAACAGAAGGTAATGAAATAACAGGCCAGTTTGATAACAATACGGTGTGTTTTGCTACTCATTTAGAGCACGAACGTTATGTTGAATTAAACGTAAAAGGCATACAAAATCTACGGTTAGAGACACAAGATGGTACTCATATTCGTAGCTTATTGAAAGATGTTCCCGCTGATGGACAACAAAAAATCCGTTTTTTATTGCCTAAAACGTCTAGTTATCAATTGGTTGGACAAGGTGAGAAGGGGAAGTCATGGCAACTCATGCTAACAACACAACCTTATCAACCTTTAGATAAAGATGCCGGTATTGCACTAACTAGCCCTCGTTTACAAACGCTCGCTAAACAACTTGATCAAAAAAATATTCAGGCGTTTTGGCAACAAATACGTCAGGAAGGGACTCCTCTGATTGAGCCTTATGATAGTGGTAAAAAGCGAGTCACTTTTCTATGGCAAGGCGCCAAAAAGAATGTTTATTTATTGGGATCACCCGATGGTAATCATGATCCGTTAACACGTTTAGCCAATAGTGATATTTGGTATCGTAGTTATATCGTGCCTAACGACACATTAATGCAATATAAATTAGCGCCTGATGTACCTGTTATTGAAAATTCAGCGCCTTTTGAGCAACGTCGCGCGATTTTAACCACGGCACAAGCTGATCCATTTAATTCCCAAAATTCACCAAGTCAATCTGAGGATATCTATAATCACTTTTCTTTATTGTCGCTAGGCAGTAAGCGTGAATGCCAGTTGCCTGATATTCTTGATAGAACCATGAAGGGTAAGACAGAGATTGTTCGCTTTCACAGTGAGATCTTAAATAATGATCGTGAAATAGCACTTTACCGGCCAGCCCAAAAAATGGAAACACCACGGATCCTCGTATTATTTGATGGTCAAATTTATCGTCGCCAATATGGTATTGATAAGTTTTTTGATAAACAGATAGAGGAAGGGAAATTGGCACCGATGATGATCCTATTTGTTGATAGTATTGATAGCGATCGCCGTAGTGTTGAATTACCACCAAATCCTGATTTTTACCGTTTCTTGGCAGATGAATTATTTGTTTGGCTAGAAAAAGAGAAAGGTATTCACATATCAGCAGAAGAAACGATTGTATCAGGCTCAAGTTATGGTGGATTAGCGTCTTCATGGGTTGCATTTAATCGCCCAGATCGCTTTGGTAAAGTACTGAGTATGTCCGGATCTTATTGGTGGGCACCTGAAAATGAAGAGCCTGAATGGCTTATTCGACAATTTGAGCAAGCAGATAAAAAGCCATTACAGTTTTTCTTAGAAGCAGGGCTATTTGAAAGTCGTGGTGATAAAGGCGGGATTTTAAATAATAATCGCCACTTGAAACAGGTTTTAGAGCAAAAAGGCTATCCTGTTCAATCACTCGAAATGGCCAGTGGGCATGATTATATTTCTTGGTGTGAAACCCTGTATTTAGGGGCAAAAGCATTAACTCAAGAGAATGACGAGTTTAAGATCACGCCTTAACAATATGTTTTAATATAACAAAAGCTTATACACGTATTCGCAGTATAAGCTTTTTGTTTGTCATCAAGGTGTCATAAAGTTGTCATCGAAATCGCTTTTACCCTTCATTTCTCTGTCATTTAACTGCCGTAAGCTTTTCCTGACTTAAAACATTAACCCTGTTTTTTACTTTAGAGTGCAAGGAAAAAGCTATGTCTCATCGTTACCAACGTTCTATTTTATCCGTTATTGTCACAACGCTATTGGCTGGTGCGAGTTTCTCTTCTTTTGCAGCTCCCGTTGCTGCCGATGCAATTTTGGCACAAGATCGCGCAGCAAAAGGTAATATCACGGAATTTGGCGGTGCTCGCCGTATGACTCAAGATCAAACTGAGGCATTAAAAGCAGCTTTAAATAATAACCAAGCGAAAAATGTGATCCTCTTTATTGGTGATGGTATGGGGGATTCTGAAATCACTGTTGCACGTAACTACGCTGAAGGTGCAGGTGGCTTTTTTAAAGGTATCGATGCGTTACCGATAACGGGTCAATACACACACTATTCATTAGATAGAAAAACACAAAAACCTAACTATGTAACAGATTCGGCAGCCTCAGCAACAGCATGGGCTTCTGGTGTGAAAACTTATAATGGTGCATTAGGGATTGATGTATTTGGTAAGGATCACCAAACCATTTTGGAATTAGCAAAAGCCAACGGAAAGGCAACGGGGAACGTGACTACATCTGAAATTCAAGATGCGACACCTGCCGCACTGTTTTCTCATGTCACTGGACGTAAATGCTATGGTCCAGTTGAAACCTTAGAAAAATGCTCAACTAATGCATTAGAAAATGGCGGCAAAGGTTCTATCTCTGAACAACTATTAGTGACTCGTGCAGACGTTACATTAGGGGGCGGTGCAAAAAGTTTTGCTCAAACTGCCGCTGCGGGAGAATACAAAGGTAAAACGTTAGAGCAACAAGCTATCGAGCGTGGTTATCAAATCGTCAAAGATGCAAAATCGTTAGATGCAATTACTTTGGCAAATCAGGATAAGCCGGTATTAGGTTTATTCCATGAAGGTAATATGGCTGTGGCGTGGGAAGGACCAAAAGCCACGTATCATGGTAATTTGAATAATCCACCATTAGAGTGCAAACCTAACTCTAAACTCGATCCAAATGCGCCAACACTGGCACAAATGACTAAAAAAGCGATCGATTTACTGAAAACTAATGAAAACGGTTTCTTCTTACAAGTCGAAAGTGCTTCTATTGATAAGCAAGATCATAATGCTAATCCTTGCGGACAAATCGGTGAAACTGTTGCGTTAGATGAAGCAGTACAAATCGGTTTAGATTTCGCTAAACAAAACGGCGACACTTTGATTATTGTCACCGCTGACCATGCGCATTCAAGCCAGATTATTGAAGCTGATGTGAAATCAAGTGGCTTAACACAAGCACTTATCACTAAAGATGGTGCGGTTATGGTGGTGAATTACGGTAACTCAGAAGAAGGATCTCAAGAGCATACTGGTGCGCAATTACGTGTTGCTGCTTATGGCCCGCATGCTGCGAATGTGGTTGGGTTAACTGACCAAACAGACTTGTTCTTCACAATGCGTGATGCTATGGGTCTGAAGTAAATTCTAGTTGAATTTATAGTCTGTCTGAACTTGTAGTCGAATTGCCTTACTAAATTGTTGTATTTTCGCGCGACTTAGAGAGATACCCTCTGGTCGCGTTTTTTTATTAAAAATTGAGCCTATTTAAAATAAAATGATAATAAATCAATAGGTTATTTATAGGGTGATTTTGAAAGTGACACATTTTCTGTTATAATTAACAGAATTCACAAATTAATCTATGTAATATTCTCAATTTCTCCATTGATTATTGCACTTAAGTTGCAATATCTTTTTGCCTAGTCACCTTATGTGTTATTAAGGCATTACCAATAAAAATCTTTTCTCAGATGTATCTGCTCATGGTCTTTCTCTTTTTATGAGATTGAAGGAGAACAGAGTCAAACAAACAACGATAAAAATAAGGTTATTATTTCTATGCTGACACTGCTTCATTTACTCTCATCAGTCGCGCTTCTTGTCTGGGGAACACATATTGTTCGTACAGGCATTATGCGCGTCTTTGGCTCTGATTTACGCCGAATTTTAGGTAAAAGTATTAATAAAAAATCCAACGCTTTCCTTGCAGGTGTTGGGGTAACGGCATTAGTCCAAAGCAGTAATGCGACGGCACTTTTGGTTATCTCTTTTGTGACGCAAGGACTTATTTCGATTACTCCTGCACTTGTTATTATGTTAGGTGCGGATGTAGGTACGGCACTTATGGCACGAGTGCTGACGTTTGATCTCTCTTGGTTATCTCCACTTCTTATTCTTGTCGGGGTGATTACTTTTTTAAGTCGTAAAAAAGAGCGCGTCGGGCAACTTGGGCGAGTGGGAATTGGCCTTGGCTTAATTATTTTAGCTTTGCAATTGATAGTCACCTCAGCAGAGCCAATCACTCATGCCAGTGCGGTACAAGCTATCTTTACATCATTAAGTGGAGACACTGTTTTAGCTCTCTTAGTGGGCGCTCTGTTTGCCATGGTGAGTTATTCAAGCCTTGCGGCCGTGTTATTGACCGCGACATTGAGCGCAACTGGGCTAATGCCTTTGTATATCAGCTTATGCATTGTGATTGGCTCTAATATTGGCAGTGGCTTACTTGCGTTAATGAGTAGTCGGGGACAAAATATTGTTTCACGCCAAGTCGTATTAGGAAGCCTCTTCTTTAAATTAATTGGTGCATTATTGGTTTTACCTTGGATAACCATCATTGCAAATAAAATCCAGCAATATGGATTTTCATCGGCTGAAGTCGTTATCTATTTTCATGTTATTTATAACCTTGCACGCTGTGTATTGATGATCCCTTTTGTCGGCATAATGGCAAAATTATGTCAGCGACTTATTCCGGAATTACCAGCCACAGGATCGGAAGTTGCGCCTCGTTATTTGGATCAATCTGCTATTGATACTCCATCTTTAGCTATCGCTAATGCGGTGAGAGAATCACTACGATTAGGTGATGTTGTAGAACAAATGTTGCAACGTTTTACTGCATTAATGGAAGGTGATCGTCAGCAGAAAAGGGAAATTAGTCAGTTAGAAGAAGAGGTGGAGTTGCTCCATAGCAGCATTAAATTGTACATGGCGCAAATTCAACAGCATGATCTAGGTACGGAAGATTCCCGACGTTGGGCTGAAATTATTGATACAGCGATGAATTTACAACAATCATCCGCTATCATTGCGCGTATGTCGGCTGAAGTGGTGAGTAAAGGTTTAAATCATCACTTATTTTTATCGGAGGAAGGACGTCGTGAATTACAGACACTCCTTGAGCGTCTGCAAAGTAATCTGAATCTGGCGATGTCGGTATTTGTTTCCGGCAACATGGAACATGCTCGTAAGTTACGTCGAGCAAAACATCGTTTCCGTTTACTCAACCAACGTTACTCGTTTGCACATGTAGAACGTCTTCATTTGCATAATATGCAAAGCATTGAAACCAGTTCTTTGCATACCAGTTTGCTTGGTGATATGAAACGGTTGAATTCCTTATTCTGTGCGGTGGCTTACCACGCATTAGAAAAAAGTGAATCATCATCAGAACAGGTTAATCATTAATAATGAAAAATAATATTCGTCAATTAACAAGAAATGAAATTCCGCAGGTATGGGGAATTGATAGAACGGAGCTTATTGAAAAGCTATATGTATTGAAAGAAGGAAAGTTACTTTTATCAAAGCAGCGCTTTGATATGAAAGGTTGGCCAGAAGGTGAGGCAGAACATTACACCCCAGTTTTACTTGAAAGCTTTGATCGAGGCGCGCCTTTCTGGGGTGTTTTTGAACATGATCGATTGGTTGCTGCGGCAAGTGTTGATCCGAAAAAGCGCGGTAAAAATGGTAGTCTACTTCAACTTTCTTTTTTACATGTCAGCCACCCGCAACGTGGGCAAGGCTTAGCGCGAATATTATTTGATTATTGTGTGGAATATGCGAAGGAAAACGGTGCGGATGGATTATATATTTCATCAACACCTTCTGAAAACAGCGTGAATTTTTATCAGCATTTAGGGTGTCGTTTAATTGATATTCCTGATCCTGAACTTTATGAAAGAGAGCCAGAAGATATTCATATGGTCTTTTATTTTATAAAGTCAAATAACGCTTAATTTCGTTTATTAATAATATTATAAAATCAAACGCCTTTTCGTGAGAATGAGAAGGCGTTTTTTATGTTTTAGAAAATGCTTTAACCTTTTAAAAAATAAGGATATAGAGCGTTTTTTTTCTTTATATAAGTTGATTTAGTATTGGTGCTGTATATAATAATGAAAATCATTATCATTAATGGTGAGTTATTATGGCTAAATTAACACGTTTATCTTCAGTCGCTTCTTGGACATCTCGTATCAGTTTATGGGAAATGTTAGCGGTTTCTTCTTTGCTTACCGTCATTATGCACTCGATTGCTGGAACATCTGCATTTACGTTAGTTTTAGTTGTTTCAATGCTGCTATCAACATTGATGTTATTCCATAAGAAATTGCAGATGTGGGTGATGATCCCGGCTGGTGTTGTGTTGACTTATAGCTTAATGACACTGTTAGTCACATATTCTGGATAATGAATAGAGAGCAATAAAGGATTATTAACTGGGGGTTATCAAAGGAAAAGAAAGGTTAATTGAGTGGTGCGAAGAGGGGGACTTGAACCCCCACGTCCGTAAGAACACTAACACCTGAAGCTAGCGCGTCTACCAATTCCGCCATCCTCGCAGTCAGACAGAACGCGAATTCTATGCCAATTATTTTTGGCGTCAATTATTTTTTATTAATAAATATCTTGGTGATGAAAAATAAAGCCCTGTCATAAATAACAGGGCTTGTGATTAGTCTTTCTTGGTGGCTTGGTAAACTTTGAATTTACCTGTTGATGCAAGCACTTCATGAGAGCCAAATACATGATCCAGGATATCTGGATAAGGGATAAACGAATTCGCTACAATGCGTAATTTACCGCCTTTTTTCAGATAATTTGGTGCAAGGCGAATAATATCTTCAGCAGCAGTATAGCTTGTACCTAAACCATCATGGAAAGGCGGGTTTGAGATTATCCAATCATAAGTTTCTTCAACGGCAGAATAGACATTACTTGCAATCACTCGGCCTTCTAATTCATTCACATTTAATGTCGCAATACTGGAAGAAATTGCCGCTGCATTTACATCACACAAGGTGAGTTTCAACATTGGGTTTTTCTTGCCTAAAACTGTAGCAAGAACGCCACAACCACATGCCATATCCAGTAAATCGCCAACCATTGCATCATCAAAAGTTGAAAGTAATAAACGGCTACCTTCATCTAATGCATTTTGGCTAAAGACACCCGGTAATGCCATTACGGTTAAGTCGTCATGGCGATAGGTTTGCCACCAGTTATTACGGTCAAACAGTGTTTGATATGTTTGAGTACCAAAAAATAAGCTACAACGGCGTGCAGAATCTATTTTTTTAAGTTTAGCGATACCGTTCATTAATTCAGTGGCACTTTTAACACCGCTACGGTTTTCACCGACGATAAAAATTTCAGTACCCACTTGTAAGTTAGAGCAAAGGCTACGCAGTTGGAAAGTGGCTTCGTTTTTATTTTTAGGCCAAAAATAGATCAAGGTATTGCAATATTTCACAAAGGATTGATCTGCAACTAAACCGAAGAGTGCATTATCCCCCATTGATTTTAGTAATGGTAGCCACTGGTGATATTGGTTGGTATATGCTCTGACACTTTTTGCCTGAATTTGCGCCGCAAAAGTATCTTGAAGATCACCTGCAATAAGTACATGCCTGTCTGCGAAATGATCTAGGTGACGAAGAATAACTTCGCTAGCAGGGGACAGTGAGGACATTATGATTATTACTCCTTAAAAAACATGAGACGCATGATATCAGATATAAAGAAACCGACGCTATTTATTGGCGTAGTTTATGCCCTCTGATACTATGTACCGTTGTTCTACACTTGATAGGTAAACATAATGAGCCGTAAAGACAGAATGTTATCCCAACTTGGAATTCGTCAGTGGGTACTTCATAAGCCTGCTGTGTTAAAAGGCGAGCATTCTGTTCAATTTCCGGATACAACACGTTTACTTATCATTACTGATGATACCGTTGATCTAAATAACGGGCTTTTCTCTGATATTTTTAGCGCCATGGGGATAGATAAAGACGAAATCTATTGTATTACAACAGATGATGTGAGCATGCTCACAGAATCATTCAATCTTCCCTGCTGGTTATTAGGCACTGATCTCATACTTCCCTCTGAATATACTTCTCTGAGAAGCCCTTCATTACATCAGTTATATTTTGATGCTGATGCAAAACGCGATCTTTGGAAACAAATTTATCAATATGAAGACCATTTCACTCTTAAACCCTGCTGATTTACCTTTAGCATGGGAAATTGAAAAATTAAGTCATTCATTCCCTTGGAGTGAAGAAACATTTTATAGTAACCAAGGTAGTCATTATTTTAATCTGAAAATTTGCATTGATAATATTATTGTAGGTTTTGCAATTACGCAATTAATATTAGATGAGGCAACACTTTTTAATATCGCAATCCATCCTGATTATCAGGGGAGAGGTTACGGTAAAGCACTTTTATTGGAACTGATTGAAACACTTGAGAAAAAAAATATCGCCACCTTGTGGTTAGAGGTGCGAGAATCTAATGAAAAAGCGTTCAATCTCTATGAATCTATAGGATTTAATTTCGTTTCAAAACGCAAAAACTATTACCCAACGAAGACAGGAAATGAAGATGCGATTATCATGGCTTATCCTATTTCTTTCTAATTAAATCTTTATTTAAGTTAAATTTAAAACGCCTTCTATTAGGCGTTTTTTGTTTTATTTGAAGAATGATAATTTTATTTTTTCATTATTTTTATTTGAAATTTATCTTTATTTTTACTTAATGTAAATTTATCAAGTTAATTTCACTTTTGTCATCGTTAAATTTTAAAACGTCAGGTGATTATAACGGTGTTAAAAAGGTGAATAATATTTAAAAGAAGTAGTTGAGTATTTGCTTTTATTTTAAATAAAGTGATTAGTCTCTAAATATAGACAAAATTAAATCTAAATGAAGGTATGTTTATTTAGATCCTTCTATTCAATCCTGAACCGAAAATAAATAGGCTAACGCTTTGCTTTATTGTTAGCTCATAAAGGTAGCTTGTAGAATTTTTAGCAAACATAGGTATGCTGAGCGTATCAATGAAAACAATGTTGCTCTATAAGGCAGTAGATACGATTAATTTTTTCAAACACTAGGCATCACTCCCTCAAGTAGATAAAATAGTAACCATTGATTGTTTATACAGACAAGATAGGCGAAAATAAGCGCCAATTAAGATTAACTTACGGGTTGAATGTTTTTATAGTCACGTTAATTATTACTTATAGCAATATATCAGTGTCTTACATTCTCTCGTCTATCAACCAGAAGATCACCATTGATGTCTAATCCTATTTTTCAGCAAGAAGTTGCTCGTCGTAGAACTTTTGCCATTATTTCCCACCCAGATGCGGGTAAAACAACCATCACTGAAAAAGTGTTGTTATTCGGACAAGCAATTCAACGTGCAGGAACCGTAAAAGGCCGTGGTTCAAATCAGCATGCAAAGTCTGACTGGATGGAAATGGAAAAACAACGTGGTATTTCTATTACAACCTCAGTTATGCAGTTCCCTTATGCTGATTGTCTAGTTAACTTATTAGATACCCCAGGGCACGAAGACTTCTCTGAAGATACTTATCGTACTTTAACTGCAGTTGACTGCTGTTTAATGGTCATTGACTCTTCTAAAGGGGTCGAAGATCGTACTCGTAAATTAATGGAAGTCACACGTTTACGTGATACCCCAATTCTGACTTTTATGAATAAACTTGACCGTGATATTCGTGATCCAATGGAAGTCATGGATGAAGTTGAAACAGAATTAAAAATCGCGTGTAGTCCTGTTACTTGGCCTATTGGTTGCGGAAAACTCTTCAAAGGGGTTTATCATATTCTGAAAGATGAAACTTATCTTTATCAAAGCGGTCAAGGTCACACTATTCAGGATTCTCGTGTTATCAAAGGGTTAGATAACCCAGAGCTTGATGAAGCGATAGGTGACGATTTAGCAAGTCAATTACGTGATGAATTAGAGTTAGTATTAGGTGCTTCTCACGAATTTGATCATGAGGCATTTTTAGCAGGCGAATTAACCCCAGTGTTCTTTGGTACTGCATTAGGTAACTTTGGTGTTAACCATATGCTTGATGGCCTTGTAAAATGGGCGCCAGCACCAATGCCTCGTCAAACTGATATGCGAGAAGTCACTGCTTCTGAAGAAACGTTCACCGGTTTCGTCTTCAAGATCCAAGCCAATATGGATCCTAAGCACCGTGACCGTGTTGCATTTCTACGTGTTGTATCTGGTATGTATGATAAAGGTATGAAGTTACACCAAGTTCGAATTAAAAAAGATGTGGTGATTTCTGATGCATTAACCTTTATGGCAGGCGATCGTTCTCACGTTGAACATGCTTATCCTGGCGATATTATTGGTCTTCATAACCACGGTACCATTCAGATTGGTGATACTTTTACTCAAGGTGAAATTCTGAAATTCACGGGCATTCCAAACTTTGCGCCAGAATTGTTCCGCCGTATTCGTTTACGTGATCCATTAAAACAGAAACAGTTACTTAAAGGATTGGTGCAGTTATCAGAAGAAGGTGCTGTACAAGTCTTTAGACCACTGGCAAATAACGATTTAATCGTCGGCGCGGTCGGTGTACTTCAGTTTGATGTGGTTGTTGCAAGACTTAAGAGTGAATATAACGTTGAAGCGATTTATGAATCCGTTAACGTTTCAACGGCACGCTGGGTTGAATGTAATAACGAGAAAAAACTCGAAGAGTTTAAACGTAAAAATGAACAAAACTTGGCACTTGATGGCAGCGATAACTTAACTTATATCGCACCAACGATGGTCAATTTGAATTTAACACGTGAGCGTTATCCTGATGTTGAGTTCCATCAGACCCGTGAGCACTAATTACTCGTCATACTTCAAGCTGCAACGTTGTTGACTACGTTCATTCGCACTAGTCACATACTTATGTATGCTCCTAGCGACTCATTCACTTGTCGCCTAGTTGCAGCTTGAATTATTTAGAGTAATAGCATGTTCGTGCTGATGCTTAAAGTTGCCGCTTGAACTATTTAGAGTAATAGTATTCTCATGCTTATACTTAAAGTTGGCGCTTGAACGATTTAGAGTAAAAGTGTGTTTATGCTTAAAGTTGTCGCTTGAATTATTTAGAGTAAGAGTGTGTTCATACTTTGAGCATTTAACTTAATGAAAAGGCTATATTTTTTAATATAGCCTTATTTGTTGCTTCGCTTTGTTGAGTCTTTATACTTAATAAACCCATCGCTGTGAGAGACTCGATTTTCTTTGTTAAATATCCTCTGTATATCCCTAATATCCTACCGAAAAACCCTTCTTCATTTGGAATTACTCTTTTTTTTCTCTGTTAACATGATGCCTGTTTTTACACTTATTTATAAATATATGTAAAATTTTTTATAGATTTATTTTTCATTTTTAGAATAAAATTATTAGGATTAGTCTTTATTTGCTATTTTTTACTTTATTTAACTCGGATAGCTTATTAGTGTAATAGCTTAGATTGTTAAATTTTTGTAGTGCTTAATAAAAAGACAGACATTAAAACACACGTATATTTCCTATCTCAGTTATTGTGATTAGGGGGAGAGCAATGAAACAATATAAGACGCTAAAATTGGCGTTATTAATGTCAATCGGCTTAGCTTTTGTCAGTATGGGCGCGTCAGCTGAAACATCGTGGTATAGCGAGATTAATAAAAGTGGGAATAATACGGGTCACTACTTAAGTGATACTTCTATTTCTAATAAAATTCAAGATACGCTATTGCCAATGCAAGATATTAATAGTGAGAATATTTCTATTCGTACTGAGTTTGGGCATGTCTTTCTTTCCGGTTTTGTTGATAGTAAAGCGCAAGAAGAAAAAATCTTACAAGTTATTGAAAAAATTGAAGGTGTTAAAAGCGTAGACTCAGATGTAAATATCAAATCATAAACGTGATTTTCTTTTATATTCGTTACACTCTAAGAATATATTGTCTAATTTATTTGAATGAGTACGGAAAAAGAATGACGTCAAAAAAATGTGCGGGTATCCTTTGTTAAGTTGTATTAAGGAGACATTATGGGGAAGTATATACCTGTCACATTAAATAATATTACTGCACTCGAATTTCAATCCTCACTACCACAAGGTAAAGTTGCTTTAGTTTGTGAGGGCGGAGGTCAACGCGGGATCTTTACTGCGGGTGTCCTTGATGAATTTATGCGATCACGATTTGATCCCTTTGATGTTTTACTTGGGGTGTCTGCGGGAGCACAAAATTTGTCTGCTTTTGCCTGTGGTCAGCGTGGATATGCACGTAAAATTATTAATCGCTATACAACCAATAATCAATTCTTCAATCCCATTCGTTTTGTCCGTGGCGGCAATTTACTCGATCTTGATTGGTATATAGACACGACAGCCAAAGAAATGCCTCTTGATATACCAACAGCACTACGGCGGTTTGATACGGGGCGCGAATTTTATATGGTGGCAAGTCGTTCTGATAATTTTCAGGCCAATTATTTTCAACCCGATGAACTGACTTGGCTTGAGATAATCAAAGCGTCCAGTGCTATCCCTGCTTTTTATCGTAATGGGGTCTTATTTCATGATGTTGTTTATCATGATGGTGGTATCAGCGATGCTATTCCAGTGAGAGAAGCTTATCGACGTGGTTGTCGTACTATTGTTGTTGTGCGCACGGTACCTTCTGAATATCAATACACAACAGAATGGGTCGATCGTATGGGAAAATGGTTTGAAAATAGCCGTTTACAACGTTTTATGGCGATGGCTCAAGTCCATATCGAAACCTATACCGAAACACTTAAATTTATTCAATCGCCTCCAGAAGATGTTGTTGTTATCGAAATCTATCCACCAACGACGTTACAATCGAGTGCATTAGGAAGTCGTTTAAGTGCATTAAATCATGATTATCATGTGGGTAGACGTTGTGGACGCTATTTTTTAGCGACAATAGGTCAGCATTTTTCTAAGAAAAAATTCAAACAGCATGATAAAAAAATCTTTAGCCTATTTGAGCAAGAAGCAAAGGCGGATAAAGCGGAGGATGCTTCAATTATTCAACAAGGAACAAGAAGTGTGCACCCTGATGTAAGGCAGGTTTAAGAATGAATAAATTTATTGATACTCACTGTCATTTTGATTTTCCGGTTTTTTATAATGATATTGCAAATAGCTTATCTTTAGCACATCAAGCGCAAGTAAAAAAAATCATTATTCCTGCAGTTGCTCGCTGGAATTTTGATGTGGTGACTGAGTTATCAAATGAATATCCTCAATTATATAGTGCATTAGGATTACATCCTTTATATATTGAAGCGCATACAGAACAACATCTCATTGAATTAGAACAGAAATTAAAAATAGAACCTCGTTGTGTTGCTATCGGAGAAATCGGGCTTGATGACTATATGGATAACCCGCAACCAGAAAAGCAGGAGCGCTTTTTAATTGCACAACTTAAATTAGCGGCTAAGTTTGATTTACCCGTTATTTTACACTCACGAAAAACTCACGATAAGTTAAGTGCCTTGTTACGTCGTTATGATGTTCCTCGTAAAGGAGTTGTACACGGTTTTGCAGGAAGCCAGCAACAAGCTGAAAAGTTTATTCAACAAGGCTATTTTATTGGCGTTGGTGGAACCATTACTTATGAGCGAGCACAAAAGACCCGTCGAGCAATGGCTTCATTGCCGCTTGAATCGCTATTACTAGAAACAGATGCGCCCGATATGCCTGTGAGCGGTTTTCAAGGTGAACCCAATCGCCCAGAACGAATTCAATATGTTTTTTCTCAACTCTGTGAACTACGTCAAGAACCCTCTGAGGTAATTGCACAGCAACTCTATTTTAATAGCCTACAATTATTTCGGTTAAAAGATAATATCTAGTTGTTGAATTGAATTTAACTTTACTGGTTAAAATTGAATACATGGTTTGTTAATCGGATGATGTTTTCTCTCTATTCTGCCTATTCAATAATGCAGTTTTCCCCTCTTTTTGTGTGA
This sequence comes from Proteus sp. G2673, assembly GCF_009915125.1. Classification (NCBI taxonomy): domain Bacteria; kingdom Pseudomonadati; phylum Pseudomonadota; class Gammaproteobacteria; order Enterobacterales; family Morganellaceae; genus Proteus; species Proteus sp. G2673. The sequence continues at coordinate 24,754 of NZ_JAABLT010000010.1, forward strand.
TCAACTTCTCATTTGTGACTTTTTTGTTACTTTTTTCAGACCCTATTTGTGATGGATGTTGAGGGTTCTTTTCTTAGACTAGGTATAATTATCTGGCAAAAAAGAGTCAATAAGCTCTGGCAAGGGCATTATTGATAATCCATTAAATTTTTATGTGAACAGGGATCCTTCAATGCAACTCATTATGAGCTTGGTCGGAATGGCAACATTAATATTGATAGCCGTTCTGTTTTCCAGCAATCGACGTGCAATTAGACTACGTACAGTTGGTGGCGCATTCCTTATTCAGATTGGCTTAGGTGCATTTGTTCTTTATTCCGACGGTGGTCGCGAGGTACTTCTTGCGATTTCTGATGGCGTTAAGAATGTTATTGATTACGGCAATAATGGGATGAGCTTCCTCTTTGCGGGCTTAGTATCAGATAAAATGTTCGAATTATTTGGTGGTGGCGGTTTCGTATTCGCCCTACGCGTACTGCCTGTTATTGTGTTTTTCTCTTCACTCATTGCAGTGTTGTATTACCTTGGCATTATGCAAATCGTCATCAAAATTCTTGGTGGTGGTTTACAAAAAGTACTGGGTACATCACGAACAGAATCGATGTCTGCAACTGCAAATATTTTTGTTGGACAAACAGAAGCACCACTTGTTGTTCGCCCTTATATTGCAAGAATGACAACCTCTGAGCTCTTTGCTGTTATGTGTGGTGGTTTAGCCTCTGTTGCGGGTTCTGTGCTTGCTGGATACGCTAGCATGGGCGTACCGTTGGAGTACCTGATTACGGCTTCCTTTATGGCGGCTCCTGGTGGTTTACTCTTTGCTAAATTATTGATCCCTGAAACAGAAACACCAGATGATCAAAAAGATGCGCTTGATAAAATGGCAGATGACGAAAAACCCGCCAATATTATCGATGCTGCAGCTGCAGGTGCCTCTTCAGGTTTACAGCTTGCCCTTAACGTCGGTGCCATGTTACTTGCTTTCGTTGCATTGATTGCATTAGTTAATGGTATCCTCGGTGGTATTGGTGGCTGGTTTGGTTATGAGAATTTCTCATTAGAACTCGTGTTTGGTTGGGTGTTTGCACCTATTGCCTTCCTAATTGGCGTGCCTTGGAGTGAAGCGACCATTGCAGGCTCATTTATTGGACAAAAAATTGTTATCAATGAGTTCTATGCTTACTCTGAATTTAGTAAATATCTCAAAGAGGATGCACTTGTTGCGGGCTCTGGACTCATGGTGTTATCAGAACAAACAAAGGTAATCATTTCCTTTGCACTGTGTGGTTTTGCTAACCTTTCTTCCGTAGCTGTTTTGTTAGGTGGTTTAGGTGGAATGGCACCAAATCGTCGTCAAGATGTGGCTCGTTTAGGTATGAAAGCAGTACTTGCAGGTACACTCTCTAACTTAATGAGTGCAACGATTGCAGGATTCTTCTTTGCATTAACAGCAATGGCCGTTGTTGCTTAATTAATTTTTATTGTAGAGAGCAGATGGGTTTTGCCTATCTGCTCTTTTATGTTTGTTTTCTGCTGTAATGTTAACTACTTTTATTGTGAGAGATATTTCGCAATTTGTATTGAATAGGGTTAATAACGATATCATTTTATATTGCTCACGCTTTTTTTGCGTTATAAAGACGACTTAAAGGCGCTATTCGAGTAACATTAAACCAGAAAACGACTTAACTGTGATATTTATCACATTTTTATGTTATATATTGCAAGTTGCATTTAATTAGTGTGACGAAAAGCACATCTAATTGTTCCTTAGCGTGTTCAAATAAGATGTGCTGAAACTTCATGGAATGGCGAAAGCTCAATGACGGGTCGCCGAAGTGAGCATAGCGCGGTGAGAGGGAGCTCAGCTGTCGTTGTGGTATTAAGCTGCAACAACATCTTCAAGGAACCAAGTCCGCTCGCCAACAAATTTAATCGCTAACCTTAAGCGTACGCCCAAAAGGGCTTGAGAAACATCGTTGGAGAGTTTTATGACAGATTTAACCGCTGCAGCGCGCCTTGCGCTGTCTTTGATGGATTTAACTACATTAAATGATGATGATACTGATGCAAAAGTGACAGCATTATGTCATCAAGCTAAAAGCCCAGAAGGCAATACTGCTGCTATTTGTATCTACCCACGTTTTATTCCGTTAGCACGTAAAGTGTTACGCGAACAAGGTACTCCTGACGTTCGTATCGCAACCGTAACTAACTTCCCTCATGGTAATGATGATCTAGATATCGCATTAGCAGAAACCAACGCGGCATTAGCTTATGGCGCAGATGAGGTTGACGTAGTTTTTCCTTACCGTGCATTTATGGCTGGTAACGAGCAAATCGGTTTTGATATCGTTAAAGCATGTAAAGAAGCTTGTGCAAAAGCAGGCGCTTTACTGAAAGTCATTATTGAAACGGGTGAGCTGAAAGATCCAGCGCTTATCCGTAAAGCATCTGAAATTTCCATCAAAGCAGGTGCAGACTTTATTAAAACCTCCACAGGTAAAGTACCTGTAAATGCAACACTGGAAAGCGCTGAGTTAATGATCCAAGTGATCCACGATATGGGCGTTGGCAAAGAAGTTGGTTTTAAACCGGCTGGTGGTGTACGTACCGCTGAAGAAGCTGCCCAATACCTTGCATTGGCTAAACGCATTATGGGTGACAACTGGGTTGATGCCCGTCACTTCCGTTTTGGCGCATCAAGCTTGTTAGGTAATTTACTAGCCACTTTAGGTCATGGCGAGCAAAAATCGTCTAGTGGTTACTAATCCATTCGTGTAATACGTCCACATTTTATTGTGGGCGTTATCAATGCTATAAAACCAGGAGGTTGCAGTGTTTCTTGCCCAAGAGATTATTCGTAAAAAACGTGATGGTCATCCTTTAACAGAGGAAGAAATTCGTTTTTTCATTAATGGCGTCAGAGATAATACTGTTTCTGAAGGTCAAATTGCTGCATTAGCAATGACTATTTATTTCCACGATATGACGATGCCTGAGCGTGTTGCTCTGACATTAGCTATGCGTGATTCCGGTACAGTACTGAACTGGAAAAGCCTAAATTTAAACGGCCCAATTGTTGATAAACACTCAACAGGTGGTGTAGGTGATGTTACATCCCTGATGTTAGGGCCAATGGTTGCCGCGTGTGGCGGTTATGTTCCTATGATTTCAGGTCGTGGATTAGGTCATACAGGTGGAACATTAGATAAACTCGAAGCAATTCCAGGTTTCGATATCTTCCCTGATGATGAAAAATTCCGCGATATTATTCGTAACGTGGGTGTTGCTATTATCGGACAGACTAATTCATTAGCACCTGCTGATAAACGCTTTTATGCTACCCGTGATATTACTGCTACAGTTGATTCAATCCCGCTTATCACAGCCTCTATTCTAGGTAAAAAATTAGCTGAAGGTTTAGATGCATTAGTGATGGATGTTAAAGTGGGCTCTGGTGCCTTTATGCCGACTTATCAGAAGTCTGAAGAGCTGGCTGAGTCAATTGTCCAAGTAGCAAATGGCGCAGGCTGTCAAACTACGGCACTGTTAACGGATATGAATGAAGTTCTAGCTTCAAGCGCAGGTAATGCGGTTGAAGTTCGTGAAGCAGTTCAATTCTTAACAGGTGAATACCGTAACCCTCGTCTATTTGAAGTCACTATGGCGCTGTGTGTTGAAATGTTAGTATCAGGCCGTTTAGCGGATGATCGTCAACAAGCTCGTCAAAAACTACAAGATGTGTTGGATAACGGTAAAGCGGCAGAAGTCTTTGGTCGAATGGTTGCAGCACAGAAAGGCCCATCTGATTTTGTTGAAAACTACAATAAATACCTGCCAATTGCGGTATTAAGTAAACCTGTATTTGCTGAGAAAGCTGGGTTTATCACAGAAATGGATACACGTGCATTAGGTATGTCTGTTGTGACATTAGGTGGTGGTCGTCGTAAAGCCACTGATGCAATTGATTATAGTGTGGGATTAAGCGACATCGTAGCGCTTGGTGCTGAAATCAATACAGACACTCCGTTAGCGATGATCCATGCGAACAGTGAAAAATCATGGCAAGAAGCTGCGGCTGAAGTCCGTAAAGCGATGGTAATTGGTGACAGCAAACGCGAAGCTTCACCAATGGTGTACCGCCAAATCAGCGAATAAGAACTCAATTACGATTTATCAGTGACATATCCGTGGTCTACGGAGAATGACACAGGAGAGAGAATTATGAAACGTGTACATATCATGGTATTAGATTCCTTCGGTATCGGTGCTGCCGGTGATGCGGAGAAATTCGGTGACCAAGGTTCAGACACTTTAGGGCATATCGCACAAGCGTTTGCTGACGGTAAAGCAGATAGAGACGGTCGTAAAGGTCCTCTCCATTTACCTAATCTTTGCCGCTTAGGTCTAGGTAAAGCTGCGGAAGAATCAACAGGCAAATTCCCTGTCGGTTTAGATAAAAATGCAGATATTATCGGTGCTTATGGTTATGCCAGTGAAATCTCTTCTGGTAAAGATACTCCGTCAGGCCACTGGGAAATTGCGGGTGTGCCTGTTCTGTTTGATTGGGGATACTTCAAAGAACTGAAAAACTCATTCCCACAAGAACTGCTAGAAAACATCGTTAAACGTGCAAAATTACCAGGATACTTAGGTAACTGTCACGCATCTGGTACAGTGATTTTGGATGAACTGGGTGAAGAGCATATGAAAACCGGTAAGCCGATTTTCTATACCTCAGCCGACTCTGTATTCCAAATTGCATGTCATGAAGAAACTTACGGTTTAGATAAATTATATGAGCTGTGTGAAATTGCTCGTGATGAGCTAAACAAAGGTGATTACAATATTGGTCGTGTTATTGCGCGTCCATTTATCGGTGACAAGCCGGGTAACTTCGCCCGTACAGGTAATCGTCATGATTTAGCTGTAGAGCCACCAGCACCAACGATGTTGAAAAAACTGGTTGATGAAAAACAAGGCCATGTTGTTTCTATTGGTAAAATTGCTGATATCTACGCAAACGTAGGTATCACTAAAAAAGTGAAAGCAACAGGTATTGATGCACTGTTTGATGCAACACTTGAAGAAATGAAACTTGCGGGCGATAACACAATTGTATTCACCAACTTTGTTGATTTTGACTCCTCTTACGGCCACCGTCGTGATGTTGTGGGTTATGGTGAAGCACTTGAGTTATTCGACCGTCGTTTACCAGAATTAATGGAACTGGTTAAAGAAGATGACATTCTTATCTTAACAGCAGACCATGGTTGCGACCCAACTTGGCCTGGTTCTGATCATACTCGTGAACACATTCCTGTTCTTGTTTATGGTCCAAAAGTTAAACCGGGTTCATTGGGGCACCGTGAAACTTTCGCTGATATCGGTCAGACTGTTGTGAAATACTTCGGTTTATCTCCGGTCGACTATGGTAAGGCAATGTTTTAATTTAACTTCGGTAGGTATAGTAATATGCCTACCGAATGATATTTGAATAGTAAAAAGATCAATTAAAAGGAAGAATTATGGCTACCCCTCATATTAACGCAGAAATGGGCGATTTTGCTGATGTCGTTTTAATGCCGGGCGACCCGCTTCGTGCTAAATACATCGCTGAAACTTTTTTACAAGACGTCCGTCAAGTAAACAATGTTCGTGGTATGTTAGGTTTTACAGGTACGTATAAAGGCCGTAAAGTTTCTGTTATGGGCCACGGTATGGGTATTCCTTCCTGCTCAATTTACGCAAAAGAATTAATTACAGATTTCGGCGTGAAAGTTATCATCCGTGTGGGTTCATGTGGTGCAGTATTACCAGATGTTGAACTGCGTGATGTTGTTATTGGTATGGGCGCATGTACAGACTCTAAAGTTAACCGCCTGCGTTTCAAAGGCCAAGATTTTGCCGCTATTGCTGATTATCAATTAGTTCAGAATGCTGTTGATGCAGCAAAAGCGAAAGACATTAAAGTTCGCGTTGGTAATATCTTCTCTGCTGATCTGTTCTACTCTCCAGATCCAGAAATGTTTGATGTAATGGAAAAATACGGCATCTTAGGTGTTGAAATGGAAGCTGCAGGTATCTACGGTGTTGCAGCGGAATACGGCGCAAAAGCATTGACCATCTGTACCGTATCTGACCACATCAAAAAAGGTACACAAACTACAGCAGAAGAGCGTCAAACTACCTTTAACGAAATGATTGAAATTGCATTAGAATCTGTTCTGTTATTAGAAGACTAATCAATACATCTCGTTGCTTAAAGATACTAAAAACCCAATTTAAGAATTGGGTTTTTTTATGTATATATGTTTAATTAAATTAGAAATTAAGGAGCATAAATATAGGTTTCTAAATAAGGGTCCATTTTAATTGAGTAATTTTTTAAATTATCTAAGCTGGGTGTTAATGGCTGTTTGCACTCTTTTTTACTGATAATGTTATTGTCTTTATAAACAATTATACCGTTAAAGTTCCATCCTCTACCTTCACCGTCATAAACAATGTAGCTGTAATTTCCATTCTTAAATCGAATATAAGTCGATGCGCCAGCAACAAACATTTGATGCCCATAAAAGACATTATTATTGGGTTGCTGAGGAACAGGTAGTGTGATCTCTGTTTTTGCAAGTGTGCCATAGCGATAAACAGGTGGCTTTCCATGTTCAACGAACACGCTGACATACTTACCATTTTCAAGTTGGCAGGTAAATTCTTCAGCATAGACACTTGCGGATAATAATACGAATACAGCAGCAATAGCGATACGTGCTTTCATATTGTCTTCTCCGTTAATTACCTACTTTATTACTTTAAGTATCGGCAAAAGAAGCAAAATATGTAGAGTAAATATTCTGATTGTTTAGCAGGGTGACTGTCTTTTGTTTTCAACCAATATTTTCGTTATTTGTAGAATTATTCTCTATGATTATTTTCTTTTTTATATTTTCATTATTGACTACCTTCCGTTTTAGCCTTAACCCATACTTTATACCTAATAATAGTTAAAATTATAATTAATTAGCTAATTATGGAAAATATTATAGTGATTTCGTTTGATTTTATTGGTGGTAACTAAACTTAATGTAATTTTAGCTGTACTAATTGCGGAAATAACAGATTAATACAATTAATTAAATAGAGACTCCAATAATATCATATAGTTAGCTGGTTATTATTGTATTTTGATTATATTTCAAATAGTTAATAGTATTTCGGGTGATTATTTTTGTTTGTAGCTTAATTTTCATTGTGATGTCAGTCACATAAGCATATATATGAAATAATAATATCTGTAAATTTAACTTTCCGAATATCAATATCTTATTGATATTAAATAAAATATTTTGTTTTGTGTGGTTGTGAGTAGAGCCTATGCGATCACATGAAGTACTAACTAAATTAATTAGAAAATGTATAGTATTGCTATACTGTTCAATTAAGTTATTTTCGGTTTCTATTTGGAGAATATAGTGAAAAATCAAGATTTATTAGGTCTATCTTCTGCTAACATTCTGAATGCGGAATTTGAGAAGAAATACCACGACGTTATTACTCACTTTTTCAGCCGAGATCCGAAGTATTGGCCGATATTTCAGGATAAAACAATCCAATCGATTACACAGTTTAGAAAAACAACTTCTAACGATAATGACCAATTACAACGTTACTCAAATGGGCAACAACTATTTGAACGTCTAATGACGGATACGCAAATCCAACAAAACATTAATTACCCAGAAAATGATCCTAATGAACTACTGATGTTAGTTTCAACACTGTGTAAAAACTGGGAAAATCCATTAGCTGTTGAAAACGTAATTGCAATGCCAAGTGATCCGGGGGTTTATGGTTCAATCTTAGGGTTAATGGGCAACCCTAACATGGTGTATTGCGAATATTCTGGTGTTGCTGATGCGTTAGAGAAAGTGACGATAAAAAAAGTCGCTAAATTGGTTGGTTACGATCCTGAAGTTGCCTCAGGTGTGTTCACTCAAGGTGGCACCATGTGTAACTTATATGGTTATCTCTTTGGATTACGCAAGTCTATGCCTAATTCTAAACATTTAGGCATGGCAGCAGATCAAGATTATCGCATCATTAACTCCCAAGGTGGTCACTATTCAAATATGACTAACCTAGCCTTATTAGGTGTTGATGTTGATAACAAAACTATCCGTATTAAAGTGTCTGAAGATAACACCATTAATTTAGAACACTTAGAGCGAGAATTAAGGGCGTGCTTTACTGTTAAATGCAAAGTACCCACTATCATGTTAACCACAGGAACAACAGACACCTTTGGTGTGGATGATGTGAAAGGGGTTTGTGAATTACGTGATCGCTTATGTGAAGAATTCGAGATCCCTGTTAAGCCCCATGTTCACGTTGATGCAGCTGTTGGTTGGCCGATTATCTTCTTCTTAGAATATGATTTTAGCAGTAATCCGCTGGCAATTAATGATGTCACCTTAGAAGGTTTACGTCAGAACGTTGAGAAATTTAAACATCTGAAATATGCCGATTCCATTACCATCGACTTCCATAAATGGGGCTATGTGCCTTATACCTCAAGTTTAGTATTGGTGAAAAATGGCAATGACTTCGTGGCACTGGAAAACGATCCAGAAAACTTCACCTATTTTGAACATGAATTAGAAGGGCAGACTCACTTACAATCTACTATTGAATGTACACGTAGTGGTGTGGGTATCTTTGGTGCTTATTCTGCAATGCACTATATGGGTATTGAAGGTTACCAAACCATTATTGCTCACTGTTTGCAAAACGCCAACTACATGCGCCATCAGTTGTTAGAGATGGGGAATGCGAAAGTGATCGTACCGCAAAACCAAGGCCCAAGTGTTGGTTTTAAACTGTATGATCCAAATTTAGTCAAAGATCCTAATGTTGCTTTTGATTTAGAGTTAACGTGCTCTACAGATAAAGAAGCATATGACTTTATGGTTCATAATACGCAGTGGCATAGAAAACTTTTCTTACAACGTGGTAAAGAAGGATTATTTACTAATTGGGTAGATTCTATTGCTTGCTCGAAATATGCGAAAAATAACCGTTATATTTATCTTCCAGGTGAAAAAGCGGTATTTATGAATCCAAATACTGAACGTGCTCATATTGATAATTTTATGAAGATTTTAACCGAAATGAGTCAAAACATGAGCTCAAAAAAGGTTGCGAAAATCTAACTAAATTATTGTCTGATTAAATAAAACAAACTGTACTTTAATCGAGGAAATCCATATTAAAGTACAGTTTTTATTTTATATGATAATAATTGCAGATTATCTGAGTTGGCTATCTTTACTACCACGGCGATTATACCCACTAAAGGCATTATTTTTTTTATCAAATGCCTCTTGGCAGTTTAAACAATAACGTACACCAGGAACGGCTTTTTGCCGAGCCAGAGAGATTGGCTCACCGCATTCATCACAAAACTCTGCACTTTCACCTTGCGCCATTTGGTTACGAGCTCTGGCAATTGCATCATCAATGGTGGCATCTATTTGCTCTTGAACAGCACTATCATTAGCCCATCCACTTGCCATCATATTCTCCTATTTTAACAGTGAATATTAATACTATTATTAGGGCGATGGTGAAAAAATCAACAAAACAAAAAGGAAAATGTACCTTAATTTATCACGATAGAAATAAAAAACCCCTCATATGGAGGGGCAAATTTCAGAGGCATAACGGTTGTTGTTATTGTTTTTGTTCTCTAATAAATAGAGAAATAATAAAGAAGAGGGCGACGAATACAATAATCAGGTTAAAGCCAACAGAAACATTATAACTTTCTGATACTTGACCAATTAATGAACCTGCTAACGCACCACCCAATCCAGAAGCAACATAAATCAATCCCATCACCGAGCCACTTTTGCTGGTTAATTTTGTGGCAACGGCGGCGGCTGTTGGAAACAGCACTGATAATGCAAAACCAAATACCATAAACAGATAAACAACATCTTGCACAAAGATACGGCTTACAATAATGGCGATTAGAGAAAATAATGAAAATAGAATAAGCGTTTTGCGATCACCCAATGCAAGGTTAATAAAACCACCAATAAAACGACCAATAGTAAATAAGAAAGCAAAACTGGAAATCACATAAGCGGCTGTTTCTGCTTTTTGTGCGCTACTCATATTTCCAATATCCATAGAGGTATAGAAAATAGGGAAGAAGTTTAAGAAAGCGGCTTCAGCAGCAACGTACAACGTAATAAATAAGATAACTAATAATAGCGATTTTTGTGTCAGTAACTCTAAAAAGTCACTGAATTTCATATCAACTTGTGCGCTGTTTTCTATTTTTAATGTACTCAATACGAGAATAATGACCGCAACAATAACGGCAACACCCACATAAAAAGTACGCCATGAAATAGAGTGTGAAAATAGATATTGTAAAATTAGCGGAGTGACAATCATCCCTACGCCAAACATTGCATTAGAGACGTTAAACATCATGCCAGCTTTCTCTTTATAGAAAGTCGGAATAACGGTCACGATAGAGACAAGCATCGAGCCAATACCTAAACCAATTACCAGATAAAAGCCAAAAAATAGCATCACATTAAAAGCAAGGCTGGTTCCTGTTAAACCAACCGCCATCATTAATGAGCCAATAAACATCATGACTTTTAACCCTTTCTTATCGGTAAAATAGCCTGTTAATAAACTGGCAATTAAAAAACCGATTTGGAAAAAGGTAATTAATGAGCCAACTTGGCTCATATTTAATGAAATATCATGTTGAACTTGTTCAAGAATAAGCCCTTTTGTATTTTGAATGCCACCGAGTAAAAACATCGTGACAAACAGAAGGAAAAAGACTTTCCATTTTTGTTGTTTAGCCATAATTTTATCCTGATTTTCCGCGGTGTATTATTCTTTAATCGTGTTGTTATAGGCGTTATTGTTAGGTGTATTGTGTTCGCCAATTGCATCAAATAATTCTTGAGTAGCCCATCCATAGCAATAATAAAGTAAGTCATCACAAGCACTTTCTTCTGCTGCAATAACGGCTTCAATTAATTGAGAGGCAGGTAAATTCCACATTTGAATACCGCTATAAATAAAGGTATTTGGCTGTGAAAGCTGGCGAACTTTATTATTTTGTTCTGCAACAAAGTGAATAGGAAAACCTTGCTGTTTAAAGGTTTCGTATGAAATGTCATAAGGTAATTCAAATAAGCGTTTGAACGCAGTAAATGCACGCTCTTGGCTTTCGCTATCATGGGCAAAATGATTAATTAACCCTTGAACATCTGCTCCTCCCCCTAATTTATGATAAGGGAAATGTTTGAGTGTTGAAGAATAACGCGTTAATTCATGGTAGTTCTGACCTAAGATCCAACTATAAGCTGGTGGCCATAGATCAAGCCATAACGTAATACCACCCGCAGTTTGTTTGGCATCAGACAGTAATTTTTCAACTAATTGAGTCACACTTTGTTGGCGAAATACTTGCCACGCTTTTAACAAAGGATCTTCTTTTAATGCGGCAACAGGTGTTTCGAAATCCGCTTGTTTTAATGAGTCAGCTAAAGCCGCCAGACGCTGTTTGATTTCATTAACAGGTAAACCTTGCTGTACCATTTTCTTTTCACAGTGAGGGCAAAAACAGGTAAATAATCCAGCTGGATTAACTTCTTTACCTGCCCAATCAGGGAAACGAATTCGATCAATTAAAAAGGTGTCATAACCGTAGTTTTGTTTTAATGCTGTGAATGTCTTTTGCCACAATTGAGCGACATCAGGAGCGTTAGGGCAGAGCCAGTGTGCCTGTGGACGGCCTTTAAAATCGATAACCTGATTGTTTTCTATATCCCCAGTGAAATCGCCATTAAGAATATTTGCCCATGGAATGACTTTATATTTTCCGCCATCAGTGGCTTTTTTTATCGTCATTAGCGGATCGGCACCCGCTAAAATAGTTGGATCAACACGTTGGCTTAGACGAGGGAAATCAGTATGAGTGTTGATGTGTAGTGTACCTGTTCCCATAACCACATTATGGATAGGGTTATGAGGTAAATCACCAACAGGGTAAGGGTTACGTTCAAAAATGGTATTAATTTCGACAAATAAATGCTCGACATGCTTCATGCCATCAAGGCGTTGAAGTATAGCGGGCATGCCTTCGTCTAAAATATCATGTGGGTGAAGATGTATTCCTGCCATGAGTTGCTCCCATCTCGTTTAGGTGCTTTTTTATTAGGGTTATCTCAATTGGATCTCGGGCATAAATTGAATTGATGGATAAACCGTAGCCAAGGCAAGAATGGCAATGCCATAAAGCGGGCCTTTTTCCCATAATTCAGACAGCTCGATATTCACTTTGGTGTTAGCAAATAAATGTCTACCTAGATTTGCCTGAACACGCGGTAAAAAGGTATCAGCAGAGCGAGTGATCCCGCCTGTTAATACCACTTTTTCCAGATTTGCAATGGCGACTAAGTTCATAATGCCAATAGCAAGATAATCTGCCATTTCTTCAACTAAGGATTGAGCCAGAGGATCGCCTTGTTGTGAGGCTTGAATAATCTCAATCGCACTAAGATTTTCCCCTCGTAAGCTCGCCATGCGTTCACTTAAACCTGAACCGGAACAGAAACTCTCAAAGCATCCTTTATTGCGCCAATTTCGAAAGAGATGGTCACGAGCAAACATCATATAGCCGATTTCACCGGCTGCATTGTTTGCGCCACGAATAACTTTTCCATCCATTAGCAAGGCGGAGCCTAATCCTGTGCCGATGCCAATTAGCGCACAACTGTGCGTATGACGGCAGTGGCCTTTCCACATTTCACCCACAAGTGCTGCACGAATATCATTTTCGAGTACAACGGGTACATTGAGTTTTTCTGTAAGCTGTTGTGCTAAAGGTAAATTATCCCATTGAGGTAAGTTAGGGGAACCTTCTAGCACAACACCATTTTTGATATCGATGATCCCTGGTGTGGCGACACCGATAACATTGATCTTTTGACGGTCTACGCCGCTTTTTTCGATCACATTTTCAATACTTTGTGCAAATTGCGTAATAAAGTGCTCACGATCGTCAGTATCAAAGGTAGGCTCTTGATATTCATACAACAATTCGGCATCTAAGTTAAAAACAGCATAGGCGATTTTGGTTCCGCCTAAATCAATGCTGACACCTAAACTGTGTTGAGGATCGAAGTTAACTAAAATACCTTTTCTACCTTGTCCTGCTGGCGAACTAACACCGCTTTCATAAACGATTTTTTCTTCAAGGAGATCGTTAATAATTTCAGACACCGTCGCTTTTGTAATTCCACTAATTTTGGCTATCTGAGCCCGTGACAAAGGACCTTGATGACGAATGACATTTAATACAAGCGAGGCATTCATTTGCCGTAATGTATTGGGTACGTTCGGTGTCACGTTACTACTCCATTTGTTTAGAAACAAAACTAAAAGATGTTTTTTTTATATAAAATCGTCTGTGATTGATAGTTATGCACCGTTTTATTTACTTTGTAAAGTGAAAAACTGCTAATTAGTTTGGAAACCATCCTAAATGGGTTTGTGATCACAATTTGATGTGTTTGATTTGCACAATGGGAGCCTTTAAAAGATCTTCAATGTATATATTCATTGCACATATTCTTAACGCAGTAAAACGACTAGAATGAAATCAATATCTATTGAATTAAAGAGAAAATCAGCATGAAAAAAGGAATGTTATTAAAAGGGGTTATAGGGATGCTATTGTTATTCCCACTGTATTCACAGGCAGTGACATTAAGCGGTTATCTAGAGGTAAAACGATTATTAGCCCTCGAGCATCCTGCTAATAAACAATTAAAATCGGTGACTCAAGCTTATCTAAACGGTATCGCAAATGGATTTAATTTTTATGCGGTTGCTGTAAAAATTGAGAATCAAGATAACGATAATTTTCGTCCTCTTTATTGCCCACCGCCTAAAATAGAGCAAAATGGCGATTTTATGGTTAAGCATATTGATGCTTATTTAGATAAAAATCCTGAAGTGAAGAACCAACAACAAGAAACGCCGTTGGAGTTAATTTATATTCTCGCATTACAAGATGCTTATCCTTGCCATGCTGATAGCAGTATCTAGACGAAAAATAGCCACATTCCCTGTGGCTAAAATGATTTTGGTGTGCTCTTTTTTTTATTATTTACTTCAGGTTGCCTCTCTCATAAGCCCCTTGATGGAAGACACTCAAGCAGTTGTTGCTTCAACTTGTTTTACAGGAACAAGATGACAACAGTCGCTTTCACCGGTTTTTTCAAAGGTTGATAAACGAGTGATCAAGAGTGAATTCATGTCTGTTAATAATCCCTCTGTTTGTAGTTTTTGCATGATGTTTTCATCACAGTCATTATTATTTTGACGTTGATAAGCCACAGGTGTTACACCACGTAATACCGTTAATTGACCGGCAAGTGCGGGATTATCTGTTAATGCATATACGTTATTGTTTGGCATAAAACGTGACAATAAGGTCACTGATTTACCATTTTCTGTTAATGCTGCAACACTTAAATGCTTGTCATCATGGAAGGCGCTTGTCGCAGCTGCCAGAGCAATCCAACGACCTGTTTGTGAGTAATAAGACGGAGATTGCCATGGGTTTTCAGCATTAGCTGCAAAAGAGCGTTCGGCTCCTTCAGCAACACGCGCCATTGCACTAACCGCCTCGACTGGATATTTTCCTGCCGCCGTTTCGGCTGATAGCATTACCGCATCAGTACCATCACCAACAGCATTCGCAATATCCATGACTTCGGCACGGGTTGGCATTGGGCTTTCAATCATTGACTCCATCATTTGGGTTGCCGTGATCACAGGGCAGCCTAATGCACGACAACGTGCGATTAATTGCTTCTGAGCGCCCGGTAAGCTGGCATCACCGATTTCAACCGCTAAGTCACCTCGTGCCACCATAATGACGTCTGACGCTTTAATAATGTCATCCATATTGGCTTCACAAGAAACCACTTCAGCACGCTCGACTTTAGCAACGATTTTGGCATGGCTTCCTGCCGCAATCACTAAACTGCGCGCATATTCAATATCAGCACCATTACGTGGGAATGACACTGCAATATAATCAGCTCCAATCGCGGCGGCTGTGTGTATGTCTTGTTTGTCTTTTTCTGTTAACGCAGGTGCTGATAAACCGCCGCCGAGTAAGTTAATACCTTTACGGTTAGAGAGTTTTCCACCTACAGTCACTTTTGTTTCAATTTGATTATTATTTACTGCGCTGACTTGTAATTGGATATTACCGTCGTCGAGTAGCAGAATATTCCCTGGTGTGACTTCCTGAACAAGTTGAGGATAATCCAAGCCAACTTGTTGCTCATCCCCTAATGTTGGATCAAGATCTGCATTTAGGATAAAGCTATCGCCTTGCGTTAATTTAACGGAATCATTCTTAAAGTTAGCGATACGAATTTTCGGGCCTTGAAGGTCAGCTAAGATCCCGATAAATACACGATGTTTTTCTGCGACCTGACGGATAGTTGCGGCTGTAGTCTGATGCTGTTCGCTAGTACCATGTGAAAAGTTTAAACGAAATACGTTAGCACCTGCCAAAATCAGTTTTTCGATCATCTGTTCTGTGCAGCTAGCTGGGCCAAGAGTCGCAACAATTTTTGTCTTACGCATAATGACATTCTCTTTTTAAAGAGGGATACCCAACGGTATCCCTTGATGACAACTTAATTAATTCATTAATCCATGGTCACTTTTTTCGCATTCCAGACTAGCGTCGCTAAAATCATGGAGGCGATGGCAGAACCAATCCAGAAGTACTGTACTGTGGTGAAGTCGTAGTGAGTGATATCGCCAACTTGAGTAACTTTAATCAGTGATGCTGAAATTAACTCTTGCGCAGATGCGGCAATGTAAGCAAACAGTCCGATAAAGCCTTTTACTGCACCAACTGCGTTTTTCGGCATTAAGTCACAAGCGGTTAAGCCCGCTAAGAACACAACCAGACCCCCCATTGCAAAACCAACCATACTTAATGCAATTGCATCCATAACACGGCTTTGTGGACCCCAGAACATCAGTGCAAAACCAGCGATGTTGGCGATACCATAAATCAGTGTAGGAATATGACGGTTAGCGTTAAACAGTTTGTCTGAAGCCATACCCGCTAAGATTGCACCAAAGAAACCGGCAATAGGGTAAGTTGACATCGCAAAACCAGCATCAATCAGTGAATAACCTTTTGAACCTTGCAGGTAAAGAACGGCCCATGAGCTGATTGCGTAGCGAGAGATATACATAGCTGCACAAGCTGCTGCAATGATCCATACTGTTGGTTGTTTTAATATGAATAATTGAGCGCGACGTGTTTCTTTCGGGTCACTTGATTTAACGGCTTCTGACTCTTCGCCATACGCGGTTGCTGGATCAGGTAAGCCATAAGTACGAGGACGGTCTTTTAAGATCATCAGTAAGATGATACCTGCCGCAATACCCGCGATACCGGCACCGATAAAGCCTGCGCGCCAGCCGAAGAAGCTCACTATGGTTGCAGTCAAGATCCAGGTAATTGCTTCACCAATATTACGCGAGCCACCCCAGATGGAATAAACGGTACCGCGCTGTTTTGGTGAGAACCATTGGAAGATAGAGACACAAGAAGGTGCTGAACCGACAGATTGGAACCAACCGTTAATACCCCATAATAGGATAAAGAACAGGCTCGCCGTTGACATTCCCATGAAGATACAAACAAAGGAAGAGGCAATTAACGAGATGGACATAAAGCGTCCAATATTGGCATAATCTGATAAGAAGCCGTTAGAGAACTTACCAAATGCATAGGTAAAGAAGAACGCAGAACCCATTAAACCGAGTTCAGCGGTGGTTACGATACCTGCATCCAGCATAGGTTTTTTCACCACACCGAGTGCCATACGAACCACATAGAACATGGCATAACCAAGAACAAGACCAAAGAAGACCTGCCATTGGTGCTTTTTATATATTGCGCGGATCTTTTCACTTGACGCTTCTATTAGCGGCAGATCCTTTCTGGTTTTAAAGAAACTTAGCATAGAGATGACTCCGAATATTATTCATGTCTGAAGCTGATTTTGGTTTTCAGAGCTGATGCTATTCATTTAGGTCATCTTGGTGCAAAAGAGGGAATTTGAGTCATCGATGACACATTCTGCTGAATCGGTGAGTCAAATTTGTAACATCGCTATTAGGTGTTGGTTTAAAAATGAGTGAAGATATCGTCGTATCATTGTTGTAAATGGGTCATTAGGGACTCATTAGCTCAAAATAATAAATATTGCTAAATATCAGAAGTTTGAAGTTCGACACATTTTTATGTTTATTCAAAACAAAATCAGGGGTATGTCATGAGAATAAAAATAACACTTAGTCTCGTCTGTTTATTGTTTAGTTGGCTGTTTATCACACCTGTGCGTAGTGATGAGCAGCCGCTTGTTATATTGACGACGCTTTCAGATACACCAATGAGACCACTCACAGAAGCTTTTAGCGCACGTTATCCTGATACCAAAGTGCAAGTGGTTTATCGTCGTGTCGCGATAGCAACACGTATGATGAAACAATATCCCACACAGCCTGTTGATATTGTGATGTCGTCATCGGCTAACTTTTTTCATCATTTAGATAGAGAAGGGTTGCTGGCGCGGTTACCTGTCAATTATGAAACGCCAAAATGGTTAACTCGTCATAGTGATATCTTAAACGATAAGATAACCACGGTTGGTTATTCTGGTATTGGTATTATGAGCAATACACAATACTTGCAAAAATGGGGGCTTCCTGCACCAAAAAGCTGGATTGATTTAAGTGATCCTATTTATCAAGGGCACTTAACCATGACTACACCAGCGAACTCTGGCACGATGCAATTGATGGTGGAAAATGTGTTACAAGAGTATGGCTGGGAGCGAGGATGGCAGATTTTACTGGAAACCAGTGGGAATCTTTCTTCCATTTCTGCACGCAGTTCACGTGTTAGTGATGCTATCGCTAGAGGTATTGTCGGCGCTGGGCCAATTATTGATAACTACGCTTTTAACCATCAAAAACGCTTTGATTTTGTTGAGTTTAGCTATTTTGATAAGTCGATTATTTTGCCGGCTTATGTCGCTATTGTGGCGGAAAGCAGTAAAAGAAACACCGCGGCCAAATTTATTGCCTTTCTTTTATCGGATGAAGGACAAGAGATCATCTATAAAAGTGATATGGCAAAGATCCCGTTAAGCAAAGAGATCTTACGTAATAACGATGAACTGGCTAATAACACAGAATTTATTTTAAACAGCAATGAGGCTTATCGTCGTAGTGAAGTGGTTAATGCGTTATTTGATCAAATGATCACCCATAATTTTCCGTTAATGCGCCAAGTTTGGAGTGATATCCATGAAGCTGAAAGACAGGAAAATAAAACGTCAGAACGTCTTGATGCGATCAGTAAAGCACGAAAAATAGCAAGTTCAGTGCTTATTAGTGAAAATGAGGCTAATTCACCGACATTACAAGCGTTATTTATGAAGGAAGCCGATCAGCGAGAGTATTCCGATCAAGCGTTAGCTGTGCTGTATCAATGGCGTACATTAGAAGCAGAAAAACTTGAACAAGCACGCGCTTTATTAAGAGAAAACAAATCACCCTAACCGCCTTGTGGTTCAGATATACAGCAGGAAGCGCTGTTTTTATGAAAGGTCTTACGGATGAAATTATTAGTGCCTAAACAATTTGGTAAATTAGGTAGACGTTTGTATATGGCGTTTATCTTTAGTTCTTTACTCACCCTATTAATTGGTGTGGTGATCTTTTTTATGTGGGGAAAATTGGCGACACAGATTAATGCGTCAGTGGGGGAGTCTCTACCGATGTTAACCACTAGCTATAATATGGAACGTTATAGCACCAATTTACAAATGCTATTAAAAGAGCGAGAACAGACACAGAGAAAATCAGTTTCAGAGCAACAACAGCAGGAAATTCATCAGTTATTAGATAATTTGCGTGAGTTTCCTATTGAGCAAAAGCCACAGCGTGATTTTTATACTCAACTTGTTGACGAACTGTCGGCATTAATTGATCAGCAAGATGTGTTACTGGATAAGCGTCGAGAATTGGAAAATAGGCTTGCTCAATTATTAGGTCAATTAGCATGGATGCATGACGCTGTTGGTGAAGATATTAAACCGCTACTTAATGAAATTGAGTGGCATGTTAGCCAAATGATTAATGAGAAAAATGTACAGGAAAACAGCCTACAACTTTTACTTGAATCCACATTATTACAAGAATTATTTACTACGGAAAATGAGTTAATTAGTTTAGTTGAAGAAATTGCTCATCAACGCTATAGCCGTGATATTGATGTCGCTTTTCATTATATCAGTGTTAAGATTGATGAAATAATCGCCTTAAATCAAAAGCTAAAAAGCTATCCATCAACTATTGCTCACCGCCAGATATTACAAGAGATTATTGCCATTACGCGTTATGACGGTGATATCTACCAGACATTGATTGATGATGTAGAAAACGAAAAAAAGCTCAAAGCATTAACTCCTGAACTGAATGAAAAATTATCACAATTTGATAGTGCTGTAAGAAGCAATGTTTTTGCTACCAGTGAAGCGCTAAATAAGCTTAATGATAATACTCGTAAACTGATGGCAACGGGGAAAATCGTTATTGTTGTCATCATTATTGCATCACTTTTGCTGAGTATTATTGTGATGAAAATCTTAATCGATAGAAGACTTATCGCAAGATTGAATAAACTCAGTGATGACTTAGCGCATGTCGCTAACGGTAATTTAACCGAGCCTGTACTGATTGAAGGACAAGATGAAATTGGTCTATTAAGTCGGCGACTTCGTCGATTTTGGCGTCAAATGAAAGAAGTTGAAGCTAGTAATGCGTTAAATCTTATTAATAACACGGATGCGAGTTTAATTACCTGTCACCACGATGGCAGGATAGAAACGGTTAATCCAAGTGCGGCAACACTCTTAGGTACAGGAAAAGAGCAAAATAGCAAACCGCTTTGGTTGCTGTTTAGTGGCGAAGCCAGCACGATGCTAAAAACTCAATTTAGCTCAAGTGGCCAGCTCTATTTATTAGGGCAGAGTGAATGTATTATTCGAATGGTAAAAGCGGGTGAGCCTCATTTCTTACAATTTAATATTCGAGAATATCCACATAAAGATGAACACAAATATATTGTGACTATCACAGATATTACGCGCCAAGAGTTAAGCCGATTAGAGCTTCAACGGCTGGTGGCATTAAAAACACAAGATTTACAGGATAAAAACCAGCAATTAAATGAAGAGATGTTGCGTCGTGAACAGGCACAAAAACATTTAATTCAGACACAAGAAGAGCTAGTACAGGCTGCTAAAATGGCGGTTGTGGGTCAGGCGATGACAAGCCTTGCACATGAGCTTAATCAGCCACTTTCTGCAATTAATACCTATCTTTACAGTGCAAAACTGACTATGCAGATGGGAAAATATGATCAATTACCTGATTCAATCGAACGTATCGAAAAGCTGTGTGCGCGAATGAATCGAATTATTACGGCATTGCGTAATTTCTCTCGTAAATCTTCATCTGAAATTAGCTTTGTATCAGCACCATTAAAAGAGCTGGTAGATAGCGCGATGGTGTTGGTAGAGTCTCGTTCTAAACGAGAGCAATGCATTATTAAGAATAATATTCCTGATGAATTAACTATTTGTGCAGATCCGACACAAATTGAACAAGTCTTAGTTAATTTGTTTGTTAATGCGATGGATGCTATTGCGGGTCTTGGTGAAAGTCAGATCACCATTGATCTTTTATCTGTTGATCCCAAAAGAAAATTAGTGGCGATCGCTGATAGTGGAAAAGGATTCAATTCAGAGGTTTTACCCAAATTATTTACCCCATTTACAACCACAAAAGATGTGGGGCTTGGGTTAGGGTTATCCATTTGCCGTTCAATTATGCAACGGTTTGGTTATGAAATTTACTTGGCCTCTACATTAAAGGGTGGCGCCATGGTTGTTTTGGAGTTTACAGATGACACAATCACACATGCATGATATTGACGTTTTATTAATTGATGATGATGAAGATATTCTCGAATCTTATCGTCATTTGCTTAATCTTGCGGGAATGATTGCCAGAGTAACTGACTCACCAGAAAAAGCATTAAGCCTTTTAACACCAGAATGGCAAGGTGCTGTTGTGCTTGATATCTATATGCCAGCAATGAATGGTATGGAAGTGTTAGAGCGCATTAAACAAATTGACCCTCGTATCCCCGTTATCATGATCACTGGCCATGGGGATATACCGTTAGCAGTAGAAGCGGTAAAAAAAGGCGCTTATGATTTTATTGAAAAGCCAATTAATCCTCCTGCTTTCTTAGAGTTAGTGGCGAAGGCTCATAAAGAGCGTCAATCCATTCTTTCTCTGAGAAATGCCGTAATCAGCACGACACAAGAGCGATTAGTGGGAGATAGCGCGCAAATCACCGCGATCAGAGAACAAGTACAACAAATTGCCGATATTGATAAAGATTTAATGATAGAAGGGGAGATGGGAACGGGACGTCACCTTCTCGCTCAACTCTTACATGAGTTAAGCCCGCATAGTGATAAAGCTATCCAAACAGTTGATTGTCAAAGTTTATCTGATATCAAACAGGTTATTGCTCAAATTGAAGCGGATGAAGTTGGAACATTAATTTTGCGTTCTCCTTATGATTTATCATCAGAAGCGCAACGTTGGCTAAGCTCTTATCTATTAGATATGGAACGTCAAGGAAAACGCCATTTTAGAACGATTGCGATTTTAGAAAATAATACACAACAATTGGTAACCGAAGGGCGATTAATCCCTGAATTTTATTACTATTTTTCACAAATCACTTTTTCATTGCCTCCGTTAAGTGCAAGACGCCCTGATATTATTCCGCTATTTAGAGCATTTTTGAGACAAAGTGCGCAACGACTCGGTATTGCAGTACCGAAGATTGATCGTAATTACCTCGATATTTTAAAGCGTTACGATTGGCCAGGAAATATTCGTGAGTTACGAAATGTGGCTGAACTCTATGCGGTAGGCATTGTGAAAATGGTTGATAGTGAACAACATCGAGCCATTATCCCACCAGAAGGCCCTTTGGATAATCTTGTGGATGAATATGAGCGTCGATTAATTGAGGATGCGTTATATTTATTTGCGGGTCGAGTGAGTGATGTGGCGGATTATTTGGGTATTCCACGTAAGAAGCTATATTTACGAATGAAAAAACATGATCTCGATAAAGATAGCTATAAGCCAAAAGTTTGATTTACCCAGCATGCCGTAAAGACCGTCCT
This sequence comes from Proteus sp. G2673, assembly GCF_009915125.1. Classification (NCBI taxonomy): domain Bacteria; kingdom Pseudomonadati; phylum Pseudomonadota; class Gammaproteobacteria; order Enterobacterales; family Morganellaceae; genus Proteus; species Proteus sp. G2673. The sequence continues at coordinate 47,184 of NZ_JAABLT010000010.1, forward strand.
TAAGGGCGGGTTGGATATCCAAAACACCTGTTTGAGTAAAGGGAGTAACTCCCTTTATAGCAATAGCAAGTACTGTCTTCTTATCAATAGCGTTTTTCGTTGACTTACCCGCACACTATTGTGCGGGTTTTTTGTGTAGATGAATTGAAAAAAGGGTTATGGCATTATTGGTTCAATACTTAACTCGCCCTTATTTGTGTCTAATTTTAGCATCTGAGATTCAGTCACTTTTAATAGTTCAGGCCCCAAATTTACTAACATGGGTAAATGCATTTCAGACGCGATAATGGCACTGTGAGAAAGGACATCGCCTTTGGCTAACACTATTCCCACGAATTTTTTATATTCCAATTGAATTAATGTGGAAGGAAAAATCTCTTTGGCGACCAAGATAGCGGGTTGTGAAGGGGTAAAGCTTGGGCGAGTTTTATCTTGTAAATGATAAAGTACTTGATTACGCAGATCACGAAGATCGAGTTCACGTGCGCGTAAATAAGGGTCGGTGAGAGCACAATACAACTGTGTTCTTTCTTGCATTTCATCTGACCAACTTTGCTGGGCACTGATCTTCTTTTCTTTGATGCGATCAATCACACTTGTGATTAATTCATCATCATCTAACATCATGATATGGCCGTTAAAAATGGCACCGATATGCTCACCTAATTTTTCACTAGCTTTATTGGCACTCTGTTTTAGTGCTTTTAGCGTGCTTTTTATTGCAAATTTAAGTTTGCCGATTTGAGCATCAATATCAATCGGTTCAGATAAGTTTTCGATAGGTGAAAGTTCTATTTCATGCCAAATAAAAGCAGGGGCCTTAATTTGGGTGACGGGGGCTAAAATGCCTTTTAATGTTAGGGTATTAGAATCAGAAGATAACTCCTCTCCAAAGCCATTTTGGGCAAGTTCAAGAAAAGCTGCAATCGCCTCCTCTTCTTGTTCACCAGAGGCAATTAGCGTTATCTCATCACCTTGGCGAATTTGTATTAATGAAAGCTGATTTAAACTGAGAGGATTAATACGCCTATCCCCTTTAACTAATTGATAATCAGCCTGAAAAGCAGAAAGTACCTCAACTAACGTTGCGGCCGGTCTGACGTGTAGACCATGGGGATTACGAACAACCCAACTTGCCTCTTTACCGTGAATTTTGACAGTGGCATTAATATCATTTTTAGATTGAACGAAATTTTCACCAAGTTGGATTTTCTTTGGATATAAAGAATTTGAAGCTTCTTCAATCACTTTTTCTAGTGATGCGCCTGAAGATGCGGCTACAACTGCAGCAAGCGTTCCTTCAACTAAAGGCGCTGAGCAGAGGGTGACTTTCTCAGCTAGCTCTGGATCAAGTAACTCAATCGCAGTTTCTGCACTTAGTATTGCACTACCTAAATCCATCATCACAACAATAGATTGTGCTGGTGAAAGCGATTCTATCGCCGTCATAATTTTAACGGCATCAGTGCCAATGGCATGTTCGTCATCGTTGACACCTGCGGCAACCGCAAGCTGGCAATGAGTTGGATTAAGCATCTGACTGGCAAGTTCTGCCACACCATCTGCGAGATGTTTACTATGAGAAACAATAACAATATTTATCATGGTAGACCTTTATGGGTTGCTTGGTCAGTTATGCATTAATACTATTTGCAAGGGCTTGTATCATCAGTACCACAGAAGCACTGCCGGGATCTTTATGTCCGATACTGCGCTCACCTAAGTAGCTTGCTCGCCCTTTTCGAGCCTGCATCGGAATGGTATTTTCAGCCGCTTTTTCAGCGACAACTTGTGCTTGATTGAGGGCTTCTTTGATAGAAAGATTTTGTTCACTCGAGTGTTTTAATGACTCAACCACCGGCCACCAAACATCACACATGGTTTTGTCATTTGGCTCTGCTTTTCCTCGGCTTACAATGCCTTCTACACCTTCTGTTACCATTTCAACAAGTTGATTAAGTTCTAAGTTTTGCAATGCAGCCGTGGGTTTGGCGGCACGAATAAAGAAGGTGCCAAATAGTGGGCCACTTGCTCCACCAATATTTGAGAGCAATGTCATACCTGTGGTTTTAAGGATTGTGCCAATATCTTGTCCTTCAAATTCAGGTAGTTTTTCTTGCACTTTTCTAAAGCCTCGGTTCATATTTAAACCGTGGTCAGCATCACCAATTTCACGATCTAAGTCTGTCAGATAATCACTATTTTGTTCAAAAAGTGATGCGCATTGTTGTAACCAAAGAATGATTTGAGCATGTGTTAAAGCCATTTTTTGTTCCTTTTCTTGTGATTAAAGACTTATTTCACCATCGCTGGTGTATTCACAGGGGCATCCCATAAGGTAAGTAATTCATTATCAACTTTTAATAACGTTATTGAGATCCCTGTCATATCGAGCGAAGTACAATAAGAACCAATTAAAGAACGTTCGATGGTCAAGCCAAATTTTTCACAGCATTGAGTTAAACGGTTATAAACACCATAAAGTTCAGATTGTGGTGTGGCACCAAGGTTATTCACTAAGACAATGACGCGATCGCCAGATTTTAACGGCTGTTTTTCCTGCTTTTCATCGATCCAAGTGCCGTTTTCACGATCCCAATTGCGGATCACTCGTTGATAGTGACCATTTTCAATTAAGGTATTAAACATGGCATCAACGGTATCATTGAGAGAAGTAAATTTACGGCGGTCAATACCCGGTTCACCATGAATACCGACACCAAACTCCATTTCATTTTCAGGTAAAGTAAAAGAGGGTTTTCCTGCGGCTGGAACCGTACAGGCTTCTAAGGCGATACCGATAGAAAAACCATTGTTATTAATGTGGTGACCTAATTTAACTAGTTCATCTAGAGAGTCGCCTCTTTCTGCTGCCGCGCCCAGTAGTTTTTCTATTAAAACGGTATTGGCAACACCACGGCGCCCTGCGGTATATAAGCTATCTTTTACCGCTACATCATCATCAACTAATACAGTTGCGATTTTTACACCGTCGTCATGAAGCAGTTCTGTTGCTGTTTCAAAGTTAAGTACATCACCGGTGTAGTTTTTCACGATCATTAAAACACCTTCACCGCTATCAATCTCTTTGGCGCAGTCATACATTTTATCTGGCGTTGGTGACGTAAATATTTCACCCGGACATGCACCATCAAGCATTCCTTTACCCACAAAACCTGCATGCATAGGTTCATGCCCGCTACCACCGCCGGACAATAGCGCAACTTTATCTTTTACTGGAGCATCTTTTCGCGTGACATAAAAAGAGGAGGGATGAAGTTTGATTTCAGGATGGGCTTTTGCAAAGCCTTGTAGTTGTTCAGATAACACATCATCAACTCGATTAATCAGCTTTTTCATCTTAAATGCTCCATTTGAAATTTGTGTTTAGTCTTCAAACTAGAAATAGGGGTTCTGGTTTGGGGGCTGACAAATTATTTATTAAAGGATTGGCAAACACAGTATCAATAGGCGTGTTTGTTTTATTTAAAACATAAGAATTATTTTCATTTAGCTTAAAAATGAATCTACATCATTTATCTTTCTATAAGAATAAGTTAGTCAAATAACCTGTCAGAATGGGAGCAAGATCATAAAAATAAATAAAAAAGAGTATCTATTTGTGAGGGTTACATGTCTTGCAAAAGCGTCAATGCTTTATCTCGTTGCTCTGGAGAAAGATTTTTAATGACATCTAATAACAACGTATTCTTGTTTTTTGCGCTAGGCATAAGGGTGTGACTAAACGTGAGGTTTAAAACAAAGGTATGTCCGCATTCAGGATCACGACAAGCGCAATAGAGATCGGATAACTCTTTGTGTTTACGATTACTTTTCTTTATAAGCGCTTTTTCACCACATTCAGGACAAAAGATAGTTAAGACACGCATATTATTTTTCTCTTTACTAAGGGCTATCGGATACCTTCTATATTAGCTTAAAATTGTATTATAACCAGCCTATTTATTGTTTTTTTATATAAATATTTGTTTTATGGTTGTTTAAAGGTACATAAAACAAGTTTATTTGTATTATTTGGTGTGAATAGTTCGGTTATTGTCGGTTAAAGCATGATAGCAGACAATAACCGAACAAACTTACTAGCCTGAAATACAAACTTTGTCGATAATGATTTTACGTTAAACCATATGGAGATAAGTAACGCTTTACAGATTATCTGATGAATATTGGGAGGAGAGGGTTCTTTTTACGGTTAAAAAAAGTGTGATCAGAGATGAGGTGTATTCATGGATGAATATGACAGCACATTGATATCGTTAGTGGTAGTGGGCGCTTTTATTGCATTAGGAAAGATGCTCGTTGCGAATGAAACAATGACATTAAGATTGTTTATCGGCAAAATTATTTTAGGCTCGGCGGTTTCTGTTGTTGCTGGCGCACTGCTTATTTTATGGCCTGGAATTGATTCTGTCGCAGTAATGGGGATTGGCTCAGCGCTCGGTATTGTGGGTTATCAGTTAGTCGAAATCTGGTTACGTAAACGAGGTAATCAATTTTTTTCAGGGAAAGAAAAAGAGGATACCAAGTAAAAAGTGCAATATGTTTTCATCATAAAAAGTCGATAAAGTCAGTTTTGTCTCGAATGACTAAGGTGTTAGGTCATGTTCAACAAACAAGCGTTATATGCATGGATTGCAATACTGGCGTTTAGTTTGGGTTGGATTGCTCAAGGATGGCATCGAGATAATATAGCGTTAGAACAACGGATGTTAATAACGGTAATCGAAGATCAAGCAAACAGGGATGTTTGTCTTGATCTTCACTTTTTTCTTTATCATCCATCTAAATATGCTGACATCCTTTTGGGCTAATTAATTGGCCTTGTATGTCAGCGATACCGATGTGGGCAATGCAACCCGCATTAAATTGTAAATAGTCATCTTCTATACCATCAGAGAAAATTACGCCATTTTCTGGCATCAAAGATTCTAATTGCAACGGTGAATCTGGCTCAATCGTGCCGAAAGTGAGTGCCACTCCGGTCGTTCTGCTTGGAAACGGTTCTCTTACACTAAATTGTAATTTTCGTTCACTCCAGTTAAAACCTTGTAACAGAGGGTGCGAAGTTTCTCCTGTAATGGCCATCGCACCAGCAAGAATAGATTGAAACCAACCTGTTGATCCCAGTCCTGTTGATACAATAATGCCTGATGAAGATTGCGCTTCTTGAGCGCCACTCCATTGTAAAATATACCGTGCGGAGGTGTGACTTTTAGGGCCAATAAATAAGTCATTCACTGCTAATAGTGATTGACCATCATTGGTTGTCGCTTGCGCGAATGTGACCGTTTTAAATGGCATTTTTTGATTAATGGTATTAATGACTGTCTCTTTTAATTGCCCTATTTCAAAGGGTAATAATTTACCATCCCATCTTGATGGATCAGGATTTATGGCAATAATGGGCTGTCCATTAAGGTATTTTAATGTATTAGCAACCAATCCATCTTGACCGATCACCACCACAATGTCGTGGGGTGAAAATTGATAGCTAGGTAATAAACCTCTTTCTAAAAGTTGAAAACGCCCTAATGATTTTAAAATCAGTTCAGCTTCTGTTAATTGTTTTTGATATAAATTGTGTTCATTGAGGTAATCCTTTACCTCAACATTGTTGTGTTCTAGATAGAATTTGGCTTGTGACCAAGTATTAAAACGCTCGATTAATTCCTGTAAACGGCTTTTTCTCATCACCAGTACGAAGCGAAAATCGTTATTACGTTGCATTATTTACCCCCTTTTTTCATGAATTGGCTAAATAAATCAGGGGTGATATTTAGTTCGCCAATTTTTCCTGAATTCAGCGCTAAGGTTTCAAATGCCATGGCCATTAACTGTTGTGAGTCCATTTTTGCTAGCGCCATGGCTTTTAGGTTTTCAACTGGTAATTCACGATAAGCACGCATAGTCGCCTCAATGGCATAAGCATCGGCTTCTGATTGTGTTCGCTGATTTTCAGCACTTAACGCGACCAATTCTTTGCGTTTTGCTTCTGCATTAACCTTCGCTTCAAGGCGCTCTTTTTCAATCTCGGCTTGTTCTCGTAATAATGTACGTTCATTTTCTAAGCGTGCTTCTTCAATTTCTTGACGTTTACGTTGAACGGATAAATCGGTTTCTAACTCAGCTTCTTTAATGGTGCGTTCTTGTTCTACTGAGAATTTACGGCGAGAATAAATGGCATCATCGGCTTCTTTCAGTAAAGATTCTCTCGCTTCGGCTTCTAGTGCTTTTAAAGTTTCTGGTGATGGTGTGATTGCCGCAATAGAGACATCTAAAATCGCAATACCTAATGCTTCTAATGACGAGTGTTCAATCAATTGTTCCATCACCAAAGTGACTAATGATTGGCTGAGTAATAATGCTTCTCTAAGTGGGGTACTTTGGATCTTTGCTTGAATTAAGGTTTGTGCAATACGTACAACGCGATCACTGAGTTTGAGTGGATCTTCAGAGGCATAAGACTTGCCGTTTTTACTCAAGTTAAAATTGAGCACTTCTGCCGCTTTTTCAGGCGCTTTGACCTGAAATGAAATTTGCCCTTGAATGCGTAAACCCTGAAAGTCTGCGGTTTGGAAGTTAAAAATAAAAGGGGCTTCCTGAGCGTTTAAAGGTAATGCCGCAATAGAGGTTGTGGCTGAGTTATACCAAAAACTTAAGCCTTTACCTTGTTGGCGGATTTTGCCATTAACGGATTTAATGATAAATGTTGATGAGTCAGCTTTAAAATAATTTAAGTTAAACATAGTATTTCCTTTTTAAGTGTCTTTATGACAATAATTAGATTGTGTCCTATCGACACTATCGTTGTCAACTGATTTAGTGTCTTTATGACAAAATTTGATTTTTTGCTGTTTAACCTTAAAATAGCCTTATCGTTTTCTAATAAAGCTTCCGTCATGAATGAACAAGATTTTTTAGCCAGTTATAACCGTCGTGATTTCCTATCTCCACTAATCACCGTTGATGCCGTGCTGTTTACTTATCATGAAGAGCAGCTAAAAGTGTTGTTGGTGAAAAGAGGGGAGCATCCTGAAAAAGGAAAATGGGGTTTACCCGGTGGGTTTGTTGATGAAGTGCAGGATAAATGCCTTGAAGATACAGTGCTCAGAAAATTAAAAGAGAAAACGGGTGTGATCCCTCCTTATATTGAGCAACTCTGTTCAGTGGGAAATAGCCAGCGTGACGCAAGAGGTTGGTCAGTGACGGTTTGTTATACCGCGTTGATTGCACATCAAGCCTGTGAAGCACATATTGATACTGTGGATTCGGTAATGTGGTGCCCTATTGATGAGGTTACACAACAAAGCTTAGCCTTTGATCATCAAGAATTAATTACACAAGCGAGAGAGCGATTAAAGCAAAAATCGCTCTATTCAATTGTTCCCGGATTTGCATTACCCGAGGTGTTTACCTTGCCTGAGTTACAACATGTTCATGAAATTTTGATTGGGAAAGAGATCCAGAAAAAATCATTTAGACGACGCATCGAACAGGCAGATTTATTGATTGATACTGGTGAAAAACGGGCAGAGAGAGGACGCCCTGCAAGTCTATATCGACTCAAAGAGGCGTCGGCAGATTATCGTTTTATTCGTAATCTTGAGTTTTAATTTTTGAGTTGTTTAACAAAATAATCGGCGCCATCTCGGATGGCGTCATCAGCCACTTTCATCATACGTGAATAATGTAAAAAGGCATGTAATGTGCCAGAATACATTTTATATTCACAAGGTAATTGATGGGCTTCTAGCGTTTTAAATAACGTCACACTATCATCAATAAGTGGGTCGTATTGTGCGCTGGCGATAAAGCAAGGTGGAATATCTTGCGTCAAATCGTTATTAAATAAGCAATAATAAGGTGCGTCACGACTGCCAAGTGCGGTTAAATACGCATTATCATATTCTTCGAGATCTTGTTGGCGTAATCCATCCCATTCACCTCCATAAAGTCGGCGGCTGGTGGAATCACGTAAGCCATATAATCCATACCAAAGTAAAGCTGCGCTCACTTTGCCACAGTGAACGTGTTTGTCACGCAACCATAACACGGTGGCAAGTGATAACATGGCACCTGCGGAGTCACCAGCAAAACCAATACATTGAGTATTAATATTGTGGTGTTTTGCATTTTGATGATAATACTGACAAACCTGTGCGGATTCATCAATGGCTTGGGGATAGCGCGCTTGCGGTGACAGTGAATAATCAATACCAATAACGGTACAGCCAGTATAGCTGGCAAGCAGTCGCATAATGCGATCGTGGGTATCTAAATTCCCTAAAATAAAACCGCCACCATGCAGATAATAGAGAGTTGCGGGTGTTTTTTCTTTGGGTTGATAAAGACGCGTTAATACATTTCCATAAGAAGTACTAACCGAAATATCTTTTACATTAAACATCTCTGGTGCGTCTGCATTCCAATAACGTCTGTCTTGATTATAAGCAAGGCGCATAGAAGGGTAGTCATTACTTTCCGGCGCAGGTTGCGGATTATCTGCATAATATTGCATAACTTGCTTCATTTCTGGCGAAATAAGTTCTAGCACATTGATTTTATTTTTAATATTCATTAGCCCCTCCAATTATCACTATGCGGTATTGTAAATGTTAGGGCTTAATAAACTGGGATCTTGGTATCCAATATTGAAGGTTAGAAAAGTATTGAGGGGGGGCTCACTGAAAATGTGATTTTGCGTTGATATCAAATTAAAGGCTAAAGTTTGATAGATTGCACAGTTTTTCTTAACTAAATAATGCTGTTAGGAATAAAAATAATCATAGCGTTCAGATCAGCGGTCGAAAAGCGTTCTTCTTAAGAATGAGTACAAAGGTTGAATTGATAAAAAGAGAATAACCCGTAATAAACTAAACGGATTATTCTCTTACTTTATTAATTTGAGACTAATTGCACCACAACAAGCCGCCCGCCTTCTTCTGTCGATAACACAAATTGCAATCCATCGGTTAATGCAATTTTATCGCCAATCGCTATTTTCTTTTTCTCTGGCAATACCATTAATCCATCAATACGCTCGTTAACCAGCCACCATGTTGAATTGTGATAAACAAAATAGCCTACACGCTTTTTTTGTTCATCTGTGGTGCGCTCATTAGGTGCAATCAGGCGATTAACGTGCCAAGGAAAGAGTGATTGATTACTCCAAACCATTAAGCGGTGATCGTCTGGTCTGAAGCTACCAGCTTTACGGGAAGAGTAGAGATTTAAAATCGGCAATTGTCCTTTATATGGTGTATGACAATAAGGACAAACCGGCTGTGTTTTTCCAGAAAAAACATACCATTGCTGTTCACAATCTTTATTCTGACAAGGCTGAACCAAATCTACCGTTTTGACTAAAGCCGTTTCCCATTCATCAGCGGTAGGCCGTTGCGAAGGATCATGTAATCCTGTAATAAAGGCTCTTTCAAAAAGAGGCGTCAGGTAAGGCCCCATAATCGTGTATGGGATTTTTTCGGGATCAGCCCAAGGTAGAGATGACGGTTTTACCTGATTAAGTTTTACCGCATTGCTACGATCTGTTGGGTGTTCAATAAACAGCGCTTTTTCACCCATAGAGAGTGTCTCATCACGCATTTCATCATCAAGATCGTGAATTTTACCGCCACGTAAAGGGTGGCGATAAAACAGATACATATAGATTAATACCGCAAGGGCGTGTCTATCAGTCGTGATACTTGGCAAGATCCGGTTAGGATCTTCTTTCGGTAAATGACTGGTTTTTACCACTTCTGGTGCAATAAAATCAGGTGTTCCGACAACATCAGGTGGGTATTTCCCAGGAACCACTAAACCGTCAATATCAATGACACAAGCATGACCTTGTTCAGGATCGATAAGCACGTTTTTATAGCTTAAATCACTATGGCATAAGCCTGCTGCATGCATTCGGCGTACAGCACGAGAGAGCAATAAACAGACTTTCAGGTAATTTAATAGATTGCCTCTTTCACGAGGATCGAGAAATTTATTTTGGTTATTTGCACTTGCAAACCATTTACCTTCTTTTTCTCGGCCTTTTATGGCAAGAAAGTCATTGTTTTTAGAGCCATATTTAAAGAAAAAGTGGGATTGATACGTGGGCACCACAATACCAATTTTTCCTTGATATTCAACAACATCTGTTGGCCAGCAAAAGAGGTTTTTCCAATATTCTCCACCACTTTGCTCAAAGATATTATGTCGATAAGAGCCTGTTATCATATCGATTCTATCTTTGGCTTGTGCGTTTTGTTTTGTCTTATAAAAGGCAACAACATAGGTTTTGTCAGGGGAAAAATAGACATCTTTCATTGAGCCAGAGCCAATAATCTCATTGACGTACTGAACTGTTTTTCCACTTTGCGTTGTACAGGTAATGATCTCTGCCATGAAACTCACCTATTTTCTCTTTGATGATCACCAAGCCACAACCAGAGTGCGGTCATCGTGATTGCCTGCTGAAAAGAAATTTAGCCATTCGGCCAGTTTTTGATCTGCGGTTTCTGGTGAGGCTAAACAAGGCGATATTTCATCAATAAGCGCTGCCCATTTATTGGGATCTTGTAAGCCATTATCCGTTTCAAATACCGGATCAGAAACGCCGTCTGTCATTAAAATAAGGTGTGAAATTTCTTTCCATTTACCAATAATAATGCGTCGATTAAATTCAGCATCGTTGAGCGCACTATCATCAAGGAAACGGGTTTGTCCTGCATATTCACCACTATCTGGAATACCTAAAATGCGAACTTTTCCCGCTGGGCCATAAGCGGCAATAGCACCATCTCCCATCCAAAATGAGGCCGCAAATAGCTCGTCATTGATACGCAAAGAAACGGTGGCTAATAACGTAGTAGAAAAAGATTTTACTGGCTCATTAATATGAATGGCTTCGTTTTTGAGGTTATTAATCGCTAATTGAGCCGCATTACGGAAGAGTTGAGCAAAGAAGCTTCCCAATTGATTAATTGCGTTATTGTCATTCCATTGATGAATGGTTTCAAGATGAGGTTTAAGCGCTTTATTCTCCACACTTAATTGCGATTTTAAATAGTGGCTTACGGTATTGATAGCAATCCGAGAGCCTTCACGAGAATAGCGCGCACTGCCAGCACCATCAGCAACAATTAAAATATTCCATTGGCTTTGGTTATCGTGATGAATATAAAAATCGTCATCACGGAATGTGCCTGCATGTTCATGAGAGCGACCGCGACGACTTGCACCTGCGATACGAATGTTGTCTTTAAGAATAAGTTTGCTATCAATATGCGCTTTGGGGTAAAGGCTATCGGCGGGAGGCTCATTGATTTGCCATAAGCTACGAGGATCAGGATTGATGATTAATAAGACTTCATCGTGATAGCAAATGGCATTTACAGACCAATGGACAATCAATGTGAAATTGCCACTTTTTGTTGGCGTACCCACTAAGCAACAACTTTCAGGATCAAAGCTTATTCCAACTACTTCTGGAAAATCAACCGCTTCAATTTTGGCAATTTCGAGGGTATCTAGTTCGATACTGAGTGTAGAATTGAACGCTGTACCGACTTTGGCATTAGAAAGGGTAATTTTGGCCGTAGGGCGGTGAATAATCGGTTTTTCTATTGGCATTGGTGATGAATGTGTGGGAGTTTGCCCCGGTTTTAATGGGGGCTCTTCTGGTAATGATATTTCTTCAGAGGCTAAATCGCGGGCGGGTGGCAATAACAGAAGAATAGGTTGTACTTTATCTTGTGGTGTAATTTTTTCTGCTGTTTTTGCTTTGATTTTACTAATAATAAAATCAATGTATTGAGCGATTTCTGCATCTTCATATAACGCAATAATCAGTTCTTCATGTATCGCAATGCGTTGCGAAGTTAGCGTATCATCAATAATCAGTTTTGTGAGTAGGGCTTTTTTATCCATTAGCCTTTACCTCGAGTGACATCAAAGTCAGATTGATTGCTGTTATTTCCAAAGGTGATGCTGTTATCACACCATGGGCAAATAACAGTTTCTGGGCCATTTACACAGAGTAATTTGCCACATTGGCAAACAGCGAAGGCGGTGGCATTGCCACAATAGGGGCAACCAGGAGTGCCATGAAGTTCACTGGTATTCACTTGATATGCCGTAGCGCTGAGATCGCTCCATGCAAAGTAATCTTCGTTTAAGGTGTAGCAGCCCGTTAAATTAAACCCATTGAGGTTGAGATTAAAATCAAGTCCAGAGGCTTTCATTGGTGGGCGTTCATATTTCATTAAATAAGGCGAGCGAGTGTGGCTACAACGGCCGACAAATGTGACACAAGATTCATCATAGGCACGAGCTACATCATCTTTAGCAAGGCGAACAATTTGCTCGGTTTTGCTTAAAAGTGGAGGTGTTTCCTCGCCAACACTGCGACTGTGGGAAACCACAGACATCGTTATCCATTTTATAAAACGGGTGAAATCGCCTTCTTGTGCTTCAGTAAATAACAGTACATTTTCAGTTAATTGTGATAACGCGTGTAAGTCAGCACTTAAGCCTAATCCAATCGCAATTAAGTTAACTTTATTGGCGTAGTGGGCTTTCCAGCGTTTTATCTCTTGTGCGTAATCATCGGTTGGTCTACCGTCAGTAAGAAGATAAACAACAGGTTTCCAATCACCTTTTTGCTCAATCGTGGTTTTTCTAACTTGAGTATCGATTTGGTGAGTAAGTTCTCGTAACGCACTGCCTAATGAAGTGCCTCCCCCTAAAGGAAGCTGAGGAGGATAAAAAGAGACGACTTCAGTGAGTGGAACAATGGTTTTTGCAACGCCAGCAAAGGCGATAACAGAAACCCAAGCAGTTTCAAGAGCGTGAGGATCTCGCCTGAGATCGCTAATAATAGTCGTCAGACCATCATTCATCTTTTTTAGGTTTTCACCTATCATCGATTCTGAACAATCTAAAACAAAGAAAATGGGTAGCCTTCTCATTGTTATACCTTATTACTTTATCGTGGCTGTTATGTATTGGAGCAGATAAACCAAAGCCTGAATAAAATAAAAGCAAAGCCTTTTGGAGCACTTTGCTTTTGCGGATCACAGTACAAGTTGGATTTCAGGAGGCGGTGGCGGTAAGGTATCTTTATCCGTATTCACTCCTGCACTTGAACTGCCTGATGCGACACTGGCAGAGACCCATTTAAAAAAGCCAGAGAAGGCATTAGAGTCTAGTGTTTCTAAAGCGACCACTTGAGGTGTGAGTTCTTTAAGGTGATCATGTTTGGCTTTAGGGCCAACAGCACAAGCGATGATCGAACCAAATGAACGTTTTTTCACTTCTTTAATCGCTTCACCATAAGCATAAGCATCAGAAGGTGTGCCATCAGTCATCAAAAAGACGAGAGGACGCCAGTCACCTTTTTGGTCACCATCGGAACGCTTAATATCACGATCGACACATTGGATTAAACATTCTAGCGCAGCACCCGTGAAAGTACCGCCGGAGCTAGGGACGGTGATATCAGAGAATTGGAAATCTTCTAATGCAGTTAATGGGATAAATTCACGTGCTTCATTATCATAAGTGATAATTGAGATATGAACGCTTTCTAATGCGTAAGGATCTTGTCTCAATGCATTAAGCATAGTTTGTATCCCTACGTTAACGGCATGAATTGATTCTCCTCTCATTGATCCTGAAGTATCAATTAACAGGTAAACAGGCAGTCTTCTCATTAGGTGAAGTCCTTTAAGTAAGAAATAAAGCTATCTGAACTCGAAGGCTCACCAATGGCGTTAAGTTTCCAGCCATTTTCTTCTCTGACTAATTCAGCAAACAGCATTGAACGTTGATTGTTGAAGGCTTCGCCTCCAGATAAATCAAAACGAGCCATTTCTATATTTTTGGCATCAACGGCGCGGATAAAGGCATTTTGTACTTTACCAAAGTGTTGTTGTCGTTCTCGACCATTGTAAATCTGCACAATAAAGACGATTTTGCTAAATTTAGGATCAAGTGTGTTTAATTTCACGATGATCTGCTCATCGTCTCCATCACCTGCACCTGTTCGATTATCACCTGTTAACCAAATCTGCCCTGATTTGTGTTGTAGGCTATTAAAGAAAATAATATCGCCATTGACGAGAGAAGGTCGTCCATCTTCGATTTTACCCAAATCGTTGACTTTGCCGTTTTCGCCACATAAGAAGGCGATAACATCTAAATCGTATTCTTCGCTTTTTTTACCAAAGAGACCACCAAGAAATCCGCGTTTTTCTTCGTTGATATCCCAGCCTAAACCGATAGTAACAGAGGAAAGGTCATATTCATTTTTCTTTAAACTAACACCTTGTCCTTTTTTTAAACTAACAGACATATTCATTCCTTTTTTATTTAAAGTACAACGTTAACCTCAGGGGGCGGTGGCGGTAAGTCATCAAGATCACTAATATCTTTCTTAGTTAAATCGACTTTTTGACTACCAACAGAAATACTGGCTGAAACCCACTTAAAGAAAGACTTAATCGTGTTGGAGTCTGCCGTATCTAGCTGTAATACAATTTCAGTGATATTTTTTAGTACACCTGTTTGTGCTGATTGTCCTGCTGCACACGCAATAACAACGCCAGTGCGCGCTGCTTTAAATTTCTCAACGCCTTTTTTCCAATCGTCCGTGGGGGCGCCATCTGTCATCACGAAAACTAATGGACGCCAATCGCCTTTTGTCTCAGCCGTAGTTTTTTGTACTTCTTTTTCAATACGATTAGAAACTAAAGTGAGTGCAGAACCTAATGCTGTTGTTCCACTTGCGACTAAATCAGGAACTTTGAAATTGATTAAATCAGTGAGTGGCACAATCTGTTGTGCGGTTGAGTTAAAGGTGATGATAGAAATATAGGCGGTTTCTAAAGCGTAAGGATCTTGGCGTAGTGTTGATAAGAGCATTTCAACGCCATTCTTTACTGCTGCAATAGGTTCTCCATACATAGAACCTGATGTATCAAGTAAAAGGTAAACTGGCAATCTTCTCATGCATTTATCCTGTGAGTGAGATAGAAATAAGCGATTAATATACTAACCGACTCATGAAGGTGTTCAATTGAGATTATGCTTAGTTTAATTAAATTGGAGAAAAAACGCAGTGATGATTGTCCAATATTAATAATCTGAATGAAGATAGTATGAAAAGCAAAATAAAAGAGGAATTGGCCTGTTTATCCCTCTTAAATCGAGTGACGAAGCGATATAATTTTATTAAAGAAAGCCTGTTTTATTCAGTCCGTATTTATAAGTATGGCAAAAATTGAATGGTTAATAATGATTAAGTGTAAATACGCACTTCAACTAAAAATAATAATAATTATAAAAGCTAATAAATTCAATTGATTAATATATTTGTTTTTTTGTTTTTAAATATATTTAAAATAAAATAAAAGTGTTGAAAATATATAAAATAACTTTATTGGATAAGTGTTTTTATATATTTTCTTATTTTTCTTATTTTTAAAAAAATAACTTGATACCGAAGTATCAAGTTAATTTTTATTATTTGCTTTTAATTCTTTTTTTCTTTTTCTTTCTCAGCTATTTCAGCGAGTGTTGATTGAATTAAATTTTCAATATAGTGATCAACTAATAATTCTACAGCTTCACTACGTGTGGAATTATTTAAATAAGATAATCTATCGATCTTGCGTAATGCTGACATTTTTAATGAAAGTGAAACTGATTTCTTTTTATCTTTATCGAGATAAACTTTGCTTGTCATTCCATTGTGACGAAGCTCTTCACTGGCGGATAATGCCTCACGCATACGACGTAATGCCTTACTATCGAGTTGGCCTCGTTCAGTCATTTGATACGCGCGAGAGGCTTTGCTGTATTTTATTTCAGCACCATAAGAATCTCTTATCTCTTTTAATACGCGAGTTAATGTAGGCTCTGAGCATTCAAGAGCAGAAATAATCTTAATAGTTGGAACCTTTTTTCCTGAGCTTAAAAGGATTGCCAGTGTAAAGACTCTGACCTGACGGGTGCTTAATTGCATGCTTAGTTACCACTTATTCTGTTATTTGTGTGTTAAAATAGTCAGCAATAATATTTATTATTCTTGTTCTGTGTGGACAAGAGTAAATAAGATAAGCTTCCTATTAAATGTAGTATAAATTAATAATTGAAATAAAAATGTACTTTTTTAAATAAAAAAATTCGCGTTATTCTTATAAGTTCTAGTTAAAGATAACATGCTTTAACTAGAAACTTATAAATTGAAATCAATATAAGATAATTATTTTATCTCATAGAGATTACAGCTCTGTTATAGAATATTTTATGTTGCGTTAAAACGCTGAGCATTATTTTGTTGATTAGGAATAATACCATAAATTTTAGCTCTGGTTAAAATACTCAATGCCCAGCGACGATGTGTTGCAGGTTCACACATCGCACCTTGTGATTTAAAGACGGCTTGCGTTGAATTTAAAATACGCAATGCATCTGAATGGTCGGATTGAGAAACCATCAGAGCTTGTTCAATTTTATGAATTTGCTTTGGATGTATCGCCGTTTTACCGACAAGACCATTGGCAATATCAAGAGCAAGCTCTTTATCCATAATATGGTGATCATCAATATGTTCACAAACAGGTGCTGTGAGGGCAAATTGACGAGCACCAAAGACAGCAACCAACATTTTTATCACGTAACCCATTGGGCCATCATAAAGTGTTAATTGGCGATTACGTCTAAGAGAAATAACATTCATTAAATCATTGCCACCAATACGTAATGCAATAATTCTGTTATGGCAAGGGTGAGTTAGTAGGTGATTTGCAAGTTCTGTCATTTGGATAACATCAAACACTTCTTCTGTTTCAAGTGTTGGCATCATACATAACTGCGTATTTTCAATAATCTTCCACCAAACTGGCAGAGAAGCTTGCGTAAACTTAGGTAAAACAAAGCCATCGATGGCACTGACATCAAGGTTTTCAGTGATCCATTGACCCATTTCAGTATGGCGAGGACGAATAAACAGCAGTGGCCAATGGCTACAATCACTGTTTTTTTTGTGTTCTGCTAAAGTATTTAATAATACTGCCAAGTTTTCTAATGCAACAGGAATATCCGCATCACTCACCGCATCTTCTAAACAGATAATTAAAGAGCGTAACCCTTCAATTTTCTGGTTAATAATTGTCGTCGCGATATCTGTCCGTGTTGCCGGCATATAAAGTGTTGCCCCTAAGTTCCATGGGGATAATCGTTCAATCATTATTTCACCTTTTTAATGATAGTCACTGCACGATATTGACCAAGCGCTTGCCCTGCTTCAATAACAGCAATATTTTTTTCCTGTGCAAGATAAACCAGTAACGCGACATCAGGATCGGTTCTTTCTCTTACAAGGACATGATCAGGTACACGGCGTAAAACAGCGCGTGTGGCTTCAGCAATACCCGGTTTTATACGATTGATATTTGAAATATCATATTTGTTTGCAAGTGAACTAACGACGTTTTCGCTCAGTCTTTTTAAGTCTGACTGTTGTTCTTTAAATGTAGCTAATGGAATATCGTTATTGATTAATATATCAACAAATTGTCCTACAGTATCAACAAGGTAACGGCTGCATTCATACTGTTTTAAATGCTGGCAATCTACAAAACCGTGAAAGCCTTCTTCAGTCCAAATTGAACGTGAAATTAATCCTGAAACAGGTGCTCCCATGATCCCAAATGGAATAAGCCAATCTTCATCGCTAGCACTTAACCATGCACAACCACAAGGATCAGCGAGGACAACAAGACGAGGTTGGGGGGGATAGCCTTTTCGTCCTGATAATGAACGAATAAGTTCACCCGTAATAGCGCCTTTTCCTGTCCATCCATCAACAAACACAACACCTTCTGTGCCGTGACGTTGTTCTATCCATGAAAGCGCTTCACTATCAATGCCTCTATCTCGAATAATACTTATTCCATAGTGATAAGAGGTTTTTCCCATTTTGCGCAATGTTTGTTGCAGCATGACACCTAGAGGAACACCAGCACGAACAAGGCTTGTCAAGATAATTGGGGTATCACCGAAACGCTCAATCAATGATTTAGCTAACATTATGACTTCAGTGGCTAAACGTGTAGCACCGGTTTCTAGCGCTTTTTCAAAGAGATCTAAATGCCATGTCGTTGGTTCTGGCTCTTGACTTAGCATGTCAGAATAGTGTCGTTTACCTGATTGTATTAGTTCTTCTTTTAATTCAACGGGCGTCATTTCAATATTAACCGGTTGAAGTAGAAAATCGACATCACCTGATACATAAGATCCTGAAAAAGGTTTATGATCCATCATGTTTATTCTCCAAAAATTTTTGTGTTGATCGCATCCGCAAACTGACTTTGACGAGGAAGCCCATACCAACTGCATAATTTCATAAAGCGATGGTCACTTAGGCTATCGCCTAAACCAATGACAGGAAATACGCCGCGTTCTGCTTTTAATTTATTAAGCAAATAGGTGACGGCTTTGCCTTTTTCAATAGGCTCAGGTAACCAAGCAATATTGTTACTGTTACGATGAATATAAAAACCTTCAGTTGAGAATGTTTTTTCTATTTCATCACCTATGGTGTATAGCTCGTCTAATCGAGTGCTATCGTTATGCTTCATGACTAAATAAATAGGCAACTCACTGTATTCATAGTTAATACGTGCCCAACCATTAATATTTCGTTCTGCCATTAATTGCGTAATTGATTGTTGTAGAGTCAACAAACGTTGTGTATAGGGCGCTAAGCTTTGAGTGATGTGATTTTGCCATTGTGCATCAGCATGACCTTCAGGTGTTAATATTACCGCCCCATGTGTGGTGATCGCCCAAGAATGAAAAGGAATGGTAACTCGGCTAATCTCTTCCGTTCCGCGTGCAGTAACAGGAATTAAATCCGCATGCTCTAACATCCAATCTACCAGCATCGCTTGCTCTTGAGTCATAAAGCTACGGGGTTCTAAACTTCTATCTAGTGCGCCAGTTTTATAGGGTTCTAGTGCTAATTCATCCACCATCTTACGACGTGTTTGAAAGAGGGTGTCATCGAGATCAGTTAAAATAACAGGTTTAGTCATAACTAATTACCTCAACAATAGGTGCCACTTTATTGAGGGCTTCAATCAGCTGGCTATCAATACTTTCGGCTGGTGTTTCACAACAAAGCAAAATGCGATCAAATTGTTGATGTGCTACGTTATAGACGAAGTTTGGAATACCTAAACCATAATTATCAGTAAATGTAATTGCTGATTGAATGGCAAAATTGGTTGAAATAGGTGAACGTGTTGTCGAACTATATTTTACGATAGCCCCTTGTTTTTCAAGACGTTCAGCTAATAAGAACGGTTCCCAAACAAACTCTCCTGATCCTAAAACAAGGATCTTTTCACCCAAAGAAGCATTGATAGATAAACCCAGATCGCTTGCGGGCGTTGTCATGCCTAATCGACCCCAGCTCTGTTTACCCGTGATCGCAAATTGCCCTGATGCTGTGATATTGACATTAGGCATAATAGGTAAAGGCGCATTTGGATTGGCATCCCATTGCCACGTCCCTTGTACTAAGGAGAGGGTTTTAATCGGTAATGGGGAGCGTTCAGCGATAGCGTCACCACTCCAATCAGTTAAGGTTACCGCAATAACCTGCTTAATATGGGTTAATCCACCGTCTTCACGCAGTGCTGAAAGCAAGTTAATGAAGGTATTACCCGTAGTCGCTTCATCATCAATTAATACTACGGTTTTTGCTTGTTGTACCCATTGGCGTTGCTCTGCTGTTTTAGGCAAATAGAGTAAATGGTCAGTTGCGTGGCTGTGATTTTCTTTAAACTCACATAGCAACTCACCTTTATCAACAGGATGGCGTGTTGATGTTAAATAAATCGCTTGTTGAAAGCGATCTCTCACTTCATCAAAAATACCAGCACCTAAACCAACAGCGGTTTCTGCCATACCAATAAACAGAACTGGGCCTTCGAGTGAGTCAGGAAACTGACTGGCAAGTTTTTGGTAGGTTTCACGCATTTTCTTCGGCGAAACAGGGATATGTCGGCCTAATACTTTACTGACAAATAAAAATGCACGCTTAGGATTGCGTCTTTCTGCAATATCAAATAATTCATCAAGTAACTCAATAGAACAATTTGGCGTCACACTTAATGTGCCACAAGAAAGAGGGCGACGATAAACGGCTGAGTCACTTATACTATTTTTCATTATTAATTATTATCCGTACTGATTAAATTTGTTAACGTTGAATTGAAAACAATAGAATCGGTGATTGAGCGTATTTTTGTTGGTGTAAAATGGTTATTTTGGGCTTGAGCCTCTTCAATACTCATTAATCCTAATTGGCGTAAAGCAAAAATACCGGCAAGATTAATTCCACAATGTTGGGTATAACCAATTCCCCCCGAAGGGCGCATATTAATTTCAAGTAACAGCGGGCGACCTTGATGATTATTTCGAGTTTGCACATTCACCAGCCCATCGGCTTTCATCGCTGTTGCACACGCTTTGCCTAATTCATAGGCTTCACCTGAAATTTCTAAATGCTGTATTGCACCTTCTTTGCGTCGAGCTACAGCTGCAATAACATCACCTTGTTCAACCACCATATCAACAGAGTATTCAGGGCCGGGTAAATAAGGCATGAGCACTAATGGTTCAAAGTGTTCAACTGTTTTTAATGCATCAAGATATTGTTGAGGATTGACTTGGCGATTTTCTGGGTGATTAAACAGTGCCATTGGTGAAACCTGATTATCAAAGCGCCAAAAGCCCATTCCATAAATGCCTTTTATTGGCTTAATGCATAAAGGGATCTCACCAAAAGGTGGATTTTTTATTTGTTTTTCCAATTCATCGATTGAGTCAATGTAAATGGAAGGTACAACAGGAAGACCGCATTGTTCCATAGCTTGTGCAAAAGCGACTTTATTATCAGCTAATTGCAGTTGTCCTAGCTCAGTTGCACCTGTGGTTAATTTTACCCCTAATGACTCAATTTCTTGGCGGTGTAATTCAAACCATGCGCTATTGCGCCCAGTATGAATGGCTCTGACTTGATGTTGTTTTACAACATCAGCGATAAATTTTAAGCGTAATGTCTCTTCAAGAGGTTCATAAAAAGCCCCATCAGCAAGCGATAAAATCTCATTTCGAGTATGACGATGAGAAGCGAGCACAAAGATTTCTTGGTGCTGCTGTTTTGCAAAGTCTTTAACACTTTGAATTATATCGCGTTGTGATGATAAACCTTCCATAAACCAAATTGTGTTATTCATTACTCTGTATACCGTGAAATAAAAGTGTAGGGTTCAATGCTTATAATCATGAAGATTTCGAAGAACTGTGTCAATCATAATATGATTTATTTGACTTTGGTTTAAATTAGACTAAAAAATAGCGTTATTATTATGATTACTTTGTATTTTTATAATTTTCTCTCATAAAAATACAAACAAAATCAATTAATTGACAAAACTTTAGATTCTGGCGGTAAAAATAGTCTTGCTCATGTACTTCATCATGATATGATGATTTTCACGATATGGAATTAATCACAAATGGCATTATTGTTTCACTCTACCTCTGAAGGAATTTAATTATGGTTTCATTAAGCAAGAATCAAACAGTTTCTCTCAGTAAACAAGCACCTACAC
This sequence comes from Proteus sp. G2673, assembly GCF_009915125.1. Lineage (NCBI taxonomy): Bacteria > Pseudomonadati > Pseudomonadota > Gammaproteobacteria > Enterobacterales > Morganellaceae > Proteus > Proteus sp. G2673. The sequence continues at coordinate 68,888 of NZ_JAABLT010000010.1, forward strand.
TGAGCCATTTAATGTTTGGTTTGGGCTGGGATCCGATTAAGAAAAAAGGATTATTAGGCGGTCTTTTTGGTGGTGGTGGTTCTATTGATTTAGATGCAAGTTGCGTATTGCTTGACGCAAGTGGCAATCAAATCGATACCATTTGGTTTAGAAAATTAAAATCAAGTTGTCAATCAGTTATTCACTCTGGTGATAACTTAACGGGTGACGGTGATGGCGATGATGAAACAATTTTCGTTGATTTAGACCGTTTACCAACAAATGTTGAATACTTGGTATTCACAGTAAACAGTTTCCGTGGACAAACATTTAATGAAGTTGAAAACGCATTCTGTCGTGTTGTTGATAAAACAACTAACAAAGAACTGGTGCGTTATACCTTAACAGAGCAAGGCTCTCATACCGGTATCGTGATTGCTTCTTTGCAACGTAATCATGGTCAATGGGATTTCACTGCGTTTGGTGCGCCTTGTAAAGGTCGTGTTATTAACGACATGATGCCCGATATTGTGGCTACGGTGGTGCGATAAATGAATATGACTCCAGGTGGGAACTTACCTGTTCCTAATCAGACATTAATCATTAGAATTCAATCAGGTGCTCCTGTTGATGTGTCTGCTTTTAGGCTTTATGCGTCCGGTAAAGTGAAAGGCGACACCGATATGGTGTTTTATGGACAGACTGCTAATGATGATCGTACGGTTATCTATGCAACAGCAGGAAACAGCACATCTTTTACTGTAGATTTAACGCGTTTACGTCCAGATGTTGAAAAAATCGCGTTTACAGCGACTTGTGACGGTCAACAAACTATTGCAAATTTACAACGATTATCAATTCAAGTTGATGCTAATAATGAAGTTGTCGCGAATGGTAATGTTGATATTAACGGTCGTTCTGAAGCAGCATTAATTTTAGGTGAATTATATCGTCGTAATGGTAGCTGGAAGTTCCGTTTTATCGCTCAAGGATTTAACGGTGGTTTACAGCCATTAGCTGAACATTTTGGTGTTGATATTGCAGACTCTGAACCAGCACCAGCACCAGCACCAGCACCAGCACCAGCACCGAAACCAGCTCCTGCTCCAGCGCCAAATTCGGTGAACTTAAGTAAAGTTTCTTTAACTAAAGAGAAACCAGCAATCAGCCTAACGAAGAAAGATGACTTCGGTAAAATTCGAATCAACCTTGATTGGCACCGCGAAAGTAAAAGTGGGGGCTCTGGGTTATTAGGTGGTTTGTTCGGTGGCAACAAAGGTATCGATTTAGATATTGGTGCATTTGTTGAACTTCAGCAAGGACATAAGTCCGTTATTCAAGCATTAGGAAACGGGTTTGGCGATTTCAATCGAATTCCTTATGTTGAATTGCAAGGTGATGATCGTACCGGAGATGTTGCTGGTGGTGAATGGATCTTTGTGAATGGGCGTGAATGGAAAAATATTAAGCAAGTGCTTATTTTCGCGTTTATTTATGAAGGTGTACCGAATTGGAGCAAAACGGATGGTGTGGTTACCATTCATGTACCTGATCAGCCACCTATCGAAACACGCTTAACTGACGGTAATAATGGTCGTGGTATGTGTGCTATTGCCCGACTAGTTAATGAGAACGGATCAATAAAAGTTGAACGTCTCAATGAGTTTTTTAAAGGCCACCGTGATATGGATAATGCGTATGGGTGGGGATTTCGCTGGACAGCGGGTTCTAAGTGATCAAGTAGATATAAGGAAAAATAACATGAGTTTTTTTAATAAATTAAAAGAAGGTTTTAATACAAGCCGTTCTGAGTTAGCCAAGCAAGTTGGTCGCTTTAAAAATAAAAAATTTATGCAAGGTACTGTTGCAGTTTGTGCGCGTATTGCCATTGCGAGTGACGGTGTCAGTTCTGAAGAAAAACAGAAGATGCTTGGTTTTTTAAAAGCATCGGATGAACTTAAAGTTTTTGATACTTCTGAAGTTATCGAATTCTTTAATAAGCTAATCTTGAGTTTCGAATTCGATACTGAAGTCGGTAAAGGCGAAACCATGAAGTATATTCTGGCAATGAAAGATCAGCCAGAAGCTGCGCAATTAGCTATTCGTGTCGGTATTGCTGTTGCGAAAAGTGATGGTGATTTTGACAATGATGAAAAAGAAGCTGTGCGTGCTATTGCCATTGCATTAGGCTTTCAGCCCGCAGAATTTGGTTTGTAATTAATTTTATATAGGGAACCGTTCAGGAATTATTATGGTATCCACACATATTGGTTTTCCGACAGAAACTGTCATTGTCTTTGTTGTACTTGCGATTGGCGCTATTTTTATCGACTTATTTATGCATCGTGCAGATAAGCCAGTAACGTTAAAGAATGCCATCTTTTGGTCTATATTCTGGGTTGCCATTGCAATGGTATTCGCAGGATTCCTTTATATTCACCATGGTGCAGAAGTTGCGAGCTTATTCGTAACAGGTTATGCATTAGAGAAAGTGCTTTCCGTTGATAACTTGTTTGTCATGATGGCGATTTTCTCTTGGTTTGCGGTACCTGATCGCTTCCGTCACCGCGTTCTTTATTGGGGTATTATCGGTGCTATCGTTTTCCGTGGGATCTTTGTTGCCATCGGTACAGGACTGCTAAGTTTAGGGCCATATGTTGAGATAGTATTCGCCTTAATCGTTGCTTGGACGGCAGTGATGATGCTGAAAAGCGGTGATGACAGTGAAGAGATTGAAGACTATTCACAACATCTTGCTTATCGCTTAGTTAAACGATTTTTCCCTATATGGCCAAAAATCACTGGACACGCTTTCTTATTAACACAAAAAGAAGTTGATGCTGAATTAGCAAAACCAGAAAACAAAGAGATTACTATCGGTCGTGGTACAAAAGCTGCGTTATATGCAACACCACTTATGTTGTGTGTGGCTGTTGTAGAGCTTTCCGATGTGATGTTTGCTTTCGACTCGGTTCCCGCTATTATCGCAGTAAGCCGTGAACCCCTTATTGTCTATAGTGCAATGATGTTCGCAATCTTAGGCTTACGTACGCTTTACTTCGTGTTAGAAGCGTTAAAACAGTATCTGGTTTACCTTGAAAAAGCGGTTATTGTGTTGTTGTTCTTTATTGCCGTAAAACTAGGTTTAAATGCAACAGACCATATCTGGCAACATGGATACAGCATTTCCGCGACAACTAGCTTATTTGTTGTGCTAGGTGTTCTTGCTCTGGGGATTATTGCAAGTTTTGTATTCCCAGAAAAAAAAGATGATCAAGGTAAGACAAATTAATAAATATTCTTGAGAAATCAGAATATTAAAAACAAAACTAAAGAGGTTATAAAATGAGCGTTTCTCTTTCTAAAGGTGGTAATGTCTCTCTGAGCAAAGCAGCCCCAACGATGAAAAACGTCCTTGTCGGACTTGGTTGGGATGCCCGTTCTACAGATGGTCAAGATTTTGACTTAGATGCATCTGTATTTTTGTTAGCTGCAAATGGAAAAGTGCGTAGCGATGCCGATTTCATTTTTTATAACAATTTAAGATCTGCTGATGGTTCTGTTGTTCATACTGGCGATAACCGCACAGGTGAAGGCGATGGTGATGATGAAGCGCTGAAAATCAAATTAGACATGATCCCAAATGATGTCGATAAGGTTATCTTCGTTGTCACTATCCATGATGCGCAAGCACGTCGCCAAAGCTTTGGCCAAGTATCAGGTGCATTTATTCGTTTAGTTAATGATGACAACCAAATCGAAGTGGCTCGTTATGACTTAACGGAAGATGCCTCAACGGAAACTGCAATGTTATTTGGTGAGTTATATCGCCATGGTACAGAGTGGAAATTCCGTGCTGTAGGTCAAGGTTATGCAGGGGGCTTAGGTTCAGTTTGTGCTCAATACGGTATTAATGCCTCTTGATAGCGGATCGATAAAATACTAACTACACTGGTAGTCATAAGATGTGATTGCCAGTTTATTCAATAAAGTAGGAGCTTTGATATGGCAGTTTCCCTCGTTAAAGGTGGTAATGTTTCTCTGACTAAAGAAGCACCAACAATGTCGGTTGCTATGGTTGGTCTAGGATGGGATGCCCGTGTGACAGATGGCGCAGAGTTTGACTTAGATGCGTCAGTATTCATGGTAGGTGAAGATGGAAAAGTACTTTCAGACGCCAGTTTTATCTTCTTTAATAACAAAGTGAGTCAATGTGGAAGCGTTGAACACCAAGGAGATAACCGTACTGGGGAAGGCGACGGTGATGATGAGCAAATCAAAATCACTTTATCAAAAGTCCCTGCTGAAGTGAAAAAACTAGTATTCGCGGTTACTATTTATGATGCAGAAAACCGTAAACAAAACTTTGGTATGGTTAGCAACAGTTTTATGCGCGTTTATAACAACGACAATAACACTGAAATTGCACGTTTTGATCTTTCTGAAGATGCATCAACAGAAACTGCAATGATCTTTGGTGAGTTATATCGCCATGGTACAGAGTGGAAATTCAAAGCAGTTGGTCAAGGTTTTGCGGGTGGTTTAAGTGCGTTAGCATCACAGCACGGCGTAAATATCTAAGACTCTATCATATAGCCCTCGCTTTTGCGGGGGCTATGGTTTGTGTTGATAAGAAAAGAGTAAGTTATTATGACTCTTTTTTTGTCGTAATTTTGATTGGCGAATTTTTAGTTTTACGACGATCTGTATGAAAGTGACGCCAATGAGGATCTTGTGCGGCAAAAAGCAATTCATGATCGCCACGAGAGTCTCCCCAAGCTCTTAAATGATATTGTGTCAAATCCCCATAAATATTTTCTAATCGTTTGATTTTTTCACCACAACGACAGTTATTACCAATAATTTTACCTGTTAATACACCTTCAACCACTTCAAGTGTTGTACCAATTAATTTAATGCCTAAGCGGTCAGCAAATGGCTGTAATACCATTGCAGGTGATGCAGAGCAAATCGTCACTTCAGCATTATTCTTCACTTCTTCAGCAACAGCTAATAAGCCTGTAGGACGCATTAATTTGCTCCAGTAAAGCTTGCAAAATTCTTCTGCTTTTTCTTTTAACCATTGCTCATCAATATTGGTTAGGAAGGTTTTAATCAACACTTCTTTTAACTCATCGCGCGTGAGTTTGCGTCTAAAACAACGTAATGTTGGTAATACCATTTTAATCAAACGGCGTGAGAATTTACGTTTGCCAAAGGCGAATTTTAGAAAAGGGATAAAACTGTCGTGATAGGTTAGCGTGCCATCAAAATCAAACACTGATAACGTTTTTACGGTGTTTTTCGCGTTTTCAAATTGGGGTTGCATACAGGGTAAGGCTCCGTAAATCATCAGAGTTTTTAAGTTCATTAAACTTATTATATCACTGTTCTCAAAATGAGACAGCGTGTCTATTGGTTATTCAAAATCACTAATTTTTATGTGTACAAGTACAAATTATTTATGTAACTAATAAAAAAGATATCTTATAAAACAAATCGCTGATTATTTTAAATGTAGATATTAATTATTGATGGATTAGTATTATTAAAAAATATTAATTTATCGCTTTTATATTTATAGAGTATTCAATGTTTATTGTTTTTTTCTGCGTTTAAATTTTTGACTTATTTTTAGTTTTAATTAAAGTCAAAATTTAGTTGCCTACTAACTAATAACACTGAAATACTATTTCATTGTGGTATATTATTTTCGTTAACTGTTTAAAAACAGAGTAAAAAACCAATGGATATCATGGATTGAGAATTGTAATAAGTGTTTGTATTGATAATTCTGATTAATGAGTAAATAAAATCTATTTCGTGCCGATAAATGAGTACATTTGTAATATTTTATTGCCGGGGTAGATTATTTCATGAGTATTGAAAGATCAGCTAAAGTAGGTTCTATCATACTATTAGTTCTTTTCTTATTATCATCTGTATTGTCGTCGTTTTTTATTTATAGAATGCAAGAAAACTTTGCATCATTGGATTCCTTGAATACCAGATTGAATAGTGTACAAGAAGCAAGGTATGAATTAGCGACCATTCGTTCTCACGTCAACTACCTGATGTTGTTGAAAACAATGACGGATGTGAATAAGCAAGAAACAATTAAATCACTTGTTACTGAAGCAAAAGAGCTGGCGACAAAATCAAAAGCAACGATTACACATTGGGTAGGCGTGAAGAAGATAAGTCCTGATGCTCAACGTAATTCAGAACAATTATCAGTGCTATTCTATTATCTTCTCGATGAGCTGATTGCACCTATCGATACGCTAGATTACACAGAATCAAACCTCTCCAATGATTTTAATCGCTTATCTGATCTCTTTGATGAATATCTTATTATCACTAAAGGTGTGAATGATGACATTAAAGCGCAGCAAGTTTGGATGGTACAGTTGTCACTTTACACAACGATTATTGCACTGGGGATCATTCTTGTTCTTCTTTATATTGTCATCCGTTGGGTCAATAAAACGTTTATCTTTAATTTGAATACATTATCAGCCATTTTGCAGAAAGTGGGAGAGGGAGATTTAAGTTTTACGCTACCTAAGAAACGAAATGATGAGTTTGGCACCTTGTTCTCTAATGTGGGTGACATGCAAACTGCACTAACATCGACTATTCAACTTGTTAAAGAAGAAGCACTAGAGATCAAAAAAGGTTCAGCAGAAATTGCGTCTGGCAACCAAGATCTCTCTTCACGTACTGAAGAGCAAGCAAGTGCTCTGCAACAAACAGCAGCAAGTATGGAAGAGATAAAAATTGCAGTAGTAAATAATACTGATAATGCGATTTTAGCAAACTCGATTACCGCAGAAACCCGCGATTTAGCAATTGATGGTTCTAACATTATGAATGATGCGATTAACTCAATGAAGAAAATTGAGGTAGGAACATTAAAAGTCGCTGAAATCAATGATGTGGTTAATAACATAGCAAGCCAAACTAATATTCTGGCATTAAATGCCGCCGTTGAAGCTGCACGTGCTGGTGAGCAAGGCCGTGGATTTACGGTTGTTGCAACAGAAGTGAGAAATTTAGCAGCGAGAAGTGCAGATGCTGCACGTGAAATTAACCAAATTATCAGAGAATCCGTTGCGGATGTGGCTTATGGTAGAGAATTAGTAAATAGAACTGGCGAGCATATGCAGGATATCGTCTCTTCTATTACTAAAGTTAGCGATATCATGCAAGGTATTAGTATTGCATCAGAAGAGCAAAAAGTGGGTATTGAACAGATCGCAGTAGCTATTAACCAAATGGATTCTGTTGTTCAGCAAAATGCGACCTTAGTTGAACAAGGTGCAACTTCAACAATGATTTTAGATGAAAAAGCACAAAACTTAACTGATAAAGTGTCGATCTTTAAGGTTAAAGAATAAGACTAATAAGTTAAATTAGTCACTTAATATTATATGTAAAATAAGCTCACTTTAATCGAGATATTAGAGTGAGCTTTATTTTTTTAAGCGTATTTTTCTTTTTTGTTGTATCAGTCTAGATAATCAGTTGATAGTGAGGAATAAAAATATACGGTATATCAGATAAAAAAGCGCGTATTACGAATTTGCCTTGATGAGTGCGAGTAAAGAATTCTTTTAACTTTTACACAACAACTCACTCGAGATGAAATGTATAAAAATTTTTTATACATACGACATAACAACAAAAGCAAAAGCTGAGAATGGTCCAGGCTCTACTTGACCTGTAGGAGTGAAAAGAGTGGATGTAACCGTAAATCTGTTATCATTAGCAGATAGATTAAACAGAGTCCTATTTACAGCTGGTTTATCATTAATAGTGAGTATGCTATATAGTTCATTTTCTCTTAATCTTACTCTAGTACCTATATTAGGATTACTATTTTCTTCATTAGGACTCATTAACGATAAATACATCTCAGCGTTTTGGTTGCAGCGAACGATAAAATCACCAGACACAGTATTTCCTGCAACTTCATCTACAACGAGTTCGCGGTGATCCAAATCAATACCAGCGGTTTCTAAAGAACATTCTACATCAGGCGGATTAGGTAGACTACTGCACTCGCCCCCTGACATTATTTTATATGACATATTAATACCTGATGTAGATATACCAATTGCTCCACACCATGTGATACCCTCGCTTGTTCTATTTGGTGCTGTTGCTTGATTTACATAATAGTAGGAGCCCAAACGCTCATACATTGCAGTTAAAGCGTCACCAACAGTTGTACCTTTAAAATAAATATTTTCTTGTTCTGAATCAAGATAACGTAAATCATCAGGACCACGAGATAAAGTCTGCGTGTTTATGCCTACCCAACACCCGTTCAAACAATTAGCATTTAAGGGTTCTTTCGATTTTAAACCCTCTTCACTTAAATATAAAACTGAAGTATATTCGAACTGTTTACCTTGTGGAGCACTTGGATTAATTCTATATTTAGGAATACTTACATACCAAGCATTATTAGCAAAAGATAGCATAGGGAAAAATAATAGAAATACAAATAACTTTCTCATAATATATGACCTTATGGATATTCCAATTCGAATGTAGCTGTCGCCAAAAACTCACCAAAACCTAGTGACTTATTCCTTAATACTCTATCATCACCTTTAACAAAGGCTTTAAAAGCTAAAGCGTTATAGCCACTAATTAAATTCATAGCCTTTGTGCTTTGATTTAGGGGTAAAAATTTTCCATTATCTGTTTCTATCCCAATCCCTACTCCAGAGGCGACACTACTGCTATCTAATGCAAGAAAACCACCTAACCCCTCACCGGAAGAAGACTTTCCAGTAAAAGTAACAATAACAGAATTGGCTATATCAGTTTTACAATCATCTAATTCAATAGAAAAAGGGATACTACGTGTTCTATCGTGTATATAAAGATATTTGCCAATAATATCGCCAAATTCTACATTTATAATCTTATTTCTTATTTTACAAGGAGCGTTTAATATTGAACCATGAATATAGATATTAGTCTGATTATTTCCTGAAGAAGCAGAATAGGAAATATTAGGTATAAATATAAGAGCAAATATTATTAAAATTATTTCTTTTATCATTTTCATAATAAATATCTCTATTCATAAGATAGTAAAAAGTAAATAATCGCTGTATAGTTGCTCGCTTTTAAATCTTGAGAAATTCGTACAGGTGCTAAATTATAAGTCAAAATATTTTGCCCAGGCTGCAAAATCTCAGGTGTCGTATATTCATTCAACGATATTGTTTTCTTATCTTTATCGAGAATAGCTAAACCAAAACCTTCTGCGCCAGTAACAGAAATTAGATTAGGGTAAAAAGGAACTGTTTTGGCATAAAAATTTATTTTAACAGATGGTTGTATATGACTCCAAAAAGAAGTATCTAACTTTTTATTTATTGCACTTGCTGGTGTTCTAATACAATCTATTAGTTCAATAGAAAAAGGTATTGATTTATCGACTTTCCCAATATTTTGAAGTTCAGCAGTACCAATAATACCTAAATCAATTTCTTGATATTTAGATGTCATTGCCAACTTGCAAGGACTTTCAACAAGAGAACCATAAACATAAAGTTGCCCTTTAGCACCATCAATACCTTCAGTACTAGTGTACGGTCGGAATAGTGTTTGATTGGAATCTTTTTGTGCCATTGCATTTAAAGATAAAGAGAAAACAACTAATCCAACAACTTTATACAAAATAAAATTTGATAGTTTCATCATTAGCCTTTTTCTTTTACAGCGCATTTATTGCTTACACAAGAAAAAGATACCTGAGAACGTCCACCATAATCATTAATATACGTAATCACAGGTTTAGAACCTAATACTGATGGATTAACATTTATAGTATCTTTACCAAATGGCGCTAACATAATTGGATTGAAATTAGGATCTGTTTTACTTTTTTCATCCTTTGCCATATTAACAATAGTAACATAATATGGCGTTGGATTTTCAACAGTGTAGTTACTACTATTTTCTTGTAGCACTACCTTTTCTTGCCATGGATTATTAATAATATCCGTTCCACTCATAATTAACTTTTCTGGTCTATAGAAAAGCTTAATTTTAGTTTGTAACGCAAGTTGTAAAACATTAGCTTTTTCACTCTTAGGTGGAATCTCTCTTAGATTAAAATAAAATACACTTTCTCTGTCTTGTGGTAATGTTTGTAAGACATTAATAGCTTCTATTTTAACTTGTGTCGGTTTTCCAGGTTCAACTCGCTGTACAGGAGGAACAACAACAAATGGTGACTGGATTTTAACGCCCTTATCATTTTCAATCCACGCTTGAGCAAGATAAGGTAGTTTTTCACTTGTATTTGCAACATTCAAAGAAACAGATTTTTTATCTCCTTCAAATATCACTCTTGTGCGGTCTAAGGAAAGTGCTGCTTGTGCACTCGTGGAAATAACACATAATAACCCGATACAAAAATTTTTATTTAGAATAGTCATAACGTCAGCTCTATTAGAATTAAATTTTTATTCATTAACATTGGAACATACTAGTATTAAAGATTGGCCATTGTTTTCTATTTTATCAGGGAAATTAATTTGGCATTTTTTATTTCCACCCCAGCTAACAGTCATTGATTCATTTGGATTAATACCTGTTATATAAGCATTACCAAATTCACCTACTATGCCAGTATTTCTATCTTTCGAATTCGTTATTTGAGCTGCAAAAGGAGGATAACTGCCATCATTTAACCTAATAACAACCATTAATTTCATACCTGAATTAACTTCAAATTTACGATAACCAATAGCACCTTCAGTCAACGTTGCTAATAATACGTTGTCATTAACCTCGGCATCCTCAGGAAGGTTATTAATATCAATTTTAATTTTATTTTTATAATAACTATTCACTTCAGGTAAAACAGCTTTGCCGAAAGCATTTGTATAGACAGGAGTGCTATATCCTTGAACAGGAATATTTTCAACACCATCGGTATCAACTAACAGACGTGTACCACCAGGTAAACTACTTCTATGTATGGCCCCACCATTCATTGTCATAGTCAAACCACCCTGCACATTCAAACCAAATGCAGTATATTGATTATGAACATAAGCAGCTGTCCCGCTTAACGTGGCATTATTCGTTTCATGATAAATATAAGCGTTAGCAAGACCACCTTTACGTTGATTACCCGCACTTATTCTATATGAAGTATTATCATCAACACGATTGAAGAAACCAACGCTATTTGAAATATTATTATCATTATCAATGTTTGAACTGTAACTTAAATTACCACCAGTTCCCCAAGGCATGGTCATACTTACATAAGCACCTTGGTCATTACCCCAATTACTTTTATTTCTAAAGAGACTTAATGATAAAGATAAATTTTTATAATTACCGATGTCAAAATATTTTATTGCAGTGAAATCATAACGGTTTTGGTCAGGCTGATTCCAATATGTTTGGTAACGATAATTTAAACCTGTTGAAAGTCGATAATCTCTAAAGTTTTTACTTAGTGTAACGGTATATAATTCTTTTTGGTGATTTTCCCGAATACCATTATTTTGTTGAGCATCTAAAAATTGAGACATACTCATAAAATCACGTTCAGAAAAACGGTATCCAGCAAATTGTATTTGGCTATCTATATCATCAAATCTTTTCGAATAACTAATTCGATATGAACGACCTTGGTACTTATCTTTGTTACCACCATTATAAAGCTTAGCAATAGATTGAGTTACATCAAACGACAGTGCACCAAATATAAGTAAATCACGTCCAAAACCAGCAGAAAACGCATTATAATTTTGGCTATTAATACTACCTGCAAATAGTGACCAACCGTTTGTTACACCCCATGAGAACTCACCTGTGGCAAACACATCCCCATTAACTCGGTGATCCATATCTGCTGGGCGTCCAAAAGCGACTTTATATCTCACTTGTCCAGGACGAGTTAGATAAGGGATTGTCGCAGTATTAACTTGATATTCTTGAACACGTCCATCTTGCTCTTCAACTCTAACGTCTAAAGTACCACTAACTGCACTACTTAAATCTTGAATGCTAAAAGGTCCGGCGGCAACTTGGGTCTGATAAATAATTCGTCCTTGTTGCGAAATAATGACTTGAGCACTGGTCTGTGCGACACCATTAACCTCTGGAGCATATCCACGTAAATTTGGTGGTAACATAGATAAGTCAGAACCTAATACCGCACCAATAAATCTAAATGTATCAAATAGATCAGATTCTAAATAAACTTCTCCCAACGTTAATTTAGCTTTTAGCTGGGAAATTGCGCGATAAGCATAAAATCGGCTCCACTTAAAATCTGTATTTACAGTCTCTTCAGATCCTGTACCATGGTTTAAACGTCCTTGCCAATCACCACGAACACGCCAAACACCTAAGTTAATACCAGTAACACCATTACTATTTAATGAATATGTATTATTTCCTGACTTATGAGGTCTATTTGTTTTAGCATTTATATTGTAGTCAAATATAAGTCCAGAGATACCTTCATCCCAACGTGAAGCTGGCTCCCATGTTGCATCTGAATATTCGATATAGGCTTGAGGCATACTAATATGTAATGTCAATGTACCAAGATCACCAGTATAAGTTGCACCAGGGAGTGAACTCCAATCAAGGCAACTTTCATCATTTAGCCAAGTGATTTGTTTCAATATTTCTGGTTTTAGGGCTAATAATGAAACTTGTTCTGGTGATAAACAGACTGAACTACCTGTTTCTCGAGATTCATCAGCATAAAAAGTGATTGGTTGTTCAGCAATAACATTTTGGTTAAGCTGAATTTTTAATGTGTAGGTTCCTGGTAGAATATACCCTGACTTTGAAAACTGGGTGACATCAATATTTTCGCCATCTTCTAAATTAAACATATTTGAACTAAATTCAAATGTGTTTGAATAAGCCGGATTAAAAATAAAAAAGGCACTTATTATGATCAGCTTTCTTACTAATACATTTTTTATTTTCAATAATAACATTATGATTATCCGAATAACTAGAATTAGTAATAACTGATTCTATAAATAATAATAGTATGAAAATCACCTGCTCTTATATCAGAGCCATCAGCAATAAGTCTTAATTTATAATTTAAAAACATATCCCCAGGTGAGATTTGTATTTTATCCATACTCTTCCCTGGTATAGCTAACTGCTCACTGGTATCTTTTATTTGTAAAACAACGCCTCTTGCGTCTCCATTGACGGTATAATAATTACCATTATTAGCTCCATCAAAAGTTACATCGAAACTTTCCCATTGAAAGTTTTCTTTTGCTGTTGACACCAACTGGCAATCTATCAATTTAATTGAAAACGCTTTTTCTGGAGATGAACCATATTGGGACATATATGAAATAGGAATAATACCTAAATCTATTGATTGATCTGCACTTCCCGTATCAATTAAGCAAGGTGTTTCAACTATAGTTCCCCTCATATCAACTCGACCATGTCCTTGTTCTGTAGACGAATACGTATATGAAGTGACTAATAATAATGATAAAAGAGATATCAATTTTTTCATTAATAGTTCCAATTAGTAGAACAGGTCAGTTTTATATTAATAAAACTGACCTGCTATTTCTTATTGGTATGCTAAAGTAAAGTTAGCGGTTGCGTAGAATTCACCGACTTTAATAGCCTCATCACCTGTACCACCAAGACCTTTCACATAAGAAGCGAATTGTAGAGTGTTAGGACCAGTACTTAATTGGTGTGGTTTAGTGGCAACGTTGTTCACTACTTTGCTGCCACCAGAAACAATTGCAATACCAGCACCCATTCCTTCTTTGCCATCAAATCCAATTAAGTTGGTATCTTGACCAGCATCAGTGAAGCTAAATGTAGTAGTAACTTGTTTATCAGTTAAGTCAGAGATATCACAGTCAGCTAATTCAATGCTAAATGTTTTAACATGACTTTCACCAGTGTTACTATTAGCGGCTAGTGCCTTACGAGATATTTGGCCGAAATCAACTTCGATTGGGTTTTCTGATTCTATTGAGCATGGAGCATCAATAATATAGCCGTGGAACTTCACTTGACCAGAACCTTGACCTTGTCCACCAGCAGCAAATGCTGATGAGCTTAAAGCTACGGCAGTAGTAATTAAAGTAGCAACAATAACCTTTTTCATACTTTTCCTCTATAATATAAGTAACATCTTATTGACTCTAACGGATGAGCACTTTTAAAAATGATGGACATAGGTATCTTATTTCCATAATAAGATAAACATAATGTTCCTTTTTATTTTAAATAAAGGAATATTATGTTTACTCATTAGGGAAAAACTAATGAAATAAATTTTTAGCTTAATGTGAAAATAAAAATCATTTATTATGCAATATTTATTAATTATTCATTAAAATAGAAGTATTAAAGAAATTCTTGGTTTCAGGTATTTTATTATCAAAAGTGTTTAAATTTACATTTTTGATAAATTCATTAATAGAGACGTTTAGGATATCAAGTATAATAACGAGTGTGTCGGCTGTAATATTACAAATATCGCATTCATATCTAGATATTTGTTGTTTGGAAACATTTAATAACTAAGCCAGTTTTTTAACAGTCATTAATCCATTGATCGTGTTTTTATAAACTCTATTTATTTCTTTTTCGACTACTTTTATGAAAAAAGTCTAATATCACATTTGTTACAGTAATCACATGGTTTATTTACCTATTCATATAATTTTATTAATTACCTAGTCGTCATTTTTAATGAGCATAATAAAATAATTTATTTCATTATGTTCTCGACTAAATAATTTACTCGAGATGTTTTATAAAATCAAGACACCGAAAAGTGGTGATTGTAATATTTCATCAAAAACAAAACACCTAATAAGTGTATATTAATTTATTGTTTTTTTATTTAAGTCATTAATAGTTATTCTCTATTAGATTGTCGTATAAGTATGTTTTTTTATATTTTATAAATATAACATGTGGTTGCGTTTCTTTAAAATATTAAAATACTCGTTTTATTTGTTTTTTATAAATAAATAATAATAAGCAATTATTATAAATAATACACAATTAACTTGTGGTTTATTTTTGTAAAAAAATAAGTTTATTTTTTTTATTTTAATTATTTACACTATAAAGTAGTAAGTGAGATTTGTTTTGGGTCAAAGTTAAGTTAATTTAATAATTAATTTTTTATAAAACTTTCTTTTTATGATTGTTTTAAATTGAAGTTTTTTATGATGCTAGGAATTATTAGATATTATCTATAACTAAAAATTCGATTATTTTATCTAAAATAAATTCATGAAAATTTAAAATTGATAAAAAAAGTGATTTATTTCTACTGTTATTTAGCATTTTGCTTTATCACCTCAGAGTTAAATAAATCGAAAAAAGATTAAGATATTCTAATTTAAGTATTCTAATTTAAATATTCCAATTAAGATACTCTAATATAGTTATAAAAGTATAAATATTAAAAGATCTATCACTTTTCTTGTAAAGAGTGAATTCGATACAGACACCTTAAATACAACTATCATTCTATATGAATTGATATTGAGGATATTGAACAACAAAGATGGATGAGTGATATCAAAATGTGGAGTAGGTTTTTATAGAAGGTTATAGCGAATAATTAGAAAAATAGCGCAACACTCAGCTTCGCCCATAAAAACAAAAAAGCCACTTGCTAAGAAGTGGCTTAATGCGCTGATTTAACAGCTAAAATTTGGTGGCCCCTACTGGACTTGAACCAGTGACCAAGCGATTATGAGTAGCTTAATATAGTCTTTAAAAACAACAAGATGCAATAAATACAATTAGTTATAAAACGAAATAGAACGTTATAGATCGGTTATTGGGGTTTTGTGTCGCCATTTTGTCGCCACTTTATTTTTTGTAGGGGGTTGAATAACACTGCATCATTTAAATGCTCGGGAGCAAAGTGAGAGTATCTCATTGTCATTTTTATGTCAGTGTGGCCAAGGATTCGTTGTAGCACTAAAATATTACCACCTGACATCATGAAGTGAGATGCAAAAGTGTGGCGTAGAACGTGAGACGATTGGCTATCGGGAAGTGTTATTTTTGCTCTTTTGATTGCTGTCCTAAATGCTGAATAACAAGGGGTGAATAATTTGGATTTACCTTTTTGTTTTTTTCTACATTCCAGTATCTCATTGTAGAGTTCTTCCGAAATAGGAACGGTTCTATTCCTTTTTCCTTTAGTTTTAGTGAATGTAATTTTATAGGGTGTTATTTGTGACATAGTAAGGTTTTCAGCTTCTGACCATCTTGCACCTGTTGATAGCGCTATTTTTACTATAATCAAAAGGTCATCAGCTTGGCTTTTTTGACAAGAATCTAATAAGTCTAATATTTGATTATCAGTTAAATAAGCCATTTCAGTTTCGTCAGTGCGAAATTCACGAATGCTCTTTAATGGATTATCGCTTTTCCATTCTCCTAGTCTAATTAACTCATTAAACATTGCTCTGAAATATGCCAGTTCAAGGTTAATTGTTCTTGGAGAAATGGATTTTACTCTATCCGTTCGAGTAATTTTTCCGTTTAATCTTTTTTCTCGATAGGCTGAAAACAACTGGGCATTAAATTCAGTAGCTAATGGTTTACCCATCGCATCACTAGCAAAAAGCATTGCTGATTTCCGTTTTTCACCATCTTTTAATGTGATGCCGTGCCCACCAAACCAAATGTTTACTAATTCAGAGAGTGTGCGTTTATCTTCTTTTTCACCTAACCATGGCTTATCAACGGTTTGCTCAATAACATAACGCTCGAATGAGATAGCTTCGCCTTTTGTGGTGAATATTTTTCTAATTCGCTTACCAGTTCGGCCGTTGGGGTATAGCTCAACTAACCAACGACCATCAACTTGTTTTGTTATCGACATGAGATTAAATTTTTCCGCAGTCTTTAACTAATTGCTGATACATAGAGTTATATAATTCTTGTGCTTCTTTTAGTTTATCTTTATTAGATTTATCTTCTAAATATAAATCCATTGCTTTTGCAAAATTGTTAGCCTGAATAATTGAGGTAATACCTAAAAATATTGGGTTGTTACTATCCACTTTTTTTGTATAGGAGTCATATCTGCCTTTAATGGAAGCAATTTTTTTAGGATAGTAGTTCTCATACCAGGTGTGATAGTAACTATATTCACCAGGTTTTCCGTCGCTATTCATAGCAAAAAGAACAGCATCGCTCATCAATGAAGCTGAATCTCTAAAGGCTTCTTTTGCAATATCGCAGTTACTCATTTTTGCAGATACATTTAGAGATAATAACAATCCGATTGTTAACATTAGGTATTTCATTATCAATTCCTTATTGGTTTTCAATAATAGTAATTACTCGACCATGAATTTTTATATCAGATATTTCACAATCAAAAGCCATTCCAATGCCAGAAACCCTAACGCGTTGCATAGGCATTCTAGTCAGTTCTCTAATACTATTTTTTCCATCAATTTCGATGAGCCATTTTCCATCGAAAACATCGTTATATTTTTTATCAATAATGAAGTAACTATTTCCATCTTGGATTGATATCGGTTCGGATGGTAAAGGAGCTTGATTGGGGAAAATGACTTTATCAAACATAATATGGTCTGAGGGTATGAGTTGGCCATTTTTTAGTTGAAAGTTAGGAATTTTTAAATTGTCTAGTTTCTCATAATCAAAAGGTTTTCCATTACCTCTCGCTAACCACTCAAGACTGACGCCAGTTTCAGCTACGCATCTGACAGCTAAATCAGCGGGAAAAATATTTCTCTTATATCTTCCAGCTAAACTACTCGATGCCATTTCTAAATGATGAGCGAGCATTATTTTAGAGCTAAAACCATAAGCCTCTATTATGCGATCTAGCACAGGGGCGCTATCCCCAACCATTTCTAAGTGAAATTTTTCCATGTCTATATCAGTCCTATCGTAAAAAAGCTACAAAGTTAGTATGGAAAGAATCCCCTGAATCTTGATAATCCTTATCTAGTCACTGGTTTTCAATAATAGTAATAACTCGACCGTGAATTTTTATATCAGATATTTCACAATCAAAAGCCATTCCAACGCCAGAAACTCTAACGCGTTGCATTGGCATTCTAGTTAGTTCTCTAATGCTATTTTTTTCATCAAACTCAATGAGCCATTTTCCATCGAATACCTCATTAAATTTTTTATCAATAATGAAATAATTATTTCCATCTTGGATTGATATTGGTTCGGATGGTAAAGGGGATTGATTGGGGAAAATGACTTTATCAAACATAATATGGTCTGAAGGTATGAGTTGACCATCATTTAAACTAAAGTTGGGAATTTTTAGATTATCTATTTTTTCATAGTTAAATGGCTTCCCTTCACCAAATGCTAACCATTCAAGATTAGCACCTGTTTCGTACATGCATCTAACAACCATATCTGCAGGAAATATATTTCGTTTATATCTACCAGATAAGCTACTAGCAACCATATTGAAATGTTGAGCGAGCATTATTTTTGATGAGAAACCATAAGCTTCTATGATTCTATCTAAAACCTCACCGCTGTTGTCACATGATATAAAATCAAATGCACTATTCATTCATATCTTCCTGAATTCGCGTTAAACCAAGTTTTATGCTATTCGGTATTGACGATTCGTTTTACGTAAAGTATTCTCTCTTTAATCTCTTTGTTTTACACGAATGAAACTGAATAGCATCGAATTAAACCGAATAGGGGATTTTGCCTTATGAGACCAAATATTACAATCAGCATTCCTGAGCCGTATCTAACGCTAGAAGGGTTTATGGAACGCTTTAACCTACCTAAGCAAACCGTAAGAGATATGATTAAAGATGGTCGCTTACCTGTTCGCAAAAAAAGTGCATCCATGAAAAAGGGAACTGTTTTTATTAACATGCTTGCCCTGTACGTAGAAGCTTCTGAGGGCTGTAATATTTCGTTTCAGTCTAATCAGCAGGGCTAGTCTTTCGCATTTTGAGAATAAACACCATGTTTGATTATCAGGTTTCCAAACAAGCGCACTTTGATAATGCATGTCGTGCTTTCGCAAATACCCACAAAGGGGATTTAGTACAAATAGCAGAAAGCATCGGTATGAATGCGCAAATGTTGCGTAATAAGTTAAATCCTGAACAACCGCATCAATTAACTTGTATTGATTTAATGAAGTTGACTGATGCAACTGAGGACGCTTCTATTCTTGATGGAGTTCTAGAACAGATGCAGTGTCAGCCGTCAGTCCCCGTTAACGAAGCATGCGATTCTAATGTACCCGCATATTTATTAACGGCAGTCGGTGAGGTTGGGAAGTTAGCAACTAATACAGTTTCAGGCGGTAATTTAAATAATGCGCGAGTCGCTGATTTTAAACGCTCTGTTAATACAGCAATTCGTTGTTTAACGTTGGCAGGAATAACACTATCCGCAAGATTACATACTAATCCAGCGTTCGTCTGTGCAGTGGATGCAGTAACCAATCTTAGCCCATCAATGATGTGAGGTTTTAAAATGAAATTAAATTCATTACAGCTTCAACAACACAAATATAAATTATCCAGTGATTCATTTAAAAATGAAAATAAAAATTCTATTTATATTGTTAGCTTTATTTTATTTATGGGTTATTTATTAATATCAGCTTTAAGTTAGAGGTGTTTATGTATAAAGAAAATATGTTTGATGAGATTTTACCAGGTGCGAAAGAGCATCAAATAGAGCGCTTAAAAAAATTAACTGAAAATAATAATATCGAAGTGAAAATAGGGTTCGATTTTAGTAATAAAGGCGACGAGACGGCTTATTTAAAAAAAGACTTATCTGAATATATATATAAACAAAATTGCATAACGAAAGGGTTAAAAGAATTACAGACTAAAAAACAAATGTTACGCGAGCAATTAATAGATGCAGTTAACAATGCACAAAATAATGGTTTATGTGTAGACCTTATTCATGATGAATTAAAATCTTTTGCGCATGAATTTATTATTGTCTGCGAAAGTTTAGAAATTGATTGTGACGAAATACCATTTTAAGTGAGGTTGTTATGTATCAGAATCAAGTTGAAAATGAACAACGTGCTTTTCATATTCCAGTTGCTCAACGTGTCGATGGATTAAATCATACCGCTAAATTACGTTCTCGCCACTTTGGTTTACAAAATGAAGAATTAAAACGCTTCTTTTTTGATATGCGTGATAGATTTGATGACTGCTACCAAGAAAATAAAAAATTCTTAGGTGTTATTTTATATATGGCAGGCATTCCAAAAGAAAGACATGATTTAAAATTTGAAGATTTTAAAACAGAAGAAATTTTCGACATTATTAAAGCCATTAATCATATTAAAGCCGTTACGGCATTATTACCTAAACAATTAGCATTACCTCAATAATTAATTAAACCCAAAGTAAAAATAAATGGCCTTAATCGGTCAGGGATTTTTGTAACCTAAATAAAGGAAATTAACTATGAATACATCAATACCAACGCCCACTTTTATGCCTGCACAAATTGCTAATAACGAACACGCTATTGTTTTAGATTCCACATTAGCGTTAGCACGTAATGAGCAAAAGCAAGCCTGTGCGGATAAATACGCATCCCGTATTCGCAAGTTATCTAGTCTTATCATTCAAAACAAAATGGATTATGCCGACGTTGCTGAACTGTTGGAAAGTGAAGCATCAGAGCTAGAACGTCAAGCGCAAGAGTTAGTTAGTGAGAACTTTTCATGAAAAAAAAGGCGATACAGAAGATCACTGTATCGCTTGCAGTTATTTTGCTGGTTCGTTTCTAGGGATGTCTGAGAGTGAAAATTTTCTTTTTAGTAAATCAACCTTGTCAGGGATTGTTGAGAACACGGCATCATAACCCCGAAAAGTAGCATCATCCGCAATCATATTGACTAAGTTAAGAGATTTTAGAAATTCACATATAGAAACGTAATCACCAAGTCCTGAACCCTTAATGCAACGATAAATGTAACCACCATGATAGAGCGCAACGGGGTAAGACATTGATGAACAACTGTTTCTACTTTGTTTATTTAGCCATTCGGTAATTTTTTCATCGTAGTCTGGACGGGGGCAATCACGTGTATATCGATGTTCCATTTCAAATCCTTATATTGAGATATTAAAAATGACTATTTCAGCATCATCAAAATTTCATAATATAAGAGTATCACCATGGGATAAACCCTCAAAACCTATTGAACGTCCATTTGAAACCTACGAGCAAATCCATCAAAAGGAACGTGAGCATAAGGCGTTTCATGATGCGGAAGCCTTATTATCTAAACAACCTAAATTAGTACAAATCGTTGTTAACAAGCGATATAGCGATTTAGATAAAGAACAAGGTCGCAAACGCGCTAATGCATATCTTGCGAAAACTTTTGTTGAAAGAACCTACCCAAGAATAAAAATGATCACTGACCGTTATGCTTTGCCTGCAATGACGGTAGAAAACTGTAATTTCTTCAACCGTTTTAATCACCTGCCTGATATGTCAAAAAAAGATATCGAAAATCTTGCATGGGATATCGCTAACTTAATGAATGAACAGCTTATGTTAGCA
Organism: Proteus sp. G2673; assembly: GCF_009915125.1. Taxonomy (NCBI): domain Bacteria; kingdom Pseudomonadati; phylum Pseudomonadota; class Gammaproteobacteria; order Enterobacterales; family Morganellaceae; genus Proteus; species Proteus sp. G2673. The sequence continues at coordinate 90,485 of NZ_JAABLT010000010.1, forward strand.
GGTAAAGAAAATATCATTGATAGTGAATTGAAATTAACCTACAAACTTTTTTTACATGCTTCAAAAATAACCGCAGGTTTTAAACAAGATGTGCCTAGATGGGCAAAATTAACCACACGCTATTTTAATCAGAAAGATGCTGATTCGGCTATTTCTCGCATGATGTCAGATAAATGGTGGCTTAACCGTTTACGCAAATATGCTTCTCAATGGCGTGAGCATTTAAGCATTGCAATCAATTTGGTCAGCAAGAAAGCCAATATCTATGCGAGTAAAACCGCCATCAACGAATGGAAAGAGCAAAAAAATCGGACACGTGAGTTTTTAAAATCCATGGAGCTGGAAGACGAGGAAGGGAATCGCGTCAGCTTGATTGATAAATATTATGGCAGTGTGGCCAACCCTGCGATTAAGCGCACTGAAATGATGGTGCGTATTCGTGGTTTTGAAGATATCTGTAATGAATTAGGTTATGTCGGTGAGTTTTACACATTAACCGCCCCGTCTAAATATCATGCGACAACAAAACACGGTTATCGTAACCGTAAATGGAATGGTTGCAGTCCTGCTGACACACAAAAATACCTTTGTAAGCTATGGAGTAAAATAAGAGCAAAATTACACCGTAAAGATTTGCGTGTCTTTGGGATGCGCGTTGCTGAACCGCATCATGATGGTACACCTCATTGGCACATGCTGTTATTTATGTTGCCGTCTCAACTTGAAGAAATCCGCTCAATTATTAAAGCCTATGCCGTAGCAGAAGATAATCACGAATTAATTACTGACAAAGCGCGTAAAGCGCGTTTTTACGTTGAAGAAATCGATCCCGAAAAAGGGTCAGCAACGGGTTATGTGGCGAAATACATTTCAAAAAATGTCGATGGTTACGCTCTCGATGGTGAAGTCGATGATGAAAGCGGTAGACCAATGAAAGAAGCCGCAATGGCGGCAGCAACATGGGCAGGACGTTGGAATATCCGCCAATTTCAATTTATCGGTGGTGCGCCTGTGACCGTTTACCGTGAATTGCGCCGAATGGCTGACCACGATAGAGCGATGGGCTTAGATGTTGAGTTCGCCCTTGTTCACGATTGTGCTGACGGTGGAAATTGGGCGGGTTATATCAATGCTCAAGGTGGCCCGTTTGTGAAACGTGAAAACCTTATCGCGCGCCTTTGGTATCAGGAATCGGAAGACACTAACGAATACGGTGAAGAAGTGATCCGTGTAAAAGGAGTTTTTTCTACGTTAGTCGGCATAGACACACCCATTTTAACCCGTTTGAAACAATGGAAGATTGTGAAGAAGTTAGACGACGCGCATGCGGAGTCTGCTGTTAGTGGCGCGAACGCGTCACCTAGGAGTTCTGTCAATAACTGTACGGGGGAAACCCGAACGATTAACGATGAAGAAAAGGTGGTAACGGAAATTTTAGATAATTTCAGGTCAATCGGGCATGAAATCACCTTTGATGATGCCCAAAAAATGAGAAATGGGGCGGGAATAGTCATTGATGATAAGGCGTTTAGAAGTTTTGACGACGGTTCTTTGATAAGAACGGGCACTACACAGCTGAAATACCGTCAATTTAATGAATGAAAAGACCGTATTTTTAATAAAGTAAATAAGTTGAGAGGAATGAATGTATAAATACTTAGTTTTATTTTATTTATTGATATCAATAGTTCTTTTTATACACAGAACGATGAAGTCTAAAAAAAGCTATCATGACAAATACAGCCTAGGTGAAGCGATAGATTACTCAATGCTATGGCCATTTTATATTTTGATTGCATCCTATTTTTTTCTTGCAGAGAAATATCGCAAATTTATTGGTATGAGCGAGGAGAGATAATCTATGAGTATGCAAAAAATAAAACTGACGTTAGATTTATTGGCTCGCCTGTGTTTTAAGCAAGTCAGTGTTTTGTCCGAAAGGGCAAGTTTCTCTCATGCGGAGTATTTTTCTTTAGAATCAGTTTTGAACGCATTACTAACAGGAAAAAATAAATTCTTCATTGGTGATGAATGCGAGGTTAATCATATTTTAGATTGTTTTTGCGATCACCTTGGTATTGAAAATACAGGTGTTAGGCGATTTGTCTTGAAAGGTGCAAAATTTTATTTTGTTAGTCATGACGATTTTAAAAAGCCATTATTTGGCGGTCTGGCGGGGGATGTTTATTATGCAATACCTCAACAACCAAGTGATATCGAAACCTATTTAATTGATTCATTATCATGCCATACCCGATATTACGTGACGAAATATCAAGGGTCACACAATAAGTAATTATATCTCACATAATTATCACTTAGGGGTTCACAAAAATCACAAAGCTATTATACTGTTTATTCATACAGTATTCTTTAAGGGTATGATAATGACAGATAATATAAAAAGCATGGAAGCACTTGAAAGAATAGCTCTTATCGCAAAAGTAGGCAGTTTTGATTCTTTCACATCACAGGAAAAAGATATTGTTTTATCATTAATATTTGAGTTAGCCGACAATGCCAGAGTGGACTTATTGGAAAAAAATAAGCCACAAAATGTGGCTCAATAATTTAAGCAATGGGCGCTTTGAGTAAATCAAGCGCCATTTGTTTATTATCTGGTAGCAGTTTATCAATCATTTTATTCACGTCTTTGGCGCTAGGACTTAGTGTGTGACTAAAAGTGACGTTTAAAACGAAAGTCATTCCGCATTCTAAGTCTGTGCATTGACAATAAAGGTCAGCAAATTGGCGATGTTTTCTATTTGTTGTTCTTATGATTGCCTTTTCACCGCACGCGGGGCAGAGGACTTTCATCACTTTCATATTACGAACTCCAAAATAATCGAACTGACGTAATTTTACCTTTTTTTGCCTCATTCTGCACCCAAACTGTCGTTATCTTTCTTAAAATTGATATGCAAATGTGACGGTATTTCAGGGTCACTATTGACGGCATTCTCAAACATGCGTTGCACAGGGATAACTTCATCTTGTCGATAGGCTTCACGGGCTTTGATTGGGTCACCTAAACCGCCAACGTTACCAGGAATAATCCCCGCTAAACCTGCGGGAAAGCGGTGTGCGGTTAAAATATCTTGAGCACTGATATTTTTAACATTATTAAATTCATCATTAGCCGAAATATCCCCAATAGGCATAAATTTAATCCCTTCGGGATCACCATTGGGAATATGTACAAACATTGTGGAAAAGTTACCAATGCCTTTGCTTTGTTCTAAGTTTTGGATAATTTCTTTTTCGACTTCATCGGTCAGTGATGGGTCATTACAATAAAGAACCCCACCCGTATGGGCACCGTTGTGATAATAGCGACGACGAAATATGGTGGCTTCACTGTTAAGTAAAGAAGCATGAATACCGCCGATATAATCGGGAATACCATAAACCTGTTGTTGTGGGTCATATTGTTTAATAAAAATGACATCTTCAGGGGGATAAATTAACGGTTCACCTTCTTGTAAAATAACAAAACAATCATCTTTACGGCGTCGCATAAATAAAGAGGGTAATACGCATAATTCAACTACTTCCCCCCAGTAATTCCGTACTTTTAAAATGGCCGTATCACCGAAAATCAAGTAATTCATAATCGATGCTTTTAAATCTTCATGGGTTAATCCGCCATCAATAAAATCTGCCAATATCATATTTTGGCGAGCATAGAGAACACCACCATGTTGCGCGTTGAGATTAACTAATTGTGCTAGAGCAATACGTTCAATGGGTAAGATATAATGGTCATAATCATTGTCGTACCAGATATTTTGATATTGGGTTTGTGTCGTCAAAATAGGTTCAGGTTTACCCAATGTAATAATGCTCATTTTTTTTCGATTGGTAGAAACTGGCTCAATCTTCCTTGATTTTCTCTTTCCCATTTAAGTAACCTTTTTCTTGATGAAATATTTGGATTTATTTTGTTTGTCAGTATTCAATGGCTCGTTAATGGCCGCATGAGCAATTGCCCAAAAAATATCAGCATGACCTGTTTCGATACTACGGTCAGCGACAAATGTCATTGAGCCACCTTTACTGGTAGTATCTCTGCGAATACCGAGAAAACTGGCGGTGATTTCTTTTTGTTCTTTATCCCACTCGATACGTTTTTCATCGACTAAATCAATCATTTTAAGAACTAATTGAATTTTCATGCTGTTACTGTAAGTGATCCTCATGGTCTCTCTCGGTGCAAAATCTGACACCATTTCATGCACACCACTACCCAACCCTGAATCATCAATCCCTATGTGGGTAAAGTTATAACGCTTATATAATTCTTTGATGTCATGATTCTGACGCTTCCATGCCATATCATGCCAATAATGAACGGCTAGAACACGGAAACGCTCCTCTGGTGAAGTGGGCGGGGCTAAAATAACAAAAACGGAGGTATCGCCAGAACGGGCAGGGTCATAACCGCCCCAAACCTCACGATTACCAAAAGGGCGGGATGCTTTCGGGTTATGGTCTTCCCACAGCGCGACATCAACCCAACACTTTTCTAAATCCCCATATTTAAAGACGGATGCGCCACTATCAACAAAGACACACATATACAACATATTGAATGTATCTTTGTTATAACGATTGCGAAGTTTTTCAATGGATGCCAGGTTAAAACCGCCCTTGATAGCATCTTCCAACGTAATGACGTAACGCCATTGACCATCAGGACAATCTCGTCCGCCGTCCTGCATCTCTTCAAGTTTAGGAAATTTAACGTTCTTACGTTCTTTTTCATTTCCACGCCATTCGTCACCCGTCCAAAACGGATATGCGGGATGGGTTTTTGAGCTAGGCGTAGAAAAATAGGTTGTGCGCCATTTGTCGTGAGTTGCCATTGCAGAGGCAACTTCATTTAAATGTTTAAAGTTAGGCACCCAAAAATATTCGTCACAATAAAGATGACCTGAATAGCTTTGTGCGGTGTTTTTATTGGTAGAAAGAAAACGAAGTTCAGCACCATTGCTTAAACGAATCGGGTTACCCGTTAATGTCACCCCGAAAAATTGCTCTGCAATATTGACAATATAGGAACGGAAAACCTCGGCTTGCGGTTTTGAGGCCGATAAAAAGATTTGTGGGTCACCCGTGAGTACCGCATTTTCCAGTGCTTCAAACGCAAAATACCAAGTCGCCCCAATTTGGCGTGACTTTAAAATATTACGAATGGATTTTTTAATGTTATTGCGTAAATGTTTTTGATAGCCAAAAAGCATTTTGTCAGCGAATTGCTGAAATTGTTCTTCTGTTAATTCAGAAATATCATTTTTACGATAGCGTTTTTTCTTCCTTGGTTCACCATCGTCAGACTCATTATCATTTGAGTAACCAGATTGATTATTTTGTGCTTTTGCCTGCGCCAGCTTCTCTGCGTGTTTATTTTGTTGCGCCATCAATTTGATATGATGGTTAATTAAACGGTCTAACTCCTCTTGTTCAAAAACAGTTTTATTGTTTCGCTCACTGAGCAAAATAATGCGTCGATTAATCGCATCTAAAACCGATTCATGACTGAGTAAATCCTGCCAATTCCCTTTTTCAGCCCAGTAGTAAACGATTCGCCGATTCGGCAAATTAAGTTCGGTTGCAATTTCTGCAGGAGTATAGCGTCGCAAATACAGCGATTTCGCTACTCCTATTAATTCATCTGAATATCGTGAGTTCGCCATAATGTAAAACATTATGCCGAGTCACAGCCTATCTGGCGTTGCCACAAATTTGGTTATACGCCATATCCAAATTTAACCATTCGCCCACCTGATGGAATTTCGCAATACTGTTACCTCAAACGGAATTATCGAAAGTACCCACGGAAAGGGGGGATTATGTAAACAATGTCACAGTTAAGGACGACGTGGGTTTGCATAGCCACGGAAGGCGAAACCGTTGACGGTCGTGAAATTCTCCGCAATGAAATTATTGAAATGGCGGAAACCTACGATTATCAGCGTTATACCGCCATGATTTGGTATTTACATCCGCCAAATGGGAAACACGTCAGAGAGCCTGGCGAGAAACCTGTCGGAGAAGTTATCGAAGTTAAAGCGGAAGAAGACGACGCGGGCACATTACATCTTTATGCCATATTGCGTCCATTTATTCGCTTATTAGAAATGAACGCACAAGATTATGGGCTATTTCCTTCTGTGGAGATGAATTTAGATTTCCAAGGGCAAGGAATAACATATCTAGAGGGATTAGCGGTTGTTGATGACCCTGCTTGTGTTGGCACGACGCGTTTTAACTTTAGTCGGAAAAGAGATAAAGGGAATGGAAGCATGAAAGATAAATCATGGCGTAAACACTACGGAATTGAAGAGCCAGAACAGAAACAAACGCCTGCGCCTGCTGATGATGAAAAATTACAAGCACTGGCTGAGGCACTCGCACAAGCGGAAGACAAAATCGCAGAACTTGAAGCGAAACTTGCCCAAACACAACAAAATGTTGATGAAGTGCAAGAGGATGTTGAAACCGTCAAAGAAGTGGTTGATACAGAAGATTTTTCAAAATTGCGCGATAACTTACCAAATATTGTTAAAAACTTTAGCAAGTTAGACTCTATTTCAACAAGAAAACCTAGCGCTAATCCGACAGGAAATAAAAACAAACGTTTTGATTTTCTTTAATTCACTAGGATAGGAAAGGGATTTCTATGCAATTAAATCAACGGGCTAGACAGTATCTAAAAGCCTATGTTAATGGGTTAGCCGAGGCTTACGGGGTTGATGATACTTCTAAATATTTCTCGCTAACAGACCCAAAAGAAACGGCACTGCGTTCGGCATTGATGGAATCGGTTGATTTCCTAGGCATGATCACCTGCATGGATGTAGACCAGTTACAAGGCCAAGTCGTTTCTGTGGGTAATCCAGGTCTTTTTACAGGACGTAAAAAAGGCGGTCGTTTTTCTCGTGATACCAATGTGGATGGTAATACCTATCAATTGGTTGAAACCGATTCAGGTGCATCACTTACGTGGCATTTACTGTCAGTTTGGGCAAATTCAGGCACAGAAAATGAATTTTTCCAACGCATGCAAGTGTTTATCAATGAATGTTTTGCATTAGATATGCTACGTGTTGGGTTTAATGGGGAACGTGTTGCAGATAGCACTGACCCTGATGCTAACCCAATGGGTGAAGACGTTAATATCGGTTGGCATGCAATTGCTAAAAAATGGGATGGTGGTAAGCAAGTTATTACCACACCAGTCAAACTGGACGATAAAGGTGATTTCCGTTCTTTAGATGCGATGGCATCAGACCTTATTAATACCTGTATTCCAGTTGAACATCGTACAGACCCGCGATTAGTTGTACTTGTCGGTGCTGATTTGGTTTCAGCAGAGCAATATCGCTTATATCAATCTGCTGACAGACCAACGGAAAAAATTGCCGCACAAATGTTGGGTAATACTATTGCAGGACGCAATGCCATTATTCCGCCATTTATGCCAGGTAAGCGTATGACAGTCACTATGCTGTCAAATCTTCATATTTACACTCAACGTAATACGCGTCAGCGTAAAGCGGAGTTTGTAGAAGACCGTAAGGCTTATGAAAACAAATACCTGCGTAATGAAGGTTATGCGTTGGAATATCCAGAGCTTTATGCTTCTTATGATGAAAATGCGGTCACCATTGGTGAATTAACCGAACCCGCTGAAAAACTGGATAAAGAGTAATGTTATCACCCGCACAACGACACCGAATAGAAGTTGAAATGCAACAAAAACTTGAACAGCGACAGGCAGTTGCCATTGCTGACGGTGAAAGTATGCATCTTCAAGCACGTGCCATTGAGCGGGATGTCAAACGACTGCGAGCACTCAATCAAACGTATGAACGTGTGGCAATGAAACGTGAAGAATTATTGCCCATGTATCTACCGACAGCACAACGTTATTTAGATGAAGGCGAAGTGTATCAAAACCCGATTTTTGTGTATTGCGTCATTTGGCTATTTGATGTGGGGGAGTTCGATAAAGGACTGGACTGGGCGGATATCGCCATCGTGCAAGGACAGCGCACCCCCGACAATTTTAAAAGCGGTTTCCCTGCTTTTGTGGCTGACACCATCCTTGAATGGGCACAGTTAGAAGCGGAAGCAGGAAACCCCATTGAGCCTTATTTTTCAAGGACATTTAAGAATGTCACAGAAATTTGGCGAGTTCACGAAAAAATACAAGCGAAGTGGTTTAAATTCCACGCGTTAGAGTTATTAAAAGGCGATGTGGGCGATGCAAGAGCCAGCGCAATTGATTGTGTTGATACGCTAAATCAAGCCGATGCTTATCTTGCCAGAGCACATCAATTAAACCCGAAAAGCGGGGTTAAAACACATCGTTTGCGCATTGCCTCACGATTACGGGCATTAGAGCAAGAGTAAAGACTACCGCAAGCCGGAGCGGGCACAGTGGAGACAAAACAATTTATTGTTTATTGGTCGTGGAAACTGGTACGCCCGCTTTTTATTTAGAGGTCAGCATGTTAAATGGCGATGGCATTACCTATAAAAATGAAGAACTGACAAATGATGAATTTTGGCCTGATTTAAATTTAGGTGATTTTCAAAAAAGTCGCGCTATTCCTGCCAATATCGATGCCGATTTTATTGCTGATGCATTATTAACCACGGTCACAGAAATTAATTGTGAATTAAAAGATGTGAAAAGTTATTGGCTATCAAAAGGTGTTAATCAGGCAAAAGACGCCCCAGGCGCAAAAATAAAAGGCGTTAATGCCCTTTGTGCGCAGTATAAAAAAGCGGTGTATGCCAGGGCAAAAGCGGATTTATTGGGTGAATATTTGTCGATTGTTAGTCGAGCGCCAAATCCACAGCAAGAAAGCGACGAATTACGGTCACGGTTATTAGCGGAATCAACTTTTGTTATTCGCAATATGAAACAGTTGCCTCGCATTACGGTGAAAATGATATGACCCGACTACAAAAATTGACTGCGTTCTTACGTGCAAATTTGCCTGAATCCTTATTTGCGACAGAATTTAGTAGCGAAATGGATGAACTTGTTTTTAAACGTGCTCACAGAGATTTGGGTAAAGATGAGTCGAATAAAGAACAATATCAAATTTTAACGCAAGAATATGATGCGGTAATTGCTTGGGGACGTTGGCCATATCGTGAAATAGATACACGTTATATCCCTATTTTGATTGAGGCCTGGTATCAAGAGTTAAAAACAGATTTAACTGAACCCGATTTTGATGATGAACCACCGACGATTGATGTTGATGTGGACGAGGATATAGCAATGGTTGTTGTCACCCTTAAATTAAGCGACGCCATTGTGTTAAAAGAAGATGAAAAAGGCCTCGTGCCATTTGACGGTAAACGTTGGTCATTAGCCAACCCAGAAGTGTTATTTGCTGAAAATATTGATGTGATCCCCGTGGTGTGAAATGAGCATTCAAGGGCAATTAAACGCAGAGCAACTAAAAAAATTACGGGCACAGCTCAAAGAATTGGAATTACCGCCGAAAAAACGTCAGCGGTTACTTTGGCGAATTGCGAAATACGGTGTGATTGTTGCTTCAAAACGTGCGGTAAAAAACCAGCAGACACCTGATGGTGAGGCATGGCAAGGGCGACACGGTAACTACAAAAAAAAGATGCTCCGTAAAATGCCTAAACTATTAAAAATTCGTGAAATTCCCGAAAAAGGTGTAGTCCGTATTTATCTTGGGGGCGGAAATTATCGCAATGGCAGTAAACCTGTGGGTGCTGGTGTCGTGGGATATAGCCAGCAATATGGTATGACAGCAAAAATTAGTCGTAAAAATGCCAACGATAATAATATCCGAAAAGCAACGAGTGAGAAGAAGCCAGAGCCTACCGCAACACCGAAACAAGCCAAAAAACTACGGGCATTGGGCTATAAAATCAAAAAAGGAAAGCGTTGGGTAAAGCCTCCTTTAAAAGAGATTACAGGAAAGATGCGTTTTTTTCAGGCGGGATTACTAATCCGTCTTTTACAAAATAAACCTAAAAAAACCAGTTGGGAGGTAGATATCCCCAGTCGTGAGTTTTTAGGTATCAGTGATGAAGACTTTATCAAAGCGTTAGAGAGACAACTTCAAGGCATCGGCTACGGTGCATAAAAAAGGAATTTACTATGTGGCCAACTGTTCAGGTTAATCAACATAACCAACTGCAAGGCGAAACAAAGGAAATTGAGCGCATTTTGCTGTTTATTGGTAAAGGAAAAACCAATGTCGGTAAAACTATTGCGGTCAATACGCAAACCGATTTCGATGATGTGTTAGGAACGCCAGACAGCCCGTTAAAAAGTAATGTGTTATCGGCGATGCGTAATGCAGGACAAAACTGGTCGGGTTACGTGCATGTATTAGCGGAAGATGCGGAAGAATTGGCATTTGTTGACGCGGTGATGGATGCACAAGCGGTTGCCAGTTGCGAAGGGTATGTATTAATTGGTGATGCAACAAAAGCTGTTATCCAATCGGCTAAATCCTTACGCGCTGATTTAATCGCAAAACATGGGCGCTGGTTATTTGCCATTTTAGGTGTCGGTGCAACGCAAGATGATGAAGCGTGGTCGGGCTATGTTGAACGTTTATCAGCGCTCTCAAAAGGGGAAGCGGAATCCTCCATTCAATTAGTGCCAATGCTTTGGGGAAATGAGGCAGGTGCTCTGGCTGGGCGATTATGTAACCGTGCGGTGACGATTGCCGATAGCCCCGCACGTGTTAAAACGGGCGCACTAACCGATTTAGGCAGTGCGTATCTTCCATTAGATGGCACAGGGAAAAGCCTTGATTTGGCGACACTGCAAGCGTTGGAAAAACAGCGTTTTAGTGTGCCGATGTGGTACCCCGATTATGACGGCATTTATTGGTCTGACGGTCGCACATTAGACGTTGAAGGGGGTGATTATCAGTCAATTGAAAACTTGCGTGTTGTTGATAAAGTCGCGCGCACGGTGCGTATTCGTGCGATTGCCAAAATTGCTGACCGCAGTTTAAACAGTACCCCGTCCAGTATTGAAGCCCATCAAGCCTACTTTGCCAAAGTGTTACGTGAAATGTCACGCAGTACGCAAATTAATGGGGTGAGTTTCCCAGGCGAAGTAAAACCACCCAAAGAAGGTGATGTGGTTATTACATGGAAAAACAAAAATAACGTTGAAGTGTATATCACGGTGCGAACTTATGAATGCCCGAAAGGGATCACCATTGGCATTCTGTTAGACACATCCTTGGAGAGTGAATAATGAGCGGAAAACGGATTTCGGGGCAGTCGATTGATTTTAATATCGATGGTGACTTAGTGCATGTTGAGAAAGTCAGTCTATCGATTACAGACAATACAGGTGTCGCTCAAACCAATGGGGTGCCTGACGGTTATGTGAACGGGGATGTATCGGCAGAGGGTGAACTGGAATTATCCACCAAATATTTAAATGTGATTACAGCAAAAGCCCGTAGTGCAGGCTCTTGGCGCGCTATCCCCTTAGTCGATTTGATGTGGTACGCAAAAGCAGGCACAGAAGAACTTAAGGTTGAGTCTTTCGGCTGTAAATTAAACGTCACCGATATTTTAGACGTTGACCCAAAAGGCGGGGCGGTGATGACGCATAAAATTAAATTTATCGTTACCTCACCGGATTTTGTGCGCATTAATGGCATTCCTTATTTAGAGTCTGAATTGACAGATAAATTGTAATTGAAAGGATTTTTGTTCATGGAAGAACATAACAAAACACTGATTTCTTTGATTATCTTGGGCGCTTTAATTGCGATTGGCAAAATGATGTCAGGCAGTGAACCCATTACGTTACGCCTCTTTATTGGTCGTGTCATTTTGGGTTCGGCAGTATCATTAATGGCAGGGGGATTGTTGATTTGGATCCCAGGTCTTTCGCCACTGGCGATTACGGGGCTAGGTTCAGCGTTAGGCATTGCAGGCTTTCAGTTAGTGGAATTATGGCTGAAAAAACGAGGCAGTGACTTACTGACAGGGAAGTTGAAAAAATGACACTCGGCGAAAAACAACGCAAGTTTACGCGCATGATTGCAGACTTGATCCTCTTTGCTTATGACAACGGTTATGAACTGACATTTTCAGAAGCGTATCGCACAGAAGAACAAGCAAAGTTAAACGCTAAATCAGGCACTGGTATTAAAAACAGCTTACACACTCAGCGATTGGCCGTGGATTTTAACCTGTTTAAAGAGGGTGTTTATCTCACCAAGACAACTGACCATCAGCCCCTTGGCGAATATTGGGAATCCATTGGCGGTACGTGGGGCGGTCGTTTCAATGACGGTAATCACTACTCGTTAGAGCACAACGGCGTGAAATAATGAAACAAGCAACGGCGATCATCTTTGCGTTTATTTTAACTTTTGGAGCTGGCTGGTTGGTTAAAGGTTGGCATCAAGACAGTCTTGAACTGGTCGCATTAAAAACAGCTAATGAAGTTAATAACGCCAGTTTAAAGGCTCAACACGATTTAGCGAGTCAATCAGCAAGGACGTTAGAAAATAAATTGGAGGCACTCGCCAATGCGCAACCGCCTGAAATACGCACCGAAATTATTAAGCCTGTGTTCACTCATCTTTGTGTTAGTGATGATTTTGTCAGGATGTACAACGAAGCAATCGACAATGCAGAACGTGCCTTATCAGGAAAATCTACTGACAAAATGCACGACAACCTTACCGAAACTAAACGGTAATACAGGGGCAGATTTAGCCACTGCATTATTAAAATACCATGAAATTTACGGGAAATGTGCCGTTCGGCACAACCAATTAACGGACGAAATTCGTCAAAGGATGGAAAAATGAGTACCAAGAAAAACACAATTACCTTAATCGTAATGGGCAAAGAGCTGGTTTTTGAGCCGAATATGACCGCGTATAACGGCTGGTTAAATGAAATTTCAGCAACGGATAAAGTCGCGCCCACTGTCACTTATTTACGCCGAATTATTACCCCTGAAAGCAAAGAAGCCTTAACAGAGGTTTTAAATATCCCAGGTTCGGCGATGCAATTACTGGAAAAGGTGAATTCAGAATACGCACCTAAATTGGATATTGAACTAAAAAACTAACGGCGCGAGTCGAAGCGATTGAACGCAGTGCCCTCGGACAATATATGGCGTTACGACGGCACTATCTCCCTCATGAGCAGGATGATATCGACAGCTTCGCATGCGCAATTTGGCTAGATAACCACCTCACAGAAAATCACCGCATTGCGGTCGCAAACGGCATTGCATTAGCTTTCAAGGGTGAATGATGAGTACATTAGATTTTACACTCAGCATGATTGATAAAGTCACTCAGCCCTTGAAGGCCGTGCAAGCAGGCGTGACTCAATTCGCTGAAACCTCACAAGAAGCATTTAAAAATATCGCGGTCGGTGGGGCTGGCTTGGCTGGCTCTGTCTTTGCGTTGAAAAACGTTTTAGACCCCGCGTTAGCTATTCAAGACGCACTCGACATGGCAAAAGTCACGGGTGTAGACGATGGCGCGATGAAAAAAATTACCAATGATGCGCTGACCTTTAGCGCACAATACGGTAAATCCGCCGTGCAATTCGTTGAATCTTCTCTTTCTATCCGAAAGGCCATTGGTGGTATTTCTGATAATGAACTCCCGCAACTGACTAAAATCAGCAACATTACGGCATCAGCACTAAAAACCACCGCCGAAGAATCCAATGCCTATATGGGGAAAATGTTTTCCCAATTTCAAGGCTATGCCGATAGCGTGGGCAAAGTGACGTTCGCGGAAGAGCTGGCAGGCAAAGCCGTTATTATGTCGCAAACGTTCGGCACTTCTATGGCTGAAATCACTGATTTGATGGAAGGGGCACGCTCTGCGGGTACACAATTTGGAGTTGGTATTGATGAACAGTTAGCGGTATTAGGCGAGTTACAACGCTCATTAGGCACGGAATCCAGTGGCGCATATGAGTCGTTTCTGTCAGGAGCAACGGACGGGGCGAAAAAACTCGGTCTATCGTTTGTTAATGCGTCAGGGCAAATGCTGACGATGCCCGAAATGCTGGAGAAACTGCAAGGCAAATACGGCAAATCCATTGCGGGCAATTTAAAAGCCCAAAAAGAGATTGAGGATGCCTTTGGCGATTCGGCGATTGTCGTTAAATCACTGTTTAATAACGTCGAGGTGTTACGCAAAAACATCACGGCATTAGGCGGTGATGACGGCATGAAGCGCGCCACCGAAATGGCGAGTATGTTAGCCAATCCGTGGGAACGGTTATTGTCGATTTGGGAGTCGATACGCATTGCGGTCGGCATGACATTATTGCCTGTGATTGTGCCCCTGATTAATAAAATTGCCGATATGGGGCAAATGCTCGTGCGTTGGTTAACATTATTCCCAAATATCGCCCGTGCGATTGGTTATGTAGTGACGGGGTTTATTGCATTCACCGCAATGGGTGCGATGGCGAATATCGTGCTAGGTATCGGTCGGTTGTTGTGGGTCGGTATTCTGCCGTTGTGGAAAACGGGCGGGGTGTTGCTCTCACTGATGAAAGGCAAATACGATTTAGTGACGAAAGCCACCGGCTTTTTTAGCAGTTCTCTCGCTAAACTGACGGGATTTTTAAATACCACAAAAATTGCTTCTTTTGCCACAGCATTAGGATTTACCTCTATCACATGGCCAGTTTTATTGTTAATCGGCTTGTTTGCCTTGGTCGCGATTGCTGTCGTGAAATTTTGGCAACCTATCAAGGCGTTTTTCAAAGGATTTGTGCAAGGCTTTTTAGAGGCCTTTGACTCTATGTCGCCCGTTGGTTCGATGTTTGAGGACATCGGTAAAGCGTTGGGTGTCGTGTGGGAAGCGGTCAAAACGGTTTTTAATTGGTTTACGGATTTACTCACACCTATTGAATTTTCAGAAAAGACACTGAATAAAACCACGATTGCAGGTCAAGCCTTTGGTAAGAGTGTGGCGAAAGCGATTGAACTATTGTCGTGGCCATTGCGCATGACCATCAAAGGTGTGGGCTTGATTATCACCGCGTTTATCAATGCATCGAAATGGATTTCTCAAACGTGGAATGACTTAAAAAATAACATCATTACAGCATGGAGCGAGACGGTTCAATTTTTAGAGCGCATCAATCCCGTTAGCGTATTTGCCAGTTTTTGGGCATCCATTACCCGCATAACAAATTTGATGTATGCAGGCATTGCCAAAGGTTGGGATGCCGTGTGCCAATGGTTTTTCTCATTGTCACCTGTGCAAGCCTTTATTGCGATTTATAACACGGTGTCGCAACTGTTTGCCAATTTATGGAATGTGATTGCGGGCGGTTGGGATGCGTTGTGCGGTTGGTTTGAAAACTTCTCTATCAGTGACACATTTAATGGTATTTCAGATTCCATTAAGAACGTATTTGATGGGCTTTGGAATTGGTTAAGTGACAGTTTTAACGGCGTGTTTAATGCGGTGGCCAGCAAATTAAATTATCTCCCTGGCGTGAATATTGATTTAAAAGAAACCGAAACCGCCGTCGTCAATTCTGCATTACCCAGTGTGCCCGTTCAACCTGACTTTAATGCGGTCAATCAAAACCAAGTTAACCGCCGTTTTGACTATCAACCGTCATTATTAACGGGCGGGGATTTAAAAGGCATTAACAAAGGTGGTTTAAACAAAGAAATTAATAACAATCAAACGAGTGTTGATAATCGCAGACAATACGGAAATATCACGATCAACAATGGTAATGTGATGTCACCCGCGGATTTGGAAGAGTGGAGCGCGCTTAATTAAGGATAGAAGCCATGGAACAGGCGAAATATATTGATTTATTGATAACCGAGCGTGACTTTACGCTCAATGCAGGCTTTGAGCCTAAATTGTGTAATAACCGTGAAAGTATCACACAAGACATTGCACATGCGATTATTGAAAGTGGTTTAGCGACACAATTAGTCGCCGAACGTAGCCCAACATTACGCGCCGATATTCGGATGCAGATTGTGTTACTGGTTGAAGATGATGTGCGACTGATTCCAGGCACCATTATCGTTGATGAAGAAAACGTAAAAAAATTATGGGTGACCGCAGACACTTATGATTTTGGCCGTATTAGTGTCGGGGTGAATTATGGCGAATAAACAACGTCCACAAATTGACTATGAATCGGCATTAAAAGACAACGGCATGCCCATCACTGCGGATGACATTAATCAGCAATTTAACGACATAGTGAAAGAAGAAGGCTTAATTACCAACACTTCTTCTATGTCACCGTTTTGGCGTTTGATTAATACCCTTGTCACAACCCCCGTTCAATGGCTCAAAGACGCCTTGATTAATTTGGTGTTCACCAATATGTATCTGGCTACCGCATCGGGGGCGTGGCTAGAAATGTTTGCTTGGGGCGTTAATCTGCAACGCAAACCCGCCACCAAAGCGAAAGGGCAAGTGCGCTTTTATCGTGTCGCAGGGCAAAACAGTGTCACTGTGCCAGCGGGCACTATCGTGCAGACAGAGCGCATTAACGGGCAGATTTACAGTGTCGTGACGACGGAAACGGTCACGATTGAAAAAGAGTCAGCCTTGATTGCGGTTGATGCGAGCGAAGCAGGTGGCGCCTTTAATCTCGCGCCTGGCTATTTCCGCATTTTACCCGTTGCCGTGCCAGGCATTGAACGGGCGCAAAATGAAGAAAATTGGTTGTTAGTGCCAGGTGCGGATAAAGAGAGCGATGATGATTTACGTGATCGTTGCCGTAATCAATATAATTTAGTCGGTAATTACCATACTGATGCGGTATATCAAGGGATGATTGCCAGCGTGGTGGGTTTGAGTATTGACCGTATTTTCTTTTTGCATGATGCACCGAGAGGTGCAGGCACCGCCAATGCTTATCTGCTTTTAGACAGTGGCGTGATCAGTCAGCCGTTTATCGACAAAGTCAATGATTACGTCAATACACAAGGGCATCACGGGCACGGTGATGATATGCAATGTATGCCCATGCCTGAAACGCAACACGCCATTACATTGACGGTGTACGTGGAAAATATCACCAACTTAACCGCCAATGAGCAGACCAAACTCAAGCAAGATATTGAAAATCTGGTGCGCTGTGCCTTTCGTGAAAACACCAGTTATGACGTGAAAAAAACATGGCCATACTCGCGTTTTTCATTTTCCAATTTGGGGCGCGAAATTCATCGCCATTTTACCCTGGTCGATTCCCTGCAATTTAATCAAACGGACATTATCAGTGAATTGAGTGTGCCCCGTTTAAAATCGCTGACCGTGGAGCTACAAGATGCCTGATTTCAAGGAACGATTAAAAGGCTTAAATTTGCCGTCATGGATGAACAAAGGTGAACCCGCAAAATTGTTAAATGCGGTGCGCAAATTTTGGTCGGGTGTTTATGACTGGATGTTATGGCCACTCAAACAATTGGATGCGGAAACCTGTTCAGAAGAATTGTTATCGGTGCTCGCGTATCAGCGCGATATTCACCGTTTTAAAGGTGAACCCCTTGATTTATTTCGCAAGCGCGTAAAGTTTGCCTTTATTAATGCCCGTGATGCAGGGTCGGTTAGTGGCTTTATTGCCATTTTTGAGCGCCTCGGTGTGGGCTATGTCGAGCTGTTAGAGCGTCAGCCTGATATTGATTGGGATGTCATTATTTTACGAGTCAGTGACGGACAAATCGCAGGCAACCCTGATTTATTGATGGGAATTATTCGCCAGTATGGGCGCACTTGTCGCCGTTATCGTTTTGAAGTGATCACCAATAATCAATTAGTGATGCGTTTTGGTTGGGCTGATTGTGAATATCAGACCTTTAGCGCGTCATTGTTACAAGGAGAGTAACAAATGTCACAATCTATTATTACAACGGCATTTGAGCGCTGGAAAGCCCAAGAGTCGATTGATGGAAACCTCATTGTATTAGACGAATTCGTCTTTGCATATATCCCGAATTTAGAGCTTGAAAAACCGATTGACCGCAATGAAGGGTTGCCCGATGCAAAATACATTGTGCATCGTCAAACGGTAAATAAAACGGGCGTCGTCAATCAAAATGCGGTGGCCTATTCGGTTACTGTTGGTGCTGAAATTGGAGATTTTGATTTTAATTGGATTGGTTTATTAAATAAAAAATCTGGCACGGTAGCGATGATTGTGCACGCACCTACCCAACGCAAAATTAAAACCCAAGCAGGGCAACAGGGTAACGTGTTAACCCGTTCTTTCTTGTTGGAGTATTTAGGTGCCAGCAAAGAAACCGCTATCAATACCCCCGCAGAAATGTGGCAGATTGATTTTACCGCCAGGCTTTCTGGTATAGATGAAATGCAACGGCTGGTTAATACCGACAATTACGGTGAAGCCTCTTTTTTTGGCGATGCGTTTTTAGTGGGTAAAACAGGGAATCAATATTTTGTCACAAAAGGTATTGGTTACATTGGTGGATTACGAGCGGAATTAACCTCAAACCAGAATATCACCGTACCCGCGGAAAATACTAAGGTTTATGCCGATGTGAGTTACCAAGGGAATATTACTAGTCGCTGGCAAACTCAGATTCAACTCACCGTTAAGTCTGATTTAAAAAACACTATCGATAACGCGGGTTTTGCGCATTTTGTATTTGCAATCGCGTCGATTTCAGCAGATGGGAAAATTACCGATTTACGCCCTAAAGGAACACTGGATTTTCAACAATTAGATGATGCGTTAAAAGCGCACGAAAAATCCCGTAATCATCCCGATGCAACATTGACGGCAAAAGGATTTACCCAACTAACGGATAAAACGGGCACTAGCCAGGCATTAGCTCCGACACAAAAATTAGTGACTGATTTACATAATAACGCTATGGCTTCAGCCAAGTCGGCGAATGACAATGCTAATACCCGATTACCCTCAACAGGAACAGCCGTTGCCTCGCAAAAACTGGCGACACCGCGCAAAATTTCGGGGGTGCCGTTTGATGGTACGCAAGATATTACGTTAACGGCGGGAAATGTGGGGGCAGCTACGCCCGCGCAAGTCAATGAAGCCAAAACTATGGCGACTAATGCACAAAAGACGGCAGACAGTGCCGTAACTAAAGCTGACAATGCCCAAGGAACGGCAAATAGTGCTGTCACTAAAGCCGACAATGCTCAAAAGACAGCCAATGACGGCGTGAGTAAAGCCAATAGCGCCCAAACTACCGCCAATAATGCGAACAACAATGCCAATGGTCGTGTGCCTAATACTCGTAAAGTCAATGGTAAACCGCTGAATGCGGATATCACCTTAAACGCGGGCGATGTGGGCGCATCTACGCCTGCGCAAGTCAATGAAGCCAAAACCATGGCGACTAATGCACAAAATACGGCAAGTAGTGCGGTAACTAAGGCTGATAATGCCCAAAGAACAGCCAATGATGGCGTCAGTAAAGCCAATACCGCCCAAACCACAGCCAATAATGCCAATAACAATGCAAATGGTCGTGTACCCAATACCCGTAAAGTGAATGGTAAACCGCTGAATGCGGATATCACATTAAATGCGGGAGATGTGGGGGCATTAACGACAGCACAAGGTGATGTTCGCTATTTGAGAGCAGGTGAAAATATGCGATTTATTAAGGTGTGGGAAGGTGCGGAAATAAAGGGACATAATATCAATATAACATTAAAAGAAGATATTCGAGGGAAAATAGCTTATGCGAAACTTTCAGGAGTGGATAAAGGGTTTATAGGCGGTAATTTAATTCCGCCGTTTTTAAATACACCTGTTTACATTGGGTTTAATAATGAATTTACTCGATTCACAGTAACTGGAAATAAAGCATTAAAAGTTGATTCAGCGTGGGGGATTATTGAAGTATGGGTTGCATATTAATTGAGGAATAAATAATGAAATGGCAACGTAAGCAGTTTTCACTATCAGGCGATTTAACGGGAGTTACCTGTTCATTACTGCCCGTTCACCCATTTATTTATGGTGTCGGACAGAATACCGCCACAGGCAGTTATTTAAGCCCCACCAATGCGATTAATTATATTGCGAATAAAATTCAGGGTGCGGGCGAGGTTGATATTGTGGTGACAATGATTTGCGCCCGTACTCATGACGAGTTTATCAATGCAATTCAAGCCTTTTCGGGCGTATTGCCTTTGCCGGTGTTTAGCCAAGTTGAACGTATGGCCAAAACAGCCGAAAGCCTGAATATCACCAAAATGCAGATACCCGCTAAAACGTTAGCGGGTATTCCAGAACCACAAACATTATCAACCAATAATAGCCGTGCGGTAATCAATGCGGGATTAATTGAAAAGGCAAAAAGTGAAGCCTCAAGCGGGGCAAGTGTGGCGGGGTTACTTTCTAGCGTAAAAGGATTTGCGGAAAGTCGAAAAAATATCTTGCAAGGCATGGCTGATTCATTGGCGGGCTTACTGGGAAAATCAACCACGGTTTGGGTGTTCCAGGGAAAAGGTAACGGCGCAGAATTAGCGGAGAAAATGAAAAAAGAAATCCCCGAACAAGATGCGGTTTACACCTTGGCCACATTGTTTGCTGGCGATATTGATGCAATCAAAGGAATGATGCATGACACAGACACCACTCAACGAAAATAACACACCGAAAGTCAGTCAAATCATTACATTAGCTCTGGACGGTGAAGCGATTTTATTAAAAAATCTCACGGTTACACCCTCCATGATGTATCAAGACAAAGACCAGTCGGGGCAGTCATCAAGCACGGTAAACAGTGAGCAGGGGATTAAACCCAAAGAGCTACGCATCACGGGCACGATCCCTTTCACCGAAGAAAAAACGCTAACCCGTTTATTTGCGTTGGCGGAAGCCAAAGAAAATGGATTACTAAAACGCTATCGTGTGGCCAACCGTATGGCCAGCGCGATTAATTTTCGCCTGGGCACATTCACTAATGGCATCGATGCTTCAAAAATGGACGGCAAGCAAGCTTGGCAAATTACTTTTACTCTACGTGAGCATTTATCGGTACCCGAAAAACGTGAGAGTCGTTCGGCAGGGCAAGTTAAGGCTAAAACACAAGCCATGAGTGATAAGCCGAAAGCTAACGGCGAAGGAACGCCAGAACAAGAGCAGGAATTAAGCTGGTTTGAGAAAAATGTGTTGAAGCCTGTTAATGATGCTTTGGGAGATTAAAAGATGAAACCGATTAATCGACTTTATTTATCGGGTGATGAAACACACCTTGTCGACGTGAAAATGGTGCTGGAATTATCACAATGTGGCCGTGGGTTTATTACCGCTAAAACAGACACAGATTACACAGGTAAATTGGTGCGCCTTGATATTGGCTACACGGATTTACTATTACGGTATTTCACGGGCTATGTGGAGCGTTCGCAACCGTCACAAAATGGTTTTCAAAAATTGTTCGTGCGCGAATTGGTTGGCGTATTTGACAGAATGTGGCCATGCTCTTTTCAGCATCCCACCTTAAAACAGATCACCGATTATCTAAAAGAGCACAGCGGATTACATTTTGTGTTACCAGATGCTGAATATGTGAATACCCCAATCCCACACTACACCCATAACGGCACGGGGTATCAATTATTAAATAGCCTGGGAAAAGTCTTCAATATTCCCGATTACGTGTGGTATCAAACGCCAGACGGTGACGTGTTCGTAGGAAGCTGGAATGATTCATTTTGGAAAGATAAAGAGATTGAAATAGACAATCAGTTTTCTTCTGAACAACGTGCCGGTAATCAAATGACTATCCCGATGGTGCAAAGTTTGCGCCCTGGTGTGAAAGTTAACGATAAACGCTTAGAGCGTGTTGCCCTTGATAACGATAATATGACGTTAACGTGGATTAGCCCCGATGCGATTACAGGACGAGCCGAAAATCGCACCATAGCACAACAACAAATTGATAATGCTTACCCCGAACTTTCTGCAGGGTTGCACTTGCCGAAATTTGCCCGTGTTGAAGCACCCACCGAAAACACCACCGCGGGGGATATTTCAGACCCCTTTAGACCGAAATACGCCGTTGACGTGCAAATGGTTGATGCCGACGGCAATGATGTGGCACCCGTTTATCACGCGGTGCCGTTACCATTGCCCATGGCAGGCAATGAGTCGGGAATGTTTCAATATCCGCCTGTGGGTTCAATGGTTGAAATTGCGTTTGAAAATGGCCGTGCAGATAAGCCCTTTATTCGCCAAGTGTTAAGTCATGGCAATACCTTGCCAGACATCAAGCCAGGCGAACAACTGCAACAGCAACGCCAAGAGGTATCACAACGGGTTACGCAGGACGGCACATGGCATCGTCAAACTGACCAGAAAATTATTGAAGAGTCGATGCACCGTGAAGTTAAAACCGACACAGAAAATCGCACCGTTATCACCAGAGAAACCACCGTACAAGCTACCGATAAAACGACAGTCATTGGCACCAGCACGTTAATGGCAGGTGCCATTATGCAAATTGCAGAGGGCGATTTTAGCCAAGCAACGCAAGCCAATAAGGTTGTGGCGGTTGGTAAAAATATGACGGTTGATGTTGGTCAGAAACTGGAGGAAAAAATCGGGGCAGTGCGTTCGAGTATTGCAGGCGCGATGCAAAAAATCATGGCACCGGTTGTTTATTTAGGTAATGAACAATTGAATGTGATGCAGTGCATGTTAGATACGTTAGACGTCGTCAATGAGCTGGCCACACTCACGGCAAGCCATACTCATAACAACACGGGCAACCCGTTAAACGCATCAGCCATTAGCAAAACAGGCACTAAATCAACAGGACTTAAGCAGAAATATTCACCTGTCATTGGGTGATAAAATCGTTACCATCCTTGCCCGCATTTGCGGGCTTTTTTACGCCCGTCATTATATCCACTTCTACGCCACGCTACGGCGTTCAATTCTCATAATACATCTGCATTAACTCAAAATAGATCGCGTTGATAGCATGCGACACAGTGCGCATAATCCCCACGAAATAAAATCATTCACCACGTAAAACGCACTAATCCGCACCCGCCTGCACAATTTAGATCTAAAAATTATTTCAGTTTGAATTTTTTACAAAACATATCGCGAGGGCGCGCAGGTATTGGGTTCTTTGCGTCGGCGTCAAACTGAAATGATTGTAAAAGATTTCAGGTTATTTCAGTTTGAGAGATAGAAAAAGGATCTCGATAAAAAATTAACGCATTGATAGTAAAAGAAATTTCATACTTTACGTGGGGTTGATGATCCATATTTTACGTGAGAGCATTTTAGAGAATATTTATTTTTCAGTGAGTTATAGATTTTTGAAACTGAAATTTTTTGTATTTTTATATATTAAATATTTTGTACTTAAACCATGTGAAATATTTTTTATTAAAAAACTCTGTCGCCATTTTGTCGCCATTGACCTATAAAAACAAAAAAGCCACTTGCTAAGAAGTGGCTTAATGCGCTGATTTAACAGCTAAAATTTGGTGGCCCCTACTGGACTTGAACCAGTGACCAAGCGATTATGAGTCGCCTGCTCTAACCAACTGAGCTAAGGGGCCTTAATGGAGTGTGATTATACGTGCCATTTGGCACTAGGTCTAGCCTTTGAATGACTGTATGCGCAATTTATGTTCAATTTAAACAATAAAAAGATAAAACAGAGAATAACTATGATATCAATAAGATAGCGTAACGATATCATTAATAAGCATGCGTACAGATACAAAAATATAAATAATAAGGCTATTTTTTATAAATATATGTAGGTGAAATCTATCGTAGCTTAAAGAGATTGTAGATATCGTCTCTAAATCCTCATAAAAAAACGCCTGTGATATCACAGGCGTTCATTATAACTTTTATTGAGAGGAAAGTTGATTACTCATCAAGGAAGCTACGTAACACTTCAGAACGGCTTGGGTGGCGTAATTTACGCAGTGCCTTCGCTTCAATCTGACGAATACGTTCACGGGTAACATCAAACTGTTTACCCACTTCTTCCAAGGTATGGTCTGTATTCATATCAATACCAAAACGCATACGCAAGACTTTCGCTTCACGCAGTGTTAAGCCAGCTAACACTTCGTGAGTTGCTGAGCGTAAGCTTTCTGATGTCGCAGAATCCAGTGGCAATTCGAGAGTTGTATCCTCGATAAAATCACCTAAATGTGAATCTTCATCGTCACCGATTGGGGTTTCCATGGAGATAGGTTCTTTAGCGATTTTTAGTACCTTACGGATCTTGTCTTCAGGCATTAACATGCGTTCTGCAAGCTCTTCTGGTGAAGGCTCACGTCCCATCTCTTGCAACATTTGACGAGAGATACGGTTCAGTTTATTAATCGTTTCGATCATATGAACAGGGATACGGATTGTACGCGCCTGATCAGCGATTGAACGAGTAATTGCCTGACGGATCCACCATGTTGCATAAGTTGAGAACTTATAACCACGACGGTATTCAAATTTATCAACCGCTTTCATCAAACCGATATTCCCTTCCTGAATTAGGTCAAGGAACTGTAAGCCACGGTTGGTATATTTTTTCGCGATAGAGATAACGAGACGTAAGTTCGCTTCGACCATCTCTTTTTTCGCACGACGTGCTTTTGCTTCACCGATAGACATGCGACGGTTAATATCTTTAACCTGTTCGATTGTCAATCCAGTTTCAACTTCAATTTGTTGCAGTTTTTGTAAGCTGCGTTGTACTTCTTCTTCAATGCCTGCTAGCTTTTCAGACCAAGGCTTATTCATTGCTCGAGCAGCAGTAAACCATGTGTCATTAGTTTCGTTACCTGTAAACAGCGTAATGAAGTTTTTCTTAGGCATCTTAACTTGATCAACACAAAGACGCATGATGTGACGCTCTTGAGTACGAACTCTGTCCATCATTTCACGCATATTGTTAACCAAATAATCAAACTGTTTCGGTACTAAACGGAACTGTTTGAAAATTTCAGATAACAATAAGATTTCAAGCTCTGTATCTTTGTGGTTGCGACCTTTCGCCTTGATAGTTTGGCGAGTTTTTTCGTATTGCTCACGAAGCTCAGTAAACTTCTGACGTGCTAATTCAGGATCGATGCTGTTATCGTCATCGCTATCGCTGTCATTGTCGCCATCTTCGTCTTCATCTTCATCTTCGTCTTCAGCGTCATTGGCAACTTCATCATCTTCTTTGCCTAAATTGACATCTTCACTTTCTGCCACTTCTTCGGCATTAGGGTCAATAAATGCAGTAATTAAGTCTGAAAGACGTGCTTCGCCTGCTTCAACACGATCATATTGTTCAAGAAGATAAGTAATTGCTTCAGGATATTCTGCAACGGAACATTGAACTTGATTAATACCATCTTCAATGCGTTTTGCGATATCAATTTCACCTTCCCGGGTGAGCAGTTCAACTGTCCCCATTTCACGCATATACATACGCACAGGGTCGGTTGTACGGCCAATCTCAGATTCTACACTAGAAAGTACCTGAGCTGCGGCTTCTGCAGCATCATCATCAGTATCATTTGAATTTTCTGCCAGCATCAGATCATCGGCGTCAGGTGCTTCTTCCATAACCTGAATGCCCATGTCGTTAATCATCTGGATGATGTCTTCGATTTGATCTGAATCGACGATATCTTCCGGCAGATGGTCATTGACCTCAGCATAGGTCAGGTAGCCTTGCTCCTTACCTTTAGTAACAAGTAGCTTCAGCTGTGACTGCGGGTTTTGCTCCATAAGACGGTATCCACACTTCAAAGTAATTTGGGTTGGTGTCGGGTCGGCGATAACTGTTTAGCCAACAATAACTACGGAGGGGCATTTTCATTGTCGATTGCTACGATCCCCTCAGCGTAGCAAATGTAGGTTTTTAGTACCTACCGATAGCGGCAATTAAGCCGTGTTTTTAATCTTAATTTTGTATTTACTTTTTAACGCGTGCCTGTATTATCAATTGGACTTCTTCGCGTTCATCTTGCGTTAGACCTTCTGTTCTCTCTTTCGCAATAAGCGCGTTTAAACGTTCGTCCATTGCGGTTAAAAAAATATGATCTAACGTGTCTGTAAAGGTTTTTTCTGCAATCTCATCTATATCTATATCGTTCCACATTGCCAATTTTTCAAGCTGTTTACCGAATTTATTCTCTCTATAGAGTTCGATAATCTGTCCTGTATTCAGGCCTGGTTGTGCTTGGCAAACAGAAACTAATTCAATAAAAAGCGATAAACCTGCGATTTTTTCTGTACTTAATCCCTCGAGAGGGGGCACTAATTTAGAGAATTCTGGGTTTTGTATCAATAGGGCAATCAATATACGCATCGGTGTTGTGCGTAATTTTGTCGGTTGATACGATAACTCGTGATTAACCGGCGTTCTGCCAAATAATCGATCCATCTGCTCAATATCGGGATTTCCCGTTAAGCTTCCAAGCTCTCTTAATAAATATAGACGTAAAGTTTCACTTGGGATCTTATCTATTAATGGTCTGGCTAAACTATATAGCTTACCATTGCCTTCTTGAGTACTCAGATCCACTTGAGGAACGAGTGAATCAAATAAAAATTCTGATAATGAATGTGCTTGTTCCATACGTTTTTCAAAAGATTCTTTACCTTCACGACGAACCAGAGAATCGGGATCATCACCTTCGGGTAAAAACATAAAACGTAAAGAGCGGCCATCATTTAAAAAAGGAAGGGCGGTTTCTAATGCTCGCCATGCGGCATCACGTCCAGCTCTATCTCCATCATAGCAGCAAATAATGTTATCCGTTGTTCGAAAAAGCAACTGGATATGTTCTGCTGTGGTGGAGGTTCCTAATGAGGCAACGGCATAATCAATACCAAACTGTGCTAATGCCACAACATCCATATAACCTTCAACAACTAATAGCTTTGTGACGTTATTATTAGATTGTTGTGCTTCATAAAGTCCGTAAAGTTGACGGCCCTTATGGAAAATCTCTGTTTCTGGTGAGTTTAAGTATTTAGGTAAATCATCACCTAAAACACGCCCACCAAAGGCAATAACTCGGCCACGTCTATCTCGGATAGGAAACATGACGCGTTGGCGAAAACGATCATAAGTGCGACCATTATCGTTAGTGATTACCATACCCGCTTCAAGAAGTAAGGCTCTATTATCGGCATCTTGACCAAAACGTTTTAGGACGTTATCCCAACCCGTTGGCACAAATCCAATAGAAAAACGGGTAATAATTTCTTCACTAAGCCCACGATGCGCAAGGTAGTTTCTTGCTTCCTGTGCATCAGGTTTATTGAGAGCGTTACTATAATACTGATTCAATCTCTCCATCACTTGATAGAGATTTTGTCTTATATGTCGTTCAATAGGGCTACTGCCTGTTCCTGATTCATAAGGAACTTCTAACCCATGCATTGCTGCTAACTCTTCAATGGTTTCGACAAAATCGAGCCTGTCGTAATTCATCAAAAAATCAATAGCATTGCCATGCGCGCCACAACCAAAACAGTGGTAAAACTGTTTGTCACTATTTACTGTAAAAGAGGGCGTTTTTTCATTATGAAACGGACAACACGCTGAATGATTTTTGCCTTGTTTTTTTAACGGCACGCGAGCGTCGATAAGATCGATGATATCGGTTCGAGCTAGCAAATCATTGATAAATGAACGTGGAATTCGTCCAGCCATAAGCCCTTTTACGCCTGTTGTTGAACGAGAATAAGCCGCGCTCTCGAAAGAAAGCACGGCCTTTAACTGCGACTACTGTGTCTGCATATGTTGCGGTATAAGCCGCAATATATTAGTACAGACGAGTACGACGTGCGTTTTCGCGAGCTAATTTTTTAGCGTGACGTTTTACTGCTGATGCTTTAGCACGTTTACGTTCAGTCGTTGGTTTTTCATAAAACTCACGACGACGAACTTCTGCTAATACGCCTGCTTTTTCACAAGAGCGTTTGAAACGACGAAGAGCAACGTCAAATGGCTCGTTTTCACGTACTTTGATTACCGGCATGTGCCTCTCACCTCAATAGAAATCGGTTTGCGCTGGCATTATTTAAGCCAGCCGACATTTAAAATGGTGCGGAATTTTACTTCAAAGCAGGGCACTTTGTAAAGAGATGCACAAAATTGAAACGCAAACTCTCACTTTTGTGTCTTTTTAATAAGCACAAAAAGCGAAAGTCGCTAACCACACATTTAAATCACTTAAAATAGGTGGATAATTATAGACCAGAAAAAGGAATTTGTCACATGCTGGTATGTAAAAGATGTCGTGAAGGCGTATAAAATCACCGAAATAATGATACAATTGACTTATTACGCGGATCAGCGATGAAGAATTTGGAAGCGTCATGCGAGTTTTAGGTATTGAAACATCTTGCGATG
Organism: Proteus sp. G2673; assembly: GCF_009915125.1. NCBI lineage: Bacteria > Pseudomonadati > Pseudomonadota > Gammaproteobacteria > Enterobacterales > Morganellaceae > Proteus > Proteus sp. G2673. Next base: position 118,893 of record NZ_JAABLT010000010.1, read on the forward strand.
AAACCGGTATCGCAATTTACGATGATAAAGCCGGTCTATTAGCAAATCAACTTTATAGCCAAATTAAATTGCACGCCGATTATGGTGGTGTGGTTCCTGAGTTGGCTTCACGAGATCATATCCGTAAAACAGTGCCACTTATTCAAGCCGCGCTTAAAGAAGCAAATCTGACTGCAAAAGATATTGATGCGGTTGCTTATACTGCGGGACCTGGTCTTGTAGGCGCATTACTTGTAGGTGCAACTATTGGGCGTTCATTAGCGTTTGCGTGGGATGTTCCTGCTATTCCTGTTCATCATATGGAAGGCCATTTATTAGCACCAATGCTTGAAGAAAAAACCCCCGAGTTTCCATTTGTGGCACTTCTGGTTTCTGGTGGTCATACACAGTTAATTAGTGTGACAGGAATTGGTGAATACACCTTATTGGGTGAATCTATAGATGATGCTGCTGGTGAGGCTTTTGATAAAACGGCAAAACTGTTGGGATTAGATTACCCTGGTGGTCCAGTATTATCGAAAATGGCGCAACAAGGTACAGAAGGCCGCTTTGTTTTTCCTCGTCCAATGACAGACAGGCCGGGACTTGATTTTAGTTTCTCAGGTTTAAAAACTTTTGCGGCTAATACTATTCGTCAAAATGATGATACAGACCAAACGCGCGCGGATATCGCACGCGCGTTTGAAGATGCAGTTGTTGATACGTTAGCAATAAAATGTCGTCGAGCCTTAGAACAGACAGGTTTTAAGCGTTTAGTCATGGCGGGTGGAGTGAGTGCAAACCGTACATTACGTGCAAAAATGGAAGCTGTTATGAAGCAAATCGGTGGAGAAGTCTTTTATGCTCGCCCTGAGCTTTGTACAGATAATGGCGCAATGATTGCATTGGCAGGTATGATCCGTTTTAAAGGTGGTACAGAAGGCCCATTAAGTGTGACGGTAAGACCACGTTGGCCTTTAGCTGAATTACCTGCGCTTGATAAGCAATAATTTATTTGAGTATTTAGATTTTATTCCTTTGTTAAAAAGCCACTTTTTTTCAAAAGTGGCTTTTTGTTTTTGGTGTTTATTTGAAGCGTAGCGTAATGTAATTAATCTTCTTTTTCTTGTTCTTTTGCTTCTTGAATGATCTCTTTTTCTGTTTTTTCCGTTTTTTTCTTCAATTTTTGCCAAATCCGACTCTCTTGCCCACGCCATAAACGTTGAATATTGTCATGATGGCGGTAAAGTACAAGGCATGATAATAACGCAACGGGATAAGTGAATTCTGGTTTAAACCACCAAACATAAAAAGGGGCGAGTAATGCGCTGATAATCGCGCCAAGTGATGAATAGCCACTAAGTAATACGGTGAGTAACCACGTTCCTGCGATAAGACCACTTAAATCCCAGCCAATTGCGGCAATGGCACCAAAGGCGGTTGCAACCCCTTTTCCTCCTTTAAAGTGGAAAAAAACAGGGTAGATATGCCCAAGACATGCGGCAATGGCGACAATGCCGAGGTAAAAAGGAGGCACATTTAAGTAATAGGCGAGCCAAACAGGGATCATCCCTTTTAGGACGTCACAGATAAGAACGGCTGCTGCGGCTACTTTTCCACCAATACGTAGGACGTTGGTCGCTCCGGGATTGCCAGAGCCAAATTTTCTTGGATCAGGTAATCTTGCCAGTCGGCAAATCAATATCGCGCTGGAGATTGAGCCGCACAAGTAGGCGAAGATGATCATTCCAAGTGCGTTAGCACTCATTTGTATTCTCCAATGTTTATGTAAGTTCGTTAGGCATGTATGGATAATACGCATATTTCATCGGAAGTGGTATCCGATGAACAGAAAAAATAAGAGATGACGTGATGGATATCGTATTTATTGAGCAATTATCAGTAATAACTACAATCGGTGTTTATGATTGGGAAAAAACCATAAAACAAAAATTAGTGTTCGATATCGAAATGGAATGGGATAACAAACGCGCATCCCAAACTGATGATGTTGTTCATTGTTTAGATTATGCCAGTGTGAGCAATGCAATCATTGATTATGTCGAGAGTCGACGTTTTGAATTAGTTGAACGAGTAGCTGAAGAAGTGGCACAGCTATTGATAACGCAATTTGCTGTACCAAGAGTAAAAATTAAATTAGCGAAACCGGGAGCTATTGCACAAGCCACAAATGTAGGGGTGATTATTGAGCGTAAAGCTTAATTACTCACTTTCTCGATTAAGTTGCGATTTCCATTTAATAATCGCAACTTCTCGTTGCTTGGTTAGCGCATCTCGTATTGCACTTCCTTTTAATCCACTTTCAATGATTGGCTTAATATCCACATTATTTGCAACGGCGAAAGCTTGGCAAAAAAATGCGTGTTGTGGATAAGGTAGGTTTTCTAACCCGAGACGTCCTCTAGCATCCGCTTCACTGACCATAGCTAATTGTTCAACACGTTCAGGCTTTCGCCATGCATCAATAGCATCAAATAAGCGGATAATTTTAGAAGGGCGCATTCTATCGATACGATGGATATGATCGTGAAATTTTGCTGTTAAACGAGCCAAATCACGAATGTGATTTGGAATACGATATCGTTGACACAATGCTTCAACTAAAGGTACACCAGCAGGGCCATGACCGTGATGATGAGGCCAATTTTCAGGAGGCGTTAATCCTTTTCCTAGATCATGACATAAGGCACTAAAGCGTACCGCAATATCGTCTGTTAATTGACTGGCGATATTCAGTACCATCATGGCATGAATACCCGTATCGATTTCTGGGTGCCATTTTTCAGGAGCTGGTACGCCAAATAAGGCATCAATTTCGGGGAAAAGAACTTTTAAAGCACCGCACTGGCGTAAAACTTCAAAGTAAACCTGAGGGGCATGGCTCTCAAGGGCTTTTTCAGTCTCTTTCCAAACGCGTTCTGCCGTTAGTGCATTTAGTTCGCCACTTTGTGCCATTGTCTTCATTAATTGCAGTGTTTCTGGTGCTACGATAAAACCTAAAGGCGCAAATCGAGCCGCAAAACGTGCAACCCGCAAAACTCTTAAAGGATCTTCTGAAAAGGCATCGGAGACGTGGCGAAGCAATCGTGCATTGATGTCATCTATACCTTGGTAAGGGTCAATGTATTCACCATTTGCAGAATACGCTATGGCATTTATAGTGAGATCGCGACGTGCAAGATCGTCTTCTAATGTGACATCAGGAGCGGCATAACAAGTAAATCCCGTGTAACCTGATCCAGATTTTCGTTCCGTACGTGCAAGTGCATATTCTTCATGTGTATCAGGATGAAGAAAAACAGGAAAATCTTTGCCGACTTGTTGATAGCCTTGTTGTAACAGTTCTTCGGGTGTTGCGCCAACAACAACCCAATCTCTGTCTTTTACAGGTATCTGTAATAATTGATCACGCACAGCGCCACCAACAAGGTATATATTCACGGGATCATGATTCCTTTTGGCTGAATATTAGTTCATCCAACGATCGTTGCGTTTACGACGACGAGGAATGATATGCGGAAGGATCAGACCAAAAATAAGACCTGCACCAGCAACACCACCACCATACATAAACCACTGTAAAATGATGTCACGTTGTCGGTCATCTAACTGTTGATTAGCAAAATCGAGTTTTTTCTCTGCGACAGCGAGCTTTGTTCTCATTTGCTCATTTTCTTTTTTCAAACCATTGATGATGTCATCGCTGTTTGAAACTTTATTTTGCATATCAATGGTGCGTTGGTTCCAGCTTTGGTCGATATTTGCCAGTTTATCACGCAGTGTTTGGATCTCTTTTTCCATAGCAGGGATGCGAGTACGCATACTTGGCTGTGTGCTGAGTTGGTTTTCTGGTAACCAAACGGTACGATCTTTATCATCTTTAACCTGTACATAACCCGTTGCTGCATTACGAGAAAGTACAGTCACGGTTGAGCCCGAATTTAAAGAGCCAACAATTCGATACTGATTTCCAGGTCCACTGTGTACATAAGTGGATAATTCATCGGAAACATAGCGAGTTTCTGCGTGTGAGCTCAGAGAAACACCTAAGCCAAGTAAGGAAAGAAAAAGTAAGGGTAATTTTCGCATTATGTTTTCAACTTTTTTATCTATACAAGAGAATATTTTTACTGATACTAAAGAGTAAAGTTTGCGTAAGCAAATAGTAAACCAGAATGAGAACACTCTTAACTGGTAGAATATAGGGATAATCTGCCTTTTATTCATTATTGTTATTAGGCTATCACTTGCTAAATGAAAATGCGTTAAATATTTTACTAATCAATTGATTTACTTAAGGGAAATAGAATGAGCCAATTAGAAACCGAACTCAAAATGAGTGCCATACCTGCCGCTATTCCTCACATTATTCAGCGCATTCTGACTCTACCACATCAGCACGCTGCCCCCAAAAAGCTGACTAATCTTTACTTTGAGACGACAGATAATCAAATTCGTCGTTGGGATATGGGGTTGCGTATTCGTGGTGTTGATGAACGTTATGAAATGACAATTAAAACAGCGGGTAAAGTTGTTGCAGGTTTGCATCAACGTCCAGAATATAACGTTGAATTAATACAACCTAAATTAGATTTGGCTCGCTTTCCTGCGGAAATCTGGCCAGAAAAAACGGATCTCACTTTATTAGAATCCCAGCTTAATGTGTTATTTCATACCGATTTTTATCGTGAAATCTGGCTTGTTGAGTATCAAGACAGTCAAATAGAAGTGGTCTTAGATCAAGGTGCTATTCGTACTGAGCAATATGAATTACCCATCGAAGAGTTTGAGCTAGAACTTAAAAAAGGTAAGGTGTCAGACGTTATTGCATTAGCGACGTATTTAGGTGAAAAAGGCGGATTACGTCTTGCCTCTCGCAGTAAAGCGGCTCGAGGTTATTATCTGGCAAAAGATAAGCCTGCGTTATCGTTGAGTGTCGTAAATCTTTCTCCTAGTGATACTACGGCACAACAACTGACAAAATGGTTAAGTGCAATACAGGCATTAGAAGAAGCTATTTTTGCTAATCCAACACCTCCGACAATAACTATGCCAGCGATGTTGGCATTATTTTCAGATTGGTGCAAAAAACAGTCAGATCTGCCTGAATTTATGCAACAGTCACTCAATGCAATTTCACCGTTAACATTTACAACTGCAACCAACTATTATCATGTTTTATGGTTGAACTTTAAGTTATCTTCTACGTCGTGGTTACTGTCTATTGCTTAATTTCCTGACAACGTGAGAATCTATTTATGTCTGTTATCAGTGTACTTCAATCATTGTGGGATAAAGCACAGTGTGGTTTTTCTTCTCAACTTAATGCGCTGGCACCTTTTAGTGAACAAGAACAACAATTTCTTGCATTTAGTCCCTTTGCAACCGAGCATTTTCGGGTTAATCCTCAATGGTTGACTGATATCAGGCAAAATCCACCAACTTGTGTCGAATGGCAGAGTTATGAATCTCAATTAACGGCAAAATTAGCCAATATTGATAATGAAGATGATGTGATGCGGATCTTACGCCAATTTCGTCATCAACAATTAGTGCGAATTGCATGGTTACAATTTTTTCAATTAGGCGATATTCCTTGTGTGCTAAAACATTTGAGTGTATTGGCTGAAACATTAATTTGTGTCGCGAGAGATACGCTTTATCAGCAATGTTGCCAACAATGGGGGACGCCTTGTGATAGTGAAGGTAAACCTCAGCCATTATTGATTTTAGGAATGGGGAAATTAGGTGGATTTGAACTTAATTTTTCTTCTGATATCGACTTAATTTTTGCCTATCCTGAAAATGGATTTACGCAAGGTGGACGTCGAGAATTAGATAACGCACAGTTTTTTACTCGCTTAGGTCAAAAGCTTATTAAAGCGCTGGATCAGCATACCATTGATGGTTTTGTCTATCGTGTTGATATGCGATTACGCCCTTTTGGTGAAAGTGGGCCTTTGGTGATGAGCTTTGCGGCGCTGGAAGATTATTACCAAGAGCAAGGGCGAGACTGGGAGCGCTATGCAATGATCAAAGCGCGTGTTTTAGGTGCAGAAAAGAGAGAATATTGCCAAGTTTTACGGCAAATGTTGCGTCCTTTCGTTTATCGTCGTTATATTGATTTTAGTGTTATTCAATCACTTAGAAATATGAAATCCATGATAAGTCGTGAAGTTCGTCGTCGTGGCATGATTGATAATATAAAATTAGGCTCTGGTGGTATTCGTGAAATCGAATTTATTACTCAGGTTTTCCAGTTAATTCGTGGAGGAAGGGAGCCTGAGTTACAAAACAATTCATTATTAACAGTGCTTAATGTTATCACCAAACTTGAACTGTTAACGTCACAAGAAACCGCCCAATTGTCTGATAGTTATCTTTTCCTCCGTCGATTAGAAAATTTACTGCAATCTATTGGCGATCAACAAACCCAAACTTTACCTGAAAGTGAAGAAGATAAAGCACGGTTAACTTTCGCAATGGGATTTGATCATTGGGATACGCTTTATCAAGAGATTAACCACAAGATGCGGGCTGTTTCCGTGATTTTCACGCAATTAATTGGTGAAGAAGACGAAAACGATGATGAAGATGATATCTCTGAATTTAAACGTCTTTGGTTACTTGGACGCTTACCTGAAACGTCGTCATTATTTCATGAAACATTAACCATTGAAGCGCTTGAGGCTATAAATCAGACGTTGCAGATTTTTCGCCAAGATATTGGCAAGCGAACTATTGGGCCGAGAGGACGCGATGTTCTTGACGCCTTAATGCCAAAACTATTGGCTAAAATTTGCCAGCAACCTCAAACATTAGTCACGTTAAAACGGATCACTCCATTACTATTAAGCATTGTCAGTCGCACGACATATTTAGAGTTGATGCAAGAGTCTGATGAAGTTTTAACACACGTTATTCGATTATGTGCAGCATCTCCGATGATCGCAGAACAATTAGCGCTTCATCCTTTATTGTTAGATGAATTACTTGATCCTAATTCACTCTATCAGCCACTACCTTTAGATGCCTATCGTGATGAATTACGTCAATATTTATTACGTGTACCAGAAGAAGATGAAGAACAACGACTAGAAGCACTGCGCCAATTTAAGCAAGCCCAACTGTTGCGTATTGCTGCGGAAGATATCACAGGTGTATTACCCGTGATGAAAGTTAGCGATCATTTAACCTATTTAGCTGAAGCTATTATTCATGCGGTTGTGCATCAAGCTTGGTCATATATGGTGAAACGTTATGGTGAGCCTGAACATTTATCTCATCGTGATGGATTGGGCTTTGCGGTGATTGGATACGGCAAATTGGGGGGATGGGAATTAGGCTATAGCTCAGATTTGGACTTGGTTTTTTTATTAGATTGTCCAATGAATATCATGACAACTGGAGCAAAACAGATTGATGCCCGCCAATTTTATCTTCGTTTAGCACAGCGTATTATCCATTTATTTAGTACCCGAACCTCCTCTGGCGTATTGTATGAAGTCGATGCGCGTTTACGCCCTTCGGGTGAATCAGGAATGTTAGTAAGTACGATCCAAGCTTTCGATGAATATCAGAAAAATGAAGCTTGGACATGGGAACATCAAGCCTTAATTCGTGCCAGAATGATTTACGGTGACGAGCAACTACAACAGATGTTTTCACGTATTCGTCATGAAACATTGTGCCTCTCTCGGGATGCTGATGTGTTACAAAATGAAGTCCGCGATATGCGTAAAAAAATGGTACAACATCTTGCACCAACACAAGCAGACAAGTTTGATTTAAAAAACTCATCTGGTGGTATTACTGATATTGAATTTATCGCGCAATATTTAGTATTGCGTTTTTCTCATCAATACCCTGCTTTAACTCGTTGGTCTGATAATGTGCGTATTTTTGAGTTAATGGCAAAGCATCAAGTAATGGATGAAGATGAAGCTCTCGCTTTAACACATGCTTATGTCACTTTGCGTAATGAATTACATCATCTGGCGTTACAAGCATTACCTGCCATTGTGGATAATCATTGTTTTATCGCAGAGCGAGAGTGTGTATTAAAAAGCAAACTGAAGTGGCTTGGTGAACAAGAGTAATGGTTTGTTGGCATGAAGTCTTTATGTGTATCTCTTTTTGCCTAACAAGTTATGGTATTATTTCGGCTTATTTTGAAAATAAATGTGGAGTATGGGATGAAAGTAACGCTGCCGGATTTTAATAAGGCCAATGTGTTGGTTGTCGGTGACGTCATGTTAGACCGCTATTGGTATGGCCCAACAAGTCGAATTTCACCAGAAGCCCCAGTGCCAGTGGTTAAAGTCGATACCACAGAAGAGCGACCAGGCGGTGCCGCAAACGTTGCGATGAATATTGCGTCTCTTGGTGCTAATTCGCGTTTAGTGGGTTTAACAGGTATTGATGAAGCCGCAAAAGCATTGAGTAATACATTAAATCAGGTCAATGTGCGTTGTGATTTTGTCTCTGTTGCGACACACCCAACGATCACAAAATTACGTGTTCTTTCTCGTAATCAGCAATTAATTCGTCTTGATTTTGAAGAAGGGTTTAGCAACGTTGATCCTCAACCTATCTATGAACGAATTCAACAAGCGTTGCCTTCTATTGGCGCTCTGATTTTATCAGATTACGCGAAAGGCGCACTTTCTCATGTTCAAGAGATGATCCAACTGGCAAAAAAAGCGGGTGTACCTGTATTAATTGATCCTAAGGGATCTGATTTTGAACGCTATCGTGGTGCGACGCTATTAACGCCAAATATGTCTGAATTTGAACAAGTCGTTGGGGTATGTAAAACCGATGATGAGCTGGTGGAAAAAGGGACTCAATTAGTTCGAGATTTAGATCTTGAAGCGTTGCTGATCACTCGTTCAGAACGTGGAATGAGCTTACTTCGTGCAAATGAAGCGCCATTGCATTTACCAACCCAAGCACAAGAAGTCTATGATGTTACTGGGGCTGGTGATACGGTAATTGGTGTATTAGCCACCTCTTTAGCTGCTGGCAAACCTTTAAGTGAAGCTTGTTTCCTGGCTAATGCAGCAGCGGGTGTTGTTGTCGGTAAATTAGGAACATCGACAGTATCACCTATTGAACTGGAAAACGCCATTCGTGGTCGTGCTGACAACGGTTTTGGTATAATGGAAGAAGAACAATTAAAACAAGCAGTTGAATTAGCACGTCAGCGCGGTGAGCGTATTGTGATGACTAATGGATGTTTTGATATTCTTCACGCAGGCCATGTTAGTTATTTAGCCAATGCACGAAAATTAGGTGATCGTTTGATTGTTGCTGTAAATAGCGATGCTTCAACAAAGCGTTTAAAAGGTGAAACTCGTCCTGTTAATCCATTAGAGCAACGTATGACAGTGCTTGGCGCTTTAGGCGCAGTAGACTGGGTTGTTGCATTTGAAGAAGATACACCACAGCGTTTAATCGCTTCTGTCTTACCGGATATCTTAGTTAAAGGTGGTGATTATAAACCTGAAGATATCGCGGGTAGTAAAGAAGTTTGGGCAGCAGGCGGTGAAGTAAAAGTGCTGAACTTTGAAGATGGCATTTCTACAACAAATATTATTAATGCGATTAAAAAGAAATAATTAAGCTCTTTTATTCAGTTTAAAAAGCACTCTACGGGGTGCTTTTTTGCTATAGCGATTATTTATTATTAATAACTATTGCTCTCGTTTTAAATGATACTCAACAATATAATCTTGGGTATTTCTATACATTATTGAATAATTTATATAATCACCATTGGTGCTGTATGATAATGTGCTGAGTCTTAATATTGGAATGTTATTCTCTATTTTTAATAATTGACAAATATTGTTGTCTGGTATTATAGGGTGAAATGTCTCGTAACTTCCCGCTATTTTTATTTGGCAAATATTTTCAATAAAATCAAATTTAGAACCTTCTAAATGGGTTAAGGTTAAATTACGAAAATATTTAACAGGCATATAACTATCTTCAACAATAAGTGGTTTATTATCAACGTAACGTATTCTCCTTGAATAAAAAATACGTTCATTTGAATTAATTCGTAGTTTACTGGCGATAGATAAAGGACAGGGAATAACGCTAAATTCTATCACTTCACTTCTTACATTGTGGCCTGTATTTGCCATTAATTCGACAAAGCCTTTTAGGCTAGCATTTTCATGATGAACAGCTTTTTCTTTAATATAAGTACCAGAGCCATGTTTTCGTTCTAATAATCCTGCGGTCACTAATAAATCCACCGCTTTACGTATTGTCATTCTCGATACGTTGTATTGTTGTGCTAATGATTTTTCTGCTGGTAAAGGGTCACCAATTTGGTATCCAGCCGAATTTATTTGAATTCTTAGGCTTTTTGCAATGTCTTTGTAGATCACTTTTATACCTCTTTTCACTCTTAAAATCGGCTCTTTTTATTTAATCTATCTGAATATAATTTTTTGATATATAAGAAAATCATTTATAACTCTAAAATGTGAACGTTATCAAAAAATAAAAAGTGATCTGCCTTTTGACTAAAAATGAGATCACTTTGACTGAAAGATTAGTATGAATCAGATCACGAATAACTCATTTCAGATGAGAGAATAAAGAGAAAAGAATCTAATCTGAATTTACAGAAAAAAAATGAATTAAATAGCATATCGTTTCAGTAGCAGTAAATAAGAGGATATTTTTATGCTCAGTCAAATACAACGATTTGGTGGAGCCATGTTTACTCCTGTCCTGCTATTTCCATTTGCAGGTATTGTTGTAGGCATTGCAATTCTATTACAGAATCCATTATTTATTAGTGAAGATTTATTAAGACCCGATAGTTTATTTTCCCAAATTGTTCATATTATTGAAGAAGGGGGATGGACTGTTTTTCGTAATATGCCTCTTATTTTTGCAATTGGCTTACCAATTGGTTTAGCTAAAACTGCACAAGCAAGAGCTTGTCTTGCTGTAATGGTAAGTTTTCTCACTTGGAATTATTTTATTAATGCAATGGGAATAGTTTGGGGCAGTTATTTCGGCGTAGATTTTACAAATGAAATCGGCGGAAATAGTGGCTTAACAATGATAGCTGGAATTAAAACATTAGATACCAGTATTATTGGAGCAATTATTATTGCGGGTATAGTTACCGGTATTCATAATCGTTATTTCGATAAACAACTTCCTGTCTTTTTAGGTATATTTCAAGGAACATCTTATGTTGTATTAATTAGTTTTTTTGTGATGTTACCTTTAGCGTGGATAACATTATTTTTCTGGCCTAAAGTGCAAATTGGTATTCAATCTTTGCAAGTATTTATGGTTGAATCTGGCTCTTTAGGTGTTTGGATATATACCTTTCTTGAACGTATTTTAATTCCTACTGGCTTGCATCACTTTATTTATGGTCCTTTTATTTTTGGTCCCGCTGTCACTGAACATGGTATTCAAGTTGATTGGGCTCAAAATATGCAATATTTCAGTCAAAGCACCCAATCTTTAAAAGAGTTATTTCCTGAAGGTGGCTTTGCTTTACATGGCAACAGCAAAGTCTTTGGTTCTATTGGTATAGCACTTGCTCTTTATTTTACTGCTGCACCTAAAAATAGAGCCAAAATTGCAGGTTTACTTATACCCTCTGCATTGACCGCGGTATTTGTGGGAATAACAGAACCGTTAGAGTTTACATTCTTATTTATCTCTCCGTTATTGTTTGCCATTCATGCCGTGTTAGCCGCCACATTAGCGACAACGCTTTATCACTTTGGTGTTGTCGGAAATATGGGTGGGGGGATCATCGATAATTTCCTGCCTATGAATTGGATCCCTATGTTCCATAACCATTACGGGATGATTATTACACAAATAGTCATAGGCCTTATTTTTACAATGATTTGGTTTGTGGTGTTTAGAACATTAATTATCAAACTTAATTTAAAAACACCAGGTCGTGAAGAAGATGATGAAGAGATCAAGCTTTATAGCAAACAAGATTATAAAAATAAAAAGTCACAAACTTCAGATAGTTCAAAAACAGAAAAAGAAGACCGCAAACTCGCCCTTCCTAAAGGCATTCTTGAAGGCCTAGGGGGAAGTAAAAATATCAAATCTTTAAATAACTGTGCAACACGTTTACGTATTGAAGTGATAGATAACGAGATAGTTGAAACGGATGCCTATTTTAAAGGGCTCGGTGTACATGGTGTGGTGCGTAAAGGTCATGCATTACAAATCATTATCGGGCTACACGTTTCTCAAGTGAGAGACAAAATTGAACAACTTATGAAAGAAGATACACAAAATATCACCTTGTCGGAGGCTATATAATGAAGAAGTTCTCAGTCGTAATTGCAGGTGGCGGTAGTACATTTACACCCGGTATTATTTTGATGCTACTGGAAAATTTAAAACGTTTTCCATTAAGAGCCATCAAATTTTATGACAATGATGCCGAGCGGCAAGAAACCATTGCTAAAGCTTGTGAAATAATTCTTACTGAAAAAGCACCTGAAATTGAATTTTGCTATACCACAGATCCTAAAACTGCTTTCACGGATGTTGATTTTGTTATGGCTCATATTCGTGTTGGTAAATATCCAATGCGTGAAAAAGATGAAAAAATTCCTTTACGCCATGGCGTATTAGGACAAGAAACCTGTGGGCCTGGTGGTATCGCTTATGGTATGCGCTCTATTGGTGGAGTATTGGAATTGGTTGAATATATGGAAAAATATTCACCAAATGCATGGATGCTAAATTATTCTAACCCAGCAGCAATTGTCGCTGAAGCTACTCGCCGTTTAAAACCTAATGCGAAGATCTTAAATATTTGTGATATGCCAATTGGCATTGAATCACGTATGGCACAAATTGCAGGATTAAAATCACGCAAAGAGATGCGAGTCCGTTACTACGGTTTAAATCACTTTGGTTGGTGGACTCAGGTCGAAGATTTGCAAGGTAATGATTTACTGCCGGTTATTCGTAAACATGTTGCCGAACATGGATATATTCCAAAAGTAGCAGGTGAGCCGGTTGAAGCAAGTTGGAATGATACATTCGGTAAAGCAAAAGATGTGTGGGCGTTAGATCCATCAACGATGCCAAACACTTACTTGAAGTATTATCTATTCCCAGATTATGTCGTTGCGCATTCTGATCCTCATCATACTCGTGCGAATGAAGTGATGGAGCACAGAGAAAAGAATGTATTTAGCGCTTGTCGAGCCATTACAGCCGCTGGTAAATCATCAGCAGGTCATATTGAAATAGATGAACATGCCTCTTATATTGTCGATCTTGCAACGGCTATCGCGTTTAATACTCAAGAAAGAATGTTGCTGATCGTTCCTAATAACGGTTCAATTATTAACTTTGATCCTGAAGCAATGGTGGAGATCCCTTGTATTGTCGGAAGCCATGGGCCAGAGCCTTTAGTCATGGGTAAAATTCCATTATTCCAAAAAGGGATGATGAGCCAACAAGTTGCAGTTGAAAAATTAGTAGTAGAAGCATGGATTGAAAAATCTTATTTGAAACTTTGGCAGGCGATTACAATGTCTAAAACAGTACCTAGTGCGACTGTTGCAAAAGCAATTTTAGATGATTTAATTGAAGCGAATAAAGACTATTGGCCAGAATTAAAATAGTTGTTAATAACGATATTTAGTAGATAAAAAATAACCCTGTGTCTTTATGAGATACAGGGTTTTTGCTTTATGGCTTAAATAAGCAATAAAGTCATTGGCTAAGCTTTATTTTCTGCTGGAGTTTCTACCACAATTTCAACCTCTTCAACTTGGGCAACTTCAGCTTGAGGTTTTGCCTGCAGACTCGCTTCTAGCTCATTTAAACGTTGTTCTAAACGATTAAGTTTTTCACGAGTGCGTAATAAGACTTGAGTTTGTACATCAAACTCTTCGCGATTGACTAAATCCAATTTGTTTAATTGAGATTGCAGAACAGTGCGGATTTTTTTATCAATATCATCACCAAAATCTTTAACGCCTTGTGGCAGTACGTTTTGGATTTGGCGCGCGACTTGTTCAAGTTTTTTCGGGTCCAACATGGGAAATCCTCACAAATAAAATAGAAAGCTGAGGTTAAGTGTAATATGAGGACTGAGGGAATAAAACTAGATATCAAGATTATTGTTACTTTTTATTATAAATCGTTAAATAACCGTATGTCATAAAATGATTATGTGATGAAACAAAGATTGTCGTCGATTGATGATTGCCTCTTATAATTTTAAAGCGTATAGTTTCACCGTTAATCTCAGGGCGGGGTGAAAGTCCCCACCGGCGGTAGATACCTGAATACATAGGTAAAGCCCGCGAGCGCTTTGTGTTGCTATTGTAATGCAAAGGTCAGCAGATCCAGTGTAATTCTGGAGCCGACAGTTAAAGTCTGGATGGGAGAGAATAAAATAGCATCAGTAGGATCATTGTATCCATTCCTGTTGTTTCTGCTTGTGTTTTTATTAAGCAGAGATCCACTCCTAAGACTGCCCTGATTCTGGTAACTTTCATTAATTATTGAGGTTTTTTTACCATGAATCAGACGCTACTTTCCGAATTCGGTAATCCATTTGAGCGTGTTGAACTTGCTCTAGAAGCCCTTCGTGCGGGTAAAGGCGTGATGGTGCTCGACGACGAGAATCGCGAAAATGAAGGCGATATGGTTTTCGCCGCAGAAACAATGACTACAGAACAAATGGCGATGTCTATTCGTCATGGTAGTGGTATTGTTTGTTTATGCATTACAGAAGAACGTCGTCAACAACTTGATTTGCCTATGATGGTGGAGAATAACACCAGTCATTTTCATACGGCATTTACAGTAACGATTGAAGCAGCACAAGGCGTAACAACAGGTGTTTCAGCATCTGATCGTTTAACCACAGTACGTGCAGCCGCCGCTGACAATGCAAAACCAAGTGATTTAAATCGCCCAGGTCATGTATTCCCATTACGTGCTCAACCTGGTGGTGTGTTAACGCGTGGCGGACACACAGAAGCATCAATTGATTTAGCAACTTTAGCTGGTTTTAAACCTGTTGCAGTGTTATGTGAATTAACCAATGACGATGGCACAATGGCAAGAGCACCAGAAGTGATTACTTTTGCTAAAAAGCACAATATGCCAGTGTTAACTATTGAAGATTTAGTGGCTTATCGTCTTCGTAAGGAGAAAAAAGCTGGCTGAAATTAACATGTTATAACCGACACTGAAAACACACACACACTTATTTAAGCCACTTAAGGAAACTTAGGTGGCTTTTTTCATATTTTTTGAATAACTATTTCATACTTCTTTGACTATATTTCAAGTAATAAGGCAGTATGCTTATACGATAAGAACACTTGCCATAGAGGTGGTTATGGAAACAAAAATGATGCCAGCACTGTTTATTGGGCATGGTAGTCCAATGAATGTATTAGAAGATAATACATATACTCGCCTCTGGTCAGAATTAGGGGAAACGCTTCCTCAACCTAAAGCGATTTTAGTGATTTCAGCCCATTGGTATACTGATGGAACGTATGTAACGGCAATGTCGCAACCAAAGACAATTCATGATTTTTATGGATTTCCACCAGAATTGTATGCAATAGAATATCCAGCGCGAGGCTCGATAGGTTTAGCCGCACTAATTGAAGATCTGATTGATCCGATTAAATTAAAACTCGATATGGATCAATGGGGATTAGATCATGGAAGTTGGGGAATACTTGAAAAAATGTATCCCAACGCAAATATTCCAGTTGTTCAATTAAGCATTGATGCACGTCAATCGGCACAATGGCATTATGAATTAGGGCAAAAGCTGGTTGAATTGCGTAAAGAAGGTGTCTTAATTATTGGTAGCGGTAATATCGTTCATAATTTAAGAATGATGGATTGGCAAAACAGCGACGCAATGCCTTATCCTTGGGCATTGGCTTTTAATGAGGCAGTCGAAAATAGTTTACAAAGCGATAAGGTACCAGAAGCGTTATTTACGATTTTATCAACAGAAGAAGGGCGATTGTCACATCCTACTCCCGATCATTTTTTGCCTGCTTTGTATCTATTAGGTTTAAAACAAGCGGGTGAAAAGGTAACAGTGTTGAATAATGATATTGTGAATAAATCATTAAGTATGATGACGTTTCAAATTGGATAAAACCATCCAATAAAACCTATTGATATAAGTAAAAGGCTAAATTCATTTTATGGGATTTAGCCTTTTTTACTAATAACGAAACCTATTTTGAATAAAAAACACCTTACTGCTTATCAGCAATAAGGTGCTCAATATAATTTTAAGATTTCTATTAATCTAAAATAATATGTGGATAGAAGCGTGAAAGATCTTGCGTGATAAGCTCTCTATCTTCTCTGATGCAAATACCTGCAGATTGGTCGTTAACCAGCCAGCTACCAATTAATGTATAGCTATCGCCAAATTTTGGCAGTGGGTGGAAATCCTGAACAATAAAGCCTTCTTCACCGTAAGGACCATCTGCGACAGCAATATCTTTGCCGTTTTCAACAATGCGAATATTTGCACCTTCGCGTGAAAACAGTGGCTTGATAACATAACGTGATAATGAATCAGGCGCTTTACCCTCATAAAAATAAGCAGGTAGCAGATTGGGGTGATTAGGGAACATTTCCCAAAGCATGGGTAATAATGCTTTATTTGAGATAATGCTCTTCCAAGAAGGCTCTAACCAACGAATACCCGCATCAGCCAGTTTAGTTGAGAAGTCTTCGCGGAACATAAATTCCCAAGGGTAAAGCTTAAACATGTTGCTGATTATCTGATCTTGCAGATCAGTTAATTCACCACGTTCACCTAAACCTAGATCTTCAATAAAGACAAAGTCAGTTGTGACCTCTGCTTCTTCAGCACAATCTTGTAAGTATTGAACGGTACCACGATCTTCTTGCGTATCTTGGCAACAAGACATATGCAGATAACGCATTCCGTATTGATCACGAAGCTCTGCAAAACGATCAATCAACTTTTCTTGTATGCTATTAAATTGATCGGCATTTTGCGGTAAACGACCTGCATTGACTTGATCTTCAAGCCAGATCCATTGAAAAAAAGCAGATTCATACAATGAAGTTGGTGTGTCTGCATTATTTTCTAACAGTTTTGCCGGACTTTTACCGTCATACGCTAAATCAAGACGTGAATAGAGCGAAGGTTGAGACGATTTCCATGAATCACGTACAAAATCCCAACAGTGACGAGGGATTTGAAAACGAGTCAGCAACTCTTCGCTATTAGCCACTTTATCAGCGACTTGTAAACACATCTGATGCAGCTCTTCTGTCGTTTCTTCTAACGTTTCAACCTCTTCCATTGAGAATTGATAATAAGCATCTTCAGACCAATAAGGCTCGCCATACATTGTATGAAAGTTAAAGCCAAATTCAGTTGCTTTTTCACGCCAATCCGGGCGTTCAATGATATTTTCGCGTTTCATGGTTTTAATTAACCACCTGAACGATAAGAAGATGAACCGGTTGAGCTACGGTTATTATTCGTAGCATTGGTACGTTGAGCTGCAGCTTGTCTTGAAACCGTATTACCAAAGCCACCACGTGTTATTGTTGAGGTTGTTGATGGTTTTGGTGTCATGGCTGTTTTTGGTACGTTCATTTGACGCCCACCAACCGCAGGACCATAGTTACGACCTGTCGCATCCACAAATTTACCGTTTGCAGGGCTTGTTGGATTACGCGAACTAAACAGTGGTTGTGCTGGTGCGCCACCCCCCATTAAGCGACCCATCATATAACCCGCCATTAATGGCATAAAGAAGCTACCACCGGAGTTAGCTTGGGCCATTTGTGAGCTGTCTGGGTTTAAATTATTGGCATTTTCAGTACTCACAGCTTGTCCATCAATCGATGCTGTTTGTGTACATTGAGCGTCACCGAATTCAGCTACACAATCTTCTAATGTTGCGTATTTAGGTGCTGTACGTTGTGCCTCTTGTAATGCAGTACGATAAGAGTCTTCACACTGTGCTGCTTGTGAAGGATTCGCTTGAGCACATTCTTGTGCATTCATATACAGTGAAACTGTCTCATCGCTCTCTTCACATCCTGAAAGCGCGAATACAGCAGTGATGGCGATTGCAACAGGCGCCAGACGATAAGGACGGAATGCTTTACGGAAAGCATCTCGATTAATCGATTTGGTACGTTTCATTGGCATATTGGTAAGATCCATAAAAGGTAACACGTTCAAAATAAAAGCTAGGATAGGTTAAATAGTCTAGAAAATAAATAAGAAACGCCTAATCATCAGGGATAACCAGAAATTTGTGATCTTTATAAGGTTAAGAATAATGAAATTAGATGAATCTTCTCTTTTTAACCTAATTGTGATTAAGCTATTTGTTAATACAAGAATATAGATATTGTTGAGATCTTAATTTAAGCCATAACATGATATTGTAATGTTAAGAATAAACATAAAAAAACCGCTTATCAGTTTATTGCTGAAAGCGGTTTTTTATAAGTGGCTAAATTCTTAATTCACGATCACGGAGCAACGTTAAGAGCAGGGCTTGTTAACGAGCGAATAATACTATCTGGTGAAGTAGAAACTTCTGCACCCAGTGTGTTATTTAACTGAATTAAGTCATTTTCATTTAATGTGCCACGTGCATATTCAATATTTAGTTGGTTAATTAAATAGTCATAACGTGCGTTGGATAATTTTTGTTTTGCATCATAAAGTGTTGTTGTGGCATTTAACACATCAACAATAGTACGAGTACCCACTTGATAACCCGCTTCAGTTGCATCTAATGAACTTTGTGCAGAAACAACAACTTGTTGATACGCTTTGATGCTACTGATTGATGCAGAAATATTGTTATAAGAAGAACGTGCGATTTGGACAATAGAACGATAAACCGATTCTAATTGTTCGCTTGCACTCGTAAAACCATATTGTGCTTGTTCAACTTGTGAGCTTGTTCTGCCACCTGTATACAGAGGAATACTAACAGACAGACCAATACTATTTTGACCACTGTAACTATTGCGACTAGTGTTAGGCGTTACAGGAGGTAATGCGCTACCGTGACTATGGCTATTGGATACGCCAGTTGATGCATTTAAATCTACGGTTGGTAAGTGACCAGATTGCGCTAAACGAATATTTTCGCGCGCTAAATCTTGGCCTAAACGTGCACTTAATAAACTTAAGTTACGTTCTTCGGCATCTTTTAACAGTTTCTCAATAGAGTCTGGTGATGTTGTTGAAAAACGGCTGATATTGAGTGATGCCAGATTAATGTAATAAATACCACTGACTTGGCGTAGTTTCTCTAATGCGTTATCTAATTGGTTACGGCCAACCACTTCTTGTGCCAGTACGCTATCATAATTTGCACGCGCATTTTGTACGTCAGTAATAGCCACTAAACCTACGTTAAAACGTTGAGTTGTTTGATCTAACTGACGGTAAACTTGTTCTTTTTGCGCTTCAATAAATGATAATGAATCAATAGCACGTAAAACATCAAAGTAAGCGGTCGCGGTGTCTAAAATCAGCTTTTGCTGACTTGTTTGGTAAGTCACATCGCTCATACCCGCAGTTTTTTCTTGAATGTTTAACTGGCGCCATAATGCCATGTTAAACACACTTTGAGTTAGCGTTAAACTTGCACCAATAGAATTGGATTCGGTGTTGTTATTATCGCGGTAGCCGCTTTTATAATCGGCAGAGGCACCTAATCCTAATTGGGGTAATAATGAGCCACGAGCTTCATTAATTTTTTCAAAAGCTTGATTTCTTTCAGCTAATGACTTGCGTAACTCAGGGTTACTGTCCTTTGCTTTTTGATAAACTTGAAGCAGATCCTCAGCCTGACTTGCAGTGCTGAATCCTGCCAAACTCATCGTGACCAAAAGAGAGAGCAGTTTTTTCATTTTAATTCCTTGTTGCAACAGTTTCGCTGAGTTGCCTCTGTTAATCTTGATTGGGGATAATTCTAGCAGATTGTTTCCCTAAGTAGGGGTAGCCATTTGTGCCATATCCTTTTATTTTAGATTAACTTTACATGAATTGTTGGCAAATTTCTTTAAATCTGTATTAAACATAAGCAATAAAAAGACTCTTAAATATAACTTAAGGAACATTGTATGAAGAAAAGGGAAAATACACCATTTTTATACGGCCGTGAAGACGTGAAATTGCTCAATCAAAAAGATTTATATAAAGGCTTTTTCCGTATGACTGAGTACCGCTTTAAACATCGCCTTTTTGAAGGCGGATGGAGTGAAGAAGTCAAACGTGAAGTCTTTGAGCGAGGCAATGCGGGTGTTTTGTTAGCTTATGATGCTAAACGTGATGAAGTGGTATTAATTGAGCAAATTCGTATTCCTGCGTATGAAACCAGTGAGACACCTTGGTTGCTAGAAGTGATTGCGGGTATGGTTGAACAAGGCGAAAGCCCAGAAGACGTTGTTAGACGCGAAGCCCAAGAAGAAGCGGGCGTTGTTGTTGGGCGATGCGAGTCAATTATTAGTTATCTTTCTAGTCCTGGTGGCACCAGCGAAAGAATGCATGTTTATGTCGGTGAAGTTGATACAACAACAGCAAAAGGTATTCATGGATTAGCGTGTGAAAATGAAGATATTCGTGTTCATGTTGTTAGCAGAGAACAAGCTTATCGTTGGGTTGAAGAGGGCGTGATTGACAATGCTGCATCGGTCATTGCACTTCAATGGTTACAACTTCATCATATTGAGTTAAGAAAGCGTTGGTCGGTAATTTAATATATTAATCAATCTTTAAAGGGTGTTTTTAGTAATATTATCAAGTAGAGTAACTATCTCTAAGTGTACGATATCAAATGAATTAAATTGTAAAAAGAAGTGAAAAAAACGTGATTGAAAGCGAGAATATTTCTCACTAATCTTTTGAAATGTGTATTGGTTGGCAGATCTTTACTACGAAAATACGTTAACATAACGGCTAATGAGAGTGAAACAAGGAAACCTTTTGGAAAGCCAGCTTGAATTATCGGTGAAACACAAAAACACCGTAAGAATATTACAAATCACAGACACCCACCTCTTTGCTAATGTGGAAGACACTTTGCTGGGCATAAATACTTATCGTAGCTACCATGCGGTATTAAATGCGATTAGAGAGCAGGGTCTTGATGTTGACTTGATTGTAGCAACAGGTGATTTAGTTCAAGATCAAACCTTTGAAGCTTATCAGCATTTTGCAGATGGCATTGCAACGTTAACACCACCTTGTGTTTGGTTGCCAGGTAATCATGACTATCAACCTGCGATGATTGATGCTTTAAATCAGGCAGGCGTTTTGTCAGCTAAACAAGTGTTGATTGGTGATAATTGGCAAATGCTGTTATTAGATAGCCAAATTCAAGGTGTTCCTCATGGTGAATTATCAGATTGTCAATTAGATTGGCTAACACGCTGTCTCGAAAGTCAAAAGCACAGAGATACGATTATCTTGTTGCATCATCATCCTATGCCGTCAGGGTGTACATGGTTAGATCAACACAGTTTAAGAAATTCTCAAGAATTGGCTGAGCGTTTAAGAGAGCACTCTCAAGTAAAAATGATGCTTTGTGGTCACATTCATCAAGAAATGGATGAAATGTGGAATGGTATTCGTTTGTTGGCAACACCTTCTACGTGCATTCAATTTCGCCCTCATTGTACTAATTTTACATTAGATACTGTTTCTCCGGGCTGGCGTTATTTGGAAATGTCACTTTTATCTGATGAGAAGGGCAGAATTGAAACACAAGTTTACCGTTTAGAGGGGACTGAATTTTGTCCTGACCTTGATTCGGATGGCTATTAAGTCATGCCTCGTATTCTCTATTTACATGGCTTTAATAGCTCACCAAAATCAGCAAAGGCACAGGCTTTTCGTCAATGGCTTGAAGTAACACATCCTGAAATTGAATTGTTAGTACCTCAATTGCCACCTTACCCTCAAGAAGCCGCTCAGTTAATTGAATCGTTAGCTAAAGAGTGCGTAGATGACAAGCTTGGATTAATTGGCTCATCATTAGGTGGCTACTTATCGATCTGGCTATCTCAACGTTTTAATTTACCCGCTGTTGTTGTTAATCCTGCGATCCGTCCTTTTGATCTCTTACAAAATTTCTTGGGTGAAAACGAAAATCCCTATACACATCAAAAGTATAGATTAGAACCTCATCATATGGATGAGTTACTTGCCTTGCGTATTCCCGTAATTACATCACCCGAACTTATTTGGTTGCTTCAACAAACTGGAGATGAAATACTTGATTATCGTCAAGCTGTCTCATATCTTGGCGCGTGTAGGCAAACCGTAGAATCGGATGGAAATCACGCATTTGTGGGTTTTGAACGTTTTTTTCCGAAAATTATTCAATTTTTAAAGATAATTTAGTCTTTCGGTTAATTAACCTGTAAAACGTAGGTTGATGTATCTATCCGAAAATTAATATCATATTGCCGCAAACACCTGTTATTATAAACAGTATTTTCTAACAGCGAACCGCAGATTAAAACAATGACTCAATCAAGTTATAACGCAAAGGATATTGAGGTTCTTAATGGTCTAGAGCCTGTACGTCGCCGTCCAGGGATGTATACAGATACAACAAGACCGAACCATTTGGCACAGGAAGTGATCGATAATAGCGTGGACGAGGCGCTTGCGGGACACGCATCGAAGGTCGATGTCATTTTATATGCAGATCAATCTATCGAAGTTATCGATAATGGGCGAGGAATGCCTGTCGA
Source organism: Proteus sp. G2673 (assembly GCF_009915125.1). Taxonomy (NCBI): domain Bacteria; kingdom Pseudomonadati; phylum Pseudomonadota; class Gammaproteobacteria; order Enterobacterales; family Morganellaceae; genus Proteus; species Proteus sp. G2673. Next base: position 141,693 of record NZ_JAABLT010000010.1, read on the forward strand.
TATTCACCCAGAACTTAAGGTCTCTGCTATCGAGTTAATCCTTGCTCACCTTCACGCCGGAGGAAAATTCTCTAATAAAAACTATCAATTTTCTGGCGGGTTGCATGGTGTGGGGATCTCGGTTGTTAACGCCCTCTCAAAGCGTATTGAAGTAACTGTTCGTCGTGATGGTAAAATTTACCAAATTGCCTTTGAAAATGGCGATAAAGTTGAAGAGTTGCATGAGATTGGCACCTGTGCAAAACGAGATACAGGAACGAGTGTGCATTTTTGGCCTGATGGCGCCTATTTTGATGTTCCTCGTTTTTCTTCTAAAAGCTTATCTCATGTATTAAAAGCTAAAGCGGTATTATGCCCGGGCGTGAATGTTTCTTTTGTCGATAAAGTAAACAATACTCAAGAAAATTGGTGCTACGCTGATGGTTTAACCGATTATTTAAGTGAAGCTGTTGCTGAATTTGTTCGCCTTCCTGAAGAGCCGTTTACAGGCAAATTTGAAGGAGATAATGAAGCCGTTGAATGGTCTATGTTATGGCTACCTGAAGGTGGCGATCTACTCACTGAAAGCTATGTTAACTTAATTCCGACGGTTCAAGGTGGTACACACGTAAATGGTTTACGCCAAGGTGTGTTAGATGCAATGCGCGAATTTTGTGAATTCCGTAATTTGCTACCAAGAGGTCTTAAGTTAACCGCGGATGATACATGGGAGCGTTGCGCTTATGTATTATCAGTGAAAATGCAAGATCCTCAATTTGCAGGGCAAACCAAAGAACGACTCTCTTCAAGACAAACCAGTGCATTTGTTGCAAATGCGGTAAAAAACGCTTTTAGCTTATGGCTAAATCAAAACGTTCAAGTCGGCGAATTACTCGCTGAAATGGCGATTAGTAGCGCGCAACGTCGTATGCGAGCAGCTAAAAAAGTGGTGAGAAAGAAACTCACTTCAGGGCCAGCATTGCCGGGTAAATTGGCTGATTGTACTTCTCAAGATTTACGTTACACCGAGCTATTTTTGGTCGAAGGGGACTCTGCAGGAGGTTCTGCTAAACAAGCTCGAGATCGTGAATATCAAGCGATTATGCCTTTGCGCGGTAAGATCCTAAATACATGGGAAGTCTCTTCAGATGAAGTGTTAGCGTCACAAGAAGTCCATGATATTTCGGTTGCAATTGGTATGGATCCTGATAGCGATGATTTAAGCCAACTGCGTTACGGTAAAATTTGTATTCTTGCGGATGCGGACTCGGATGGTTTACATATCGCAACTTTATTGTGTGCTTTATTTGTGCGCCATTTCCCAGCTCTTGTTAAGGAAGGGCACGTTTATATGGCGATGCCACCACTTTACCGTATCGACTTAGGTAAAGAAGTTCATTATGCCCTTGATGAATCAGAAAAAAATGCCATTTTACAACGTTTAAGTCGTAAAAAAGGAAAGCCTAACGTACAGCGCTTTAAAGGTTTGGGTGAGATGAACCCGCTTCAACTGCGTGAAACAACGCTTGATCCTAATACGCGTCGTTTAGTGCAATTGGTGATTGATGATGAAAATTATCAAGAAACCCTAGGCATGATGGATATGTTGTTAGCGAAGAAACGCTCTGAAGATCGCCGAAATTGGTTACAAGAGAAGGGCGATGAAGTTGACATCGAAGTGTAATGGATACCACAAGAGTCTGAGGAAAAATTGAATGAGTGAATTGACTCATGATGGTGTAGAGCGCCAACCGCTCCACTTATTTACAGAGAATGCCTATCTCAACTATTCCATGTACGTCATTATGGATCGTGCATTGCCTTTTATTGGAGATGGGCTAAAACCTGTGCAACGTCGTATTGTTTATGCGATGTCAGAGCTAGGTTTAAGTAGTTCTGCTAAATTTAAAAAATCAGCCCGTACTGTTGGTGACGTGCTAGGTAAATATCACCCGCATGGTGATAGTGCATGTTATGAAGCAATGGTACTGATGGCTCAGCCGTTCTCTTATCGTTATCCGTTAATTGATGGACAAGGTAACTGGGGGGCGCCGGATGATCCAAAATCTTTCGCCGCTATGCGTTATACCGAATCACGCCTTTCCAAATATTCACAAACATTATTGAGTGAATTAGGACATGGTACGGTAGATTGGATCCCTAACTTTGACGGCACGATGCAAGAGCCGAAAATGTTGCCAGCACGCTTACCTAATATCGTGCTTAATGGCACAACGGGGATTGCTGTTGGGATGGCAACGGATATTCCACCGCATAATGCACGTGAAATAGGACAAGCTTTAGTGATGCTTTTAGATAATCCTGATGCGGGATTATCTGACGTGATGCAATATGTTCAAGGCCCTGATTATCCAACTGAAGCTGAAATTATTACGGCTCAAGACGATATCAAAAAAATCTATAAAACGGGTCGTGGTTCGGTCAGAATGCGAGCTGTTTGGCAGAAAGAAGAAGGATGTGCGGTGATCACTGCATTACCTCATCAAGTTTCTGGTGCCAAAGTACTTGAGCAAATTGCAGCCTTGATGCGAGCAAAAAAATTGCCTTTAGTTGAAGATTTGCGTGATGAATCCGATCATGAAAATCCAACCAGACTTGTGATTGTTCCTCGTAGTAATCGTGTTGATTTAGAGCAAGTGATGTACTACTTGTTCGTAAATACCGATTTAGAAAAAAGTTATCGCGTTAACCTAAATATGATTGGGTTAGATAACCGCCCAGCAGTAAAAGGATTACTGACTATTTTAAACGAATGGTTAGTTTATCGTCGCCAAACAGTCACAAATCGTCTAAATCATCGTTTAGAAAAAGTTTTACGTCGCTTAGAGATCCTCAAAGGTTTATTAATTGCTTATCTCAATATTGATGAAGTGATTGAAATCATTCGTCATGAAGATGAGCCAAAAGCAGAATTAATGCGTCGCTTTGAGTTATCTGATATTCAAGCTGAAGCTATTTTAGAGTTACGTTTGCGTCATTTAGCCAAACTTGAAGAGATAAAACTAAAAGGTGAAAGTGATGAGCTTGAAAAAGAACGCGATAGTATTGAGAAATTATTAAGTTCACCACGTCGCTTAAATACTTTACTGAAAAAAGAAATTGAAGCCGACGCAAAAGAATTTGGTGATGACAGACGTTCTCCTATTCGCCCTCAAGAAGAGGCGAAAGTGGTTAATGAACAAGATATGTTGCCATCAGAGCCTGTCACCATTGTGCTTTCTGAAATGGGCTGGGTACGTAATGCAAAAGGACATGATATTGATCCTAGCGGTATGAGTTATCGCGCTGGGGATAGTTATCACAGTGCAGTTCGAGGCATGAGTAATCAGCCTGTTCTGTTCCTTGATTCCACTGGCCGAAGCTATACTCTAAGCCCAAATGATATGCCTTCTGGACGTAGCCAAGGCGAACCATTAACCGGTAAGTTAACTTTCCCTCCAGAAGCTAGCGTGAAATACATGTTAGCGGGAAGTGCTGGACAAGAATATTTACTGGCAACAAAAGAAGGTTATGGCACGGTTCTCTCTTACGATGAGATGGAAACGAAGAATAAGACAGGTAAAGGTCTACTCACTGTTTCTGAAGAGACTGAATTATTAGCACCGCTCTTAGTTGATCCTCAAAAGAAAAATGAGCAACACTGGTTTATTATCATCACTGATAAAACACGTATTTTAGCCATTTCAGCAGAACAACTAAATGAAATGAATAAAAAAGGGCGTGGTACACGTCTTGTTGCTTTAGGGAAAGAGCAAGGTGATGTGATTGAACAAATGTTGTTTGCACCAAAAGATGAAGCATTAATCTTTACTGTCGATGGTCAGCAAGAAGTGCTTAAAGCAGAAGAGATCAACTATTTTAGCGGTAATGCGGGTGATGAACCTATTCCGTTAAAACATCTGCATCCTGAAGCAGTTACCGTCATTATGTCTGAAAAAGGGCTTATTCGTTGTCAAAAAGGACATAGTATTGATGCTAAATCGGTTGGTTTTAAATCTGGTGATGATTATTTTGATGCTGTTGAAGGGATGAGTAATCAACCAGTACACTTAATTGATACCACAGGTCAAAGTTATACTGTTGATGTTGATGCATTACCTTCTGGTCGTAGCAAAGGTGATGCGCTAACTGAACGATTAAAAGTTCAGAAAGGTGCGCAATTGCGTCATGTTGTTATGGGCGAAAATACCGATAAGATCGTCATGGCATCTGATGCCGGTTATGGTTTTATCTGTCAGGTTGATGATTTAACTTCTAAAAATAAAGCAGGAAAATCATTACTGACTTTACCTGAAAATGCATTACCATTACCACCACAGCGCTTGAACAATGAGCTCACTGATCTCATTATGATCATTACTAAAGGCGGTAGAATGCTGATTTTTGAAGCATCTGAATTACCAACTATGGTAAAAGGAAAAGGAAATCAGATGGTTTCTATTCCGGCGTCACAAGCCGCAAGTGGTGAAGATAACGTCGCTTGGTTACGTGTATTACCTGAGAATGCCTCTGTTACATTGCATTTCGGTAAACGTAAGATGACAATGTCGATGAATGAGTTAGTTAGCTTTAAAGCAAAACGTGGACGTCGAGGAACCTCTTTACCTCGTGGTGCTCAAGTTATCGATCATATTGATATTGAAACAAATTAAATCTAATACTTAATTGATATTGAGTGGGTCTGTTGACCCACTTCTATTTAGGACGCTAAAACTTATGTTAGCCATTATTCGAGGCATCATTGTCATTCTTTACACCATTATTGTGGTGACGTTTGGAATGATTTATTGCATGTTTTCACCAAGAAATCCTAAACATGTAATGACTTATGGACGCTTATTCGGCAAGTTATCTACTGTTTTTGGTATCAAACTCGTTGAGCGCTTTCCAAAAGAAGCAAAAAGTTATGGTCCAAGTATTTATATCGGAAACCATCAAAATAATTTCGATATGGTAACGATGTCAAATGCGGTTCAACCTAATACCGTGACAGTAGGTAAAAAAAGCTTAATTTTTATTCCTTTTTTTGGTCAATTGTATTGGATCACAGGGAATATTTTAATTGATAGAGCAAACCGCTCTAAAGCACATGGCACCATTTCACAAGTTGCTGATCAAATTAAATCGAAGAAGATTTCTGTTTGGATGTTCCCAGAAGGAACACGTAGCCGTGGCCGTGGACTATTACCGTTTAAAACGGGGGCATTCCATGCCGCCATTCAAGCGGGCGTACCGATTATTCCTGTTTGTGTTTCAACAACACAGGGTAAGATTAAGCTAAACCGTTGGAATAATGGGTACGTTATTGTTGAAATGTTACCTCCAATTGACGTTTCAAAATACACCAAAGATCAAGTTCGAGAATTAGCAGAAGATTGTCGTCAAATTATGAAAGCGAAAATCGAAGAGCTAGATAGAGAAGTTGAAGAAATGAATAAACGTGATTTTCCCGGTAAGTTAAATTAATACTTTTTTCGTTGCTTTGTTTGTACAAATATAAGCCTGATCTTCATATACTCGTCATACTTCAAGGTGCAACGTTGTTGACTACACTCATTTGCGCTAGTTACATATTTATGTATGTGACTAGCGGCTCATTCATTAGTTGCCTAGTTGTATTTTGAATTATTTAGAGTGCTGGTTATCAACTATTTTTAGGATTTATGTCACATCCGCGCTATTATGCTCCCGTAATTTCATTTAAGTCCTTTTGTCTTTAAATCACAGCAGCTTTTTTCCTGTCACAGCATTTTGATTATGCAATAGGAATATTTGTATTTTGTTGCGGAGAAAGTATGTCATTTAGTCGTCGCCAGTTTATTCAGGCTACAGGCTTAGCGGTATGTCTGGGCTCTATATCTTCTGTTCGTGCTGAATCAGTTAATGATAAAAAATTACCTATACCGCCTTTGTTGGAATCGCGTCGTGGTCAGCCACTGTTCTTAACTTTGCAAAACGTGCATTGGGCGTTTAATGGTACTCAAAAAGCACAGGTTTGGGGGATCAATGGCTCAACTCCGGGACCGACAATCAAAGTCAAAAGTGGCGATGATATAAAACTGATTTATAGTAACCGCCTTAATGAAGCGGTATCAATGACGGTAAGTGGCTTATTAGTTCCGGGCACTCAAGTCGGTGGAGCCGCAAGACTAATGTCACCCGGAGCTTATTGGTCGCCGGTATTGCCTATTCGTCAGAAAGCAACAACATGTTGGTATCACGCCAATACACCGTTTAAAATGGCACCTCATGTTTATAATGGATTGGTAGGAATGTGGATTGTGGAAGATGAAGAGAGCAAATCCCTACCGCTACCAAAACATTATGGAGTGAATGATTTTCCGATCATCATTCAAGATAAACGGATTGATAACTTTGGTACGCCACAATACGACAAAGAAGCTGCTAGTGATGGCTTCTATGGTGATACATTGTTAGTTAATGGACGTGAAGATCCTTATATTGAAGTCTCTAGAGGTTGGATCCGCTTACGTTTAGTGAATGCATCTAATGCTCGTCGTTATGAATTAACTGCAAATGATGGTCGATCGCTTTACCTTATCGCTTCTGATCAGGGGTTATTAACATCTCCTGTAGAATTGAAGTCAATTCCAATGGCTCCAGGGGAGCGACGTGAAATATTGGTTGATATGTCTGAAGGTGGTGACGTCACCATTACCGCAGGGCAAAGTGCCGGCTTTATGGATAGGCTCCGTGGTATTTTTGAATCTTCAGATTTATTACGTAATACCAATATAATAACGATTAAACCAACCGGATTAATGTCATTAATGACAGACAAAGTCCCTGCGCAATTAGCGGTAGATGACACACAAATCACTACCTCTATTCAGCCTAGAACTATTCAACTGCATAACAGTCCTCCGGGAATAAATAATGCTCGTTGGGAACTTTCAAGAATTGATTTAGTCGGTAAGCAAAATGGCTGGGAGCGTTGGCTTGTAACAGTACCGACACCGCAACCATTCCATATTGAAGGTGCCCGTTTTAAAGTGATTAATCATAATGGTCAGAAACCTGCACCCTCTGATTTTGGTTGGAAAGATACTGTTTGGATTGAGGATCAAAGTGAATTGCTGGTGGAATTAAAACAGCCTTCTTATTCGCATTTCCCTTTCTTATATTACAGCCAAGTATTAGAAAATGCAGATAAAGGTATGGTAGGACAAATGGAAGTCACGCCTTCGGAATAAAAATTCAGTAGTAATACTAAATTAAAATAAAAACAGTATTTTTCAAATAAAAATACTGTTTTTTTTCATGTTAAAAACAATGTGAATTATATTTTTTAGACTAAAGTTTAAATAGAGAAAATATTTCCAAAAAAATTGTTAATTAATTTAATATTTTTGTTTGTTTATTTAAGTTCTCTTTATTAAGTTGATTTAAATATTGTCATTAATGAGATTAATATTGAAATAGGTTAATTTTGGTTATTTTTAATATAATAACAAACGATCTAATTTTGTTTAATCTATCTGCTAATTTGTGACTGGTTAGTCAATCTATCTATTTTTATGGTTTTAAGTGATATTTTTGGGATGTTCTTCAAGTAATTATTTTTCTAGAAACTAGAGAATCTCTGCGTCTTTTATTTTTGATCCTTAATTAATGTTATTAAATTTTAATATAATTGAAGGTACAGAATGAACAAAGAAATAGCTTTAAGTCATCATCATAAAATGAATAAAATAAACAAAAATATATTTCAACTTTCCCTTGTTGCATCTGCATTGCTTTTTTCTGGATATTCTGTGGCATATTTAGAAACTGGGCAATTAGGTGATAGAAAAAGTTGGGAGAGCCAAGAATATCAAAAAGACTGGGGACTAGCTGCAATGAATGCCTCTAGTGCTTATGCACTTGGTTTTCATGGGCAAGGTGCCAAAATAGGTGTGATGGATTCAGGTGCATTATTATCACATCCTGAATTAAATGATGCACGTTTCCATGCCGTTAAAGCCAAAGGTCAATACGGTTCAACAGGCATGCGTTACCCCCAAGAAATGGGGGGACATTATGAAAAAGGTCAAGACTTTGATGTTGATGGAAGCTGGATCAAAGATGTGAATGATACACACGGAACACATGTTACAGGCACGGTAGGCGCAAGCCGTGACGGTAATGGCATGCATGGGGTTGCATGGGGTGCTGATGTTTATTTAGGAAATACGGGGGCAACAGATAGCAATAACTACGGCCCTTACCAAGATTACACCTACTTCTACACTGGCTGGAAAGCCATGGTCGATGCAGGCGCTCAGGTGATTAATAATAGCTGGGGAACCAACCCACGAATTATTAATACAGTTCCGACGAAAGGTCCTGATGGTGGTAAGACAACTGAGCACATGCCGGTTGATACCACAGCACAAACTGAATACGAATATTTTTATTTCAAAAAAGTCTATGGTGATAAACCTTCTTTTGTTGATGCCGCTTATGATGCAGTAAAAGGCACGAATGTTGTGCAAGTCTTTACAACCGGTAACCGCGATTTTGCCCAGCCTTATTATCGCCCCCTTTATCCTTACTTTAATCCTGAAGCAGAAAAACATTGGATTGCAGTTGCAGGTCTTAAACAGAATGCAGACAAGTCGGGTTATGAATTAGAAAAAATCTTTAATGAAGCAGGGAATGCGAAATGGTGGACGGTGGTTGCTCCGGGTCGTTACATTTATTCGTCAGTTGTTGATGAAGAGGGAAATGCAGGTTGGGATACCTTTAGTGGTACATCTATGGCTGCACCTCATGTTACAGGTGCTATGGGCGTCTTAATGTCGCGTTATCAATCAATGAATGCGATGCAAGTACGTGATGTGATGTTCACAACTGCCAATCACCATAATCCAGATGGCTCTTTATATGATAGTTGGACGGCAGCTGAAGGTACGCCTGATGTACGTTATGGTTGGGGGACTCCTGATTTAGATAAAGGAATGTATGGCCCTGGTCAATTCTTAGGTAAGTTTGAATATAACTTAAGCATGACACCGCTTGATGTTTGGACAAATGATATTTCACAAACTGCGTTAGATCTGCGAGAACAAGAAGATTTATCATGGCTGAAAGAGTACCAAGAGAAAGGCATTTCGGCGGGTGGTGATTACAATCTAGGAACGGATTTTGTTATCAACGACGGTAACCCAGATCCAACTTCACACATTGTCAGCAAAGAAGATGCTGAAAAATGGCGTAAAGAGTATTACCAAAAACGTGCTGATGCTATTCAAGCGAAAATTGACGCTGGGTTATATGATGGCGCTTTAGTCAAGAAAGGTGAAGGTACGTTGGTGATGACTGGCGATAATACTTATCGTGGTGGTACAACAGTCGGACAAGGTACTTTATATGGCTTTACAGAATCGTTTGGTACAGAAGCGGTTAATGTGAATGGCGGTAAATTAAGTGTTATTGATCGCTATAACGATACTTTCACACAACAAGGTCAATTAGCATCAAATGAGAGTCATAAAACCAATATTAATATCAATGATAAAGGGACATATTTAGTGACCGTCGGGCACGATGTTAATGTCGGCGATATGTCCTTAAATAAAGGGGCAAATTTAGATATCGGTGCAGATAATGAAGGTCAGTTAAAAGATATTTATCTTAACAACGCTGTTGCGACAGGCACTGTAAATGCAGACAATTTAGTTGATAATCGCACCAAAACAAAAATGTTAGCGAATAACAACGTGGCTTCAAATAGTGATTATGCATTATTTGATAAAAATGTTTCTGTAAAAGATAACACCATTACAGGCACATTAAGTAAGAAAGAAAATACCTCTTTAGCCACTTTTGCAAATAATGAAAATGGCCGTTCTATTGCTAATACATTAGATATCACTGGCAGTGGCGATTTATTTAATGCTGTACTTCCTATGAATGAAAGAGATCTGAATAAGACCTATGGATCATTAGGGAGTGATATGTATTTAAATGCTAACAGTGCGAGTGTCGTAAATGTTTTAGGGTTAACTCGTACAGTGAAAGATCAAGCTATGGGTATTGGTCAAGGCCGCTATGCTACATTGGATAACAGTAACGCCCGTATTTGGATGACCGGCATTGGTCAATGGGGTAATGCTGATTATGGTCATAGCAATATGGATGTTGATTTCTATGCGGGGTTATTAGGTGCAGAAATTGATGTGACTGAAAATACGAAAGTAGGTCTCTTCTTTGGTGCCGGCTCAACCAAATATAAAGGTAATGAACACGGTAAAATAGATAGCAACGATATCCATATTGGTGCTTATGGTGTGTCTAATTTGTATGATGTGGCTTCATTAAACTATGGTTTCACCCATACTAATCAAGATAGAGATGCAAAAAGAACACTTTGGGTGGGACAAAATGCAGGTTATAACTCAACCAGTTATGATGCAAAAATTACTCAAATTTTCTTAGAAGGTGCTTATACTCAATTTAATACTAATCAATACTCGATTGAGCCATACGCAGGATTTAGCTGGTTACGCGTATCAACAGATGATATCAATGAAAATGTCGGTAATATGAAATTTACCACTAAGACTGATTCACAAGATATTCAAGTCGGTACTATCGGTTTACGTGGTGGTTATCCATTTATGGCTGGCAATATAAATATGGCATTAAAAGGCGATATTTCTGCAAGCCATCTGTTTGGTGACAATCGTCCTGAATCACGTCTGTTCTTATCAAATTCCGGTGATGCAACATTACGCGGTGGTAAGCTGGATAATTTGTTTGGTGTTGGCTTAGGTGTTGATGCGCAATTAAGTAAATCAACTACCTTCGGGCTGTATTACCAAGGCCAATATAATAGTGATGTAAGTACAAGTGGTATCAATGCAACATTGAAAATTAATTTCTAATTATATTTAGGTTTTTTTCTATAAAAGGCCCTTAGTAATAAGGGCTTTTTTCGGTATGAATATATAGATAAAAAGAGGATTATTCTACTATGAAATAAGGAGTTATTATGAAGATAATGAATTATTGTACTCAAGCTACAGCAATAACAGATTTCAATATAGATAGAAAAGAAAAAAAGAAAATAAAAAATGCAATTAATAGTATTTCAAATAGTTTCAGCAGCTTTTATGTAAGGGAGGAGAATAAAAGTTTTTCATCTAAAATATCTTTTTTTATAAAGAAAATATTTAATATTAAGACTAGTTTGACTTATTTATTAAATTTAGATCAACATGATAGATTAAATAATTTATCTACTCTTTTGGTGGGGTGTGAAAAAATAGAATTCAAAAATAATAATTTAATAAATTCAGACTTTGTTAGTATTAATAATAAATCTCTTAATAAATTAAAAAATAATGAAGGTGTCAAGGCGTTTGTGGACAATATGCTTCGGTCTGGCGTGTTAGAATACGAGGACATTATTAAAGAAAAAGAAAAAACAGCAGGGGATGAATGTTTTATATCTGATTATAATCGAAAAATAAAGAATTTTTTTAGTAAAAATATAAGCAGTGATGAAATGAAAAACAATATAGCGAAAGTTATTAGGGATAACTATGACTTTATTTTAATTAAAATGAAAAATAACTCTAATTATCTTGATAACGAAAGGGTTTTACTAGATATTATTGAGTGTTTAAAGAGTGATAATGATTGGAGTTTAAATTTATTATAAATGAGTTATACCTCTCTAATAAATCTTATCAAAGAGGTTTTTATTTAACTCAATGCCACTTTAATACCTAATCCAATCAGTACCACACCTAAAACTTTATCAATACTTTTTTGGATTTTATTGAGTACTTTTCTCACTGGTGCACTTTGAATTAATAAAACGAGCAAAGGCCAATAAACGACAGCTAATCCCCAAATAATAAAGGCATACCATAATTTTTCACCGATGCTTGAATCGATACTTAATACCTGAGTGAAAACGGCAAGAAAGAACAAAGTGGCTTTAGGGTTGAGTAAATTACAGAGAAAACCTTGCATAAAAGCTTTCTTAAAACTGATTTGTGAATGTTGTGCTGTTTTTTCATCAATCGAATGATTAGATTTTGAGAGCAAACTTTGAAAACCAATCCATAGCAAATAAACAGCACCTGCATATTTTAAAATAGAAAAGAGCCAAGGTGTTGTGGTGATAAGAACGGCAATACCTGCAACACAATATGACATATGCACAAGTAATGCTGCCACAATCCCCATTGCAGTCATCATTGCTGCAGATCGTTGATAACGCGCCGCATTTTTTACAACGAGAAAAAAGTCAGGACCTGGTGAGATCATACCGAGTAAAGCAATTGTAAAAACAACTAAAGAAGTTTCAAGCATAATAGCGCCTTGTATATAACAATATTATAATGATTGAATCTTATATGATTAAGTTAACACTTCGAGTATAAAGCAATTATTTATTATCAAGGAAGCATAATTTGTATCGACTCAGGTTTTAGCTTTACGTATAGTGTGAGCAGTTTTTTCCCATCTTTACCCGTAGGTGTGTAAATGAATATTAGTTTAATCGCAGCATTAGCGATGGATCGCATTATTGGTATGGAAAAGGCAATGCCTTGGACATTACCGGGTGACCTCGCATGGTTTAAAAAGAATACGCTAAATAAACCCGTTATTATGGGCCGGGTGACTTATGAATCTATTGGTCGTCCTTTACCGAATCGTCTCAATATTGTGTTAAGTAGCCAACCAGGAACAGATAGTGAAGTTGTTTGGGTGAAGTCTGTAGAAGAAGCTTTGCAAGCTGCTGAAAATCATGATGAAATCATGGTTATAGGAGGCGGTAAAGTGTATGAGCAATTTCTGCCTATGGCAAATACACTTTATCTAACTCACATCGATGCTGAAGTCATCGGTGATACAACATTCCCAGATTATGAGCCTGATGAGTGGGATTCTACTTTTATGGAATATCATGAAGCAGATGAAAATAACTCTCATAACTACTGCTTCGAAATATTAAAAAGAAGAAAATAACAAGAATTAAATAAAAAGGGAGATTAAATATCTCCCTTTTTATTATTCCTATTTTATTCATATAAAAATAATAAGAAGCAAGATTTATTATTCTACTTAAATATTTTTTATAAACAGAGATTTATTTTAAGCTAATCATTATTTATATTTTAATAAATTCATTTTATAAGAATAATATATGAGATATTAATCAATATAGAGGTTTTTTATTCCCAATATCGTATTTTTTGATACTTATTTTACTATGAAAAAAAATAACTTATTGATTATTAATGATTAAATTTATGGGTATTTTAAGGTGTTCGTTTTTGTGTATAAAACGTTCTCTTTAGAATAAAAAAGAGTCATTAAGTTATATGTGAGGATAAAATCGACATAGCGCAAAAGGCAATGTCGCCATTTTGCGCAAGAAGAAGTAAAGGGATAATAAGTGCGTTATTTGGGGGCTGATAGGCTAGATTGAGTGAAATATTGTTTGTCTTCCCAACGTAAACAAGTGAGATTACCACCCCAGCAACATCCCGTATCTAATGCATAAACATTATCAGGAGTGCCTTTTCCTTCAAGAGAGGCCCAATGCCCAAATACAATACTATAACCTTCAGGTAACTGGCTTGGTAAATCGAACCAAGGCTTTAATGGTGCTGGTGCGTCTTGTGGTTTATCTTTACAAATCATATCGAGCTGACCATTGGGAAAGCAGTAACGCATACGAGTGAGTGCATTAGTACTGAAGCGTAATCGTGCTAGTCCCGAAAGTTCTGGTGACCAATTGTTTGGTAAATCGCCATACATTGAGTTAATAAATAAAGGGTAGCTATCACTACTTAAAATAGCTTCAACTTCACGCGCACACATTTTGGCTGTTTCTAAATCCCATTGTGGCGTGATCCCAGCATGAGCCATGATGATTTTCTTGTCTTCATCAATTTGCAATACAGGTTGACGTCTTAACCAATTAATTAATTCATCTGCATCAGGTGCATTAAGTAAGTCATTCAGCTTATCTCTTGGTTTATTGCGACTAATTTTTGCAAATACACCTAAAAGATGAAGATCATGATTGCCCAAGACGAGCTTTAGTGAATTGCCTAAACTTTTTACAAAGCGCAGTACTTCAAGTGAGTCAGGGCCTCGTGCAACAAGATCTCCCGTTAACCATAATGTATCTTGTGCTGGCTCGAAACTGACTTTATCAAGAAGGTGGCGCAATTCACGGTAACAACCATGAATGTCACCAATTAAATAAGTTGCCATAGTTAGTTTATCAATGTTGGGAGTGCAAGGCGGAAAACAGGGATCTCGATTTGAAATAATCGACCATCAGTGTCAATCATTTCATAATGACCTTCCATTGTTCCCATTGGTGTTTCAAGAACGGCTCCGCTGGTATAGCGGTATTGTGTGCCTGGCTCGATAAGGGGCTGTTCGCCGACAACACCTTCACCTCGAACTTCAGTGGTATTACCTTGTGCATTGGTGATTAACCAATAGCGGCGCAGGAGGCGAATTGCACATTTATTCAAATTATGAATTGATATGGTATAAGCAAAAACATATCGTTCATCTTCAGGAGATGATTGGCTTTCAATGTAAACGCTTTGTACCTGTATCGCCACTTTTGATGAGGTGAACATAGTGCCTCCTGTCTCTGGCTTTATCTTATGCTTGTGAGTCTTGCTTTTGCGATAACCAGTTTGCCACTTTGCAATATTGCTCAACAGAGATATTTTCAGCTCTTGCTGTTGGGTCGATATCAAGTGCTATCATATCTTCTGCTGTGAGTAATCCACCTAAGCTATTGCGTAGTGTTTTACGGCGTTGATTGAATGCTTGAGCGGTAATACGGCTAAGCATTGCAATATCCGTTACTGGGTATGGTTTTTCTTTATAAGGGATCAAACGAACAACCGCTGAATCAACTTTAGGTGCAGGTTTAAATGAAGTTGGTGGAACTTCAAGTACAGGGATGATTTGGCAATAATATTGCGCCATCACACTTAAGCGACCATAAGTTTTGCTACCGTGACCCGCAACAAGGCGATTAACCACCTCTTTTTGCAACATAAATGTCATATCAGAGATTGCGTCGGCAAAACTGAATAAGTGGAACATGAGTGGTGTAGAAATGTTATAAGGCAAGTTACCAAAAACACGCAGAGGCTGCTGACGCTCTTTTGCTAATTGTGCAAAATCGATCGTCATTGCATCTTGCTGAATAATGGTCAGCTTGTCTTTTAATGTAGGATGAACTTCTAAACGAGCGGCTAAATCACGGTCAATTTCTACAACCGTCATTTTATCCATTCTTGCGCCTACTGGCTCTGTAATTGCTCCTAAACCAGGGCCAATTTCAACAATGGCTTGACCAGGTTGAGGGTAAATGGATTCAACAATACTTTCAATAATATAGCTGTCTGTTAAAAAGTTCTGCCCGAAGCGTTTGCGGGCAAAGTGCCCCTGATGGACTCTATTATTCATTACAATTTTGTATCATATTAATGGCTAAATTTAATGCGGTGCAAAAACTGCCAGCATCTGCGCTTTTCGTACCTGCAAGCTCAAGGGCGGTGCCATGATCAACAGAAGTACGGATAAAAGGAAGACCGAGAGTGATATTCACGGCGCGACCGAAACCTTCATATTTTAGCACAGGTAATCCCTGATCGTGATACATCGCAAGTACCGCATCAGCATGTGTTAAATATTTTGGTTGAAATAAAGTATCAGCAGGATAAGGTCCATGAAGATGAACGCCTTGCTGACGTAATTGTGCTAATGCAGGCTCAATAATATCAATTTCTTCACGTCCCATATGACCGCTTTCTCCCGCATGAGGATTAAGGCCACAAACGTAAATTTGAGGTTCTGCTATGCCAAATTTGGTTTTTAAATCGTGGTTTAAAATAGTGATAATTTCATGCAGAAGCTCGCCTGTAATTGCATCAGCGACATCCCGCAGAGGCAAATGTGTGGTTGCTAATGCAACTCTTAATGTATCTGTTGCTAGCATCATGACAACACGTTCACAGTGGCTACGATCAGCAAAAAACTCGGTGTGTCCAGTAAAATGCACACCTGCATCATTGATTATGCCTTTATGAACCGGCCCCGTCACGAGTGCTGCAAATTCACCGTTTAGGCAACCATCACAAGCACGAGCTAATGTTTCTACAACGTATAATCCATTGCGCGCATCTAATGTACTTGGAATGACATTGGTGTGAAGTGTGATTGGGAGTACACAAATTTGGCTTGGTGTGTGTGTTTTAGGTGGTGTGGCAGGATCGTATTCAACTAATGAAAGAGGCAGGTTTAACAATTCTGCTCTTGTTTTAAGTAACTGAGGATCAGCACAAACAACCCAAGGTAAATCCCAACTCATTTGTGCTAATGAGATAATTAGGTCAGGACCAACCCCGGCTGGTTCGCCGGGGGTGATAACAAGTGGTTTTATTTGCTTAGTTTGCATTATTCTCGTTCATTATTTTCACATAAGCCCCTACTCGTAGCTCTTGCATCCAGTTTTGTACTTCTTCATTAAATTTACGGTTGAAGAGTAAACGGTATGCTTGTTCTTTATTAGCGGCATCTGTTTTATCAACACTACGAGTGTCTTCTAATTCAATTAAATGCCAGCCAAAATTTGAGCGAACAGGTTGGCTTAATTCGTTTTTATTTAAGCGCATTAACGCATCACGGAATGCCGGATCGTAAACATCAGGCATTGACCATCCTAACTCACCGCCACGCAATGCTGAACCTGGATCTTCAGAGTACTCTCTTGCAGCATCAGCAAAAGTTATTTTACCACTGCGAATATCGGCAGAGATTTGCTGTAACTTGGCATAGGCTTGCTCATCACTCATGATTGGTGAGCTTTTTAGCAGAATATGACGGCTTTTAACTTCCGTAACAGAGAGGGTATTAGAGCCACCACGAATATCGTTTACTTTGATAATGTGTAAGCCAACACCAGAGTGAATAGGTCCTACGATTTGGCCTTTTTGCGCATCTATCAACTCTTTCGCAAATAGCGTTGGTAATTCATCAATAGATGCCCAGCCCATATTACCGCCATTTAAAGCTTGTGGATCAGCAGAATAAGTTGCAGCTAATTTACCAAAATCTGTACCATTTTTTAGCTGATTCATAATGCGAGTAATGACTTGCTGGGCTTTTTCTATTTCAGCTGGTGCAGGATTTTCTGATAATGGAATTAAGATGTGGCTTAGGTTGAGATCAACACGTTGGCTTGCTTGGCCTTCAATTTGTTTAGCAAGAGAATCAACTTCTTGAGGTAAAATAGTAATACGGCGACGCACTTCATTGTTACGAACTTCGGCTAGCATCATCTCTTTACGAATATCTTGGCGATAATCGTTGTAAGAAATACCATCCGCTGCGAGACGTTTTTTCAATTGATCTAGTGAAAGTTTATTTTCAGCAGCAATACCCTGAATTGTCGATTCTACTGCGGCATCAGGAATATCAATTTGCATTTGTTGTGCCATTTGCAAAATGATGTTATCCATCACCAAACGCTCTAGAATTTGTTGGCGAAGAACTTGCTCATCTGGCATTTCTTGACCCGCATTTTTTGCGTTCATTTTGACAGTCTGTAGCATTCTATTAACGTCACTTTCTAGAACGACACCGTTATTGACGATAGCCGATACACGGTTTAATTCTTGTGCAGCAAATGTTGTTGAGCTGGTAGCTGCACCGACCGTGATCATTAAGCCGATAAACAGCGTTTTCCAATTTTTCATAAGTTTCCCATTATGTGTTTTCCGCATCTTGTTGCGGGATGACATATTTATTCAGCCAATTCCGTAGTCTGATTAAATCAGAATGCTCTTTGATAAGGTAAGATACCGCGTTCAAGCATTTTCTGGCTACCCAAACTATGATTGTTACTTAGGCCTCTGAGTTCCACATTGACAGACCATTTATTATCAATATCGCTGTGGTCAACTTTCCAACCAACAATTTTTCGTTCATAACCCACATTCACAGCCCAGCAACACGTGTTGTATTGTAGACCAACCATTTGGCTAACAGGCTCTGATTCTTTGGTATCAAAGTAATACGATCCCACAAGGCCCCAACGTTCGGCTAATGGCCAACTACCGACCACGCCGACTTGAGAAATACCTTTTTGGTATTCAGGTAGTGGTTGCATTTTTCCATCATAAGGGCGAACACGTGTTGCTTGAATATAATCGCGATCCACATAGCGATAGCTCAACTGTAAAAGATGATCACTATCGGCACGATATTCCATTATAGCATCACCCATTGAGACGCTACCTAAACGACGGTCATACTGTAAACCTCCGCGCATACCTACGGTATCAGTGATACGCCAATAAGCATCACCCGCCCAGACCATAGAGCCACTTTCATCTTTACTGTTAATTATTTCACCAATAGATGATGGACCGGTTCTTGGACGTTCAAAGAAGTAGATTTGACCTATAGAAACGTTAAAACGTTCAACTAATTCGCTATCATAAAAACGCGAAGTTACCCCTGTGGTGAATTGGTTTGCAGAGGCAATACGGTCTAGACCCCCGTACATTCTGTCGCGGAATAATCCGCCATAGTTTGACTGTAATAATGCAGAGTCAAAGTTGTTGATGTTAGATTGGTCTTTATAAGGGACATAAAGATATTGCACACGAGGTTCGAGGGTCTGTGTAATATTATTGGTTTGATATTGGCGTTCGAAAACCACTTTCATATCAGATTTAAACTGTGGTAGTACACGGTTTACATTATCGTCTAATTGATTAGGGTTCTTTTGCTTATACGCATCAGGAATATCTTGATCGTAATGAGTTGCCATTACTTTCAATTCATTATTAAAGCTAGCCCAACCAGTTGATAAAGGTAAGGATATTGTTGGCTCAATATGGAAACGATTTGCTTCAGGCGTGTTATCACCCACGCTGGTGAAACGCGCAAATTGAGCATAAGTTCGGAAATCAAATGGCCCGATATCATTCTTATAATAATTCAGATCAAGCTGGGGTTCGGCACGATAAGCTTTTGCATCTTTATTATCAGAGAAAATTTGGAACTGTTTAGTGGTTAATGTGGCATTCCAGTTCTGTTGTGCATAACCCGTACTAAATTTCTGAGTCGCATAACCATCAGTCGTATTACCGTATTGAGAGGTGAAATCAGTGAAGTATTTATTATCACTTACTTTTGTATAATCGATATTAAATCGCCACACATTGTTCATAACACCACTGTGGCCCCAGTAGAATAACCAACGTGTAGCGGTGTCACGAGGAAGATAGCCTGCTTTATTTTCTTCTTTGTCTTTATTGTATTGGCTATCGTGATTGATCCAATCTACCGCGATGGTACCGCGTCCTGGGGTTGTTAAATAACGGAATTCGTTATCTAATTTTAAACCACGACGACTGATATAGTTGGTTGTAATGGTGGCATCATAATTAGGGGCAATATTCCAATAATAAGGTAATTGGAAATCAAAGCCTGAGCTACGAGAATAGCTTCCGTTAGGAATTAAGAAGCCAGAGCGACGTTTGTCGCCAATCGGTAATTGAAGGTAAGGACTATAAAAGATAGGCACATTAGCGACGCGAAAACGTGCATTCCAGATTTCAGCAACTTGCTCTTCACGGTCTAAAATAACCTCTGAGCCGACAACGCTCCAGCTATCATCTCCCGGTAAACAAGAAGTGAACATACCTTTATCCATAATGGTATAGCGATTTTCGCCACGCATTTGCATTTTATTTGCGTAACCACGGCCTTGGCGGCCAACCATTTGGTAATTACCTTGTTCGATATCCGTATCTTTATTATTAAGATTAGACCAAGCGCGAGGCCCTTTTAAGATGATTTGAGGATCATCATAAGAGACATTTCCCGTTGCTGTGACCATTCTTAATGGTGTTTCTCCCTCAGTTTGTGTTAGTTCAACACTGTCTGCACTTAAGGTTTGGTTGCCCTGTTTAATATCAACATCACCTTTATATTTGATCATGCGAGGATATTCACCTTGCATATCATTTGCAGTGATAGTGACAGGCAAGCTGTTGGGATCGCCTTGTACTAACGGTTTATTATAAACAGGAACTCCCAGTAAACATTGGGAGGCAAGATCAGCATAAGCAGGCTGACCATATATTGTGGCCCAAACTAGGGTGGCCAGCAGTGTGGGATAACTTTTTTTCATAAGTATTTATGTGCTTCCGTCATCAGTGGCTTCGTGCTGATAAACAGCTAGAAACTAACGCAGGGAGTTATGCGACACCAGCCCAACGTTCTGAACATTGTTCTAACGGTAACCGAAAAATAGGTCTAATTCCCATTTTTTCGATGTTTCTGTGTTGAAATAGTGTTATAGCCTTATTAGAAACAAAAAAACACCGCGCTGATGCGGTATTTCGTGCTGTATAACAACGCTAAAATTATTTGTTTGGTCACTCATTTTACTTTAACACAGTTTAAACGAAAACAGCATTACCTCTGTCCAAAGAGACACAGCAAATCTCTTTATTTTAAGAAAAAGTTTATTTAGAGGTTGCTTGGTGTTAGGTGTGCAAGCAAATGAATAGTATGATAATGCAAAATTGCAGGCAGAGCATCGAAGATTTGAGGAGTCTATGCGCTATTGGGGAAAATTATTAGGCCTTACCATCGGTAGTTTTGCTGGAATAGGCTTTTGGGGCATTGTTATTGGTGTTTTTCTTGGGCATCTCTATGACATGCAACGAAGTAAATTAGGAAGTGGTGGTCGCTATACGCGTGATAGACAAGCTTTTTTCTTTGCTGCAACCTTCCAAGTTTTAGGGCATTTAACAAAATCAAAAGGGCGAGTGACTCAAACTGATATCTCACTTGCCAGTGAATTGATGGATCGCATGAATCTGCATGGTGTCGGTCGCCAAGCTGCACAACAAGCTTTTAGAGAAGGTAAATCACCTGATTTTCCATTAAGAGCCACATTGCAACGTGTTAGACAAATTTGTGTTGGGCGCCGTGACTTACTTCAGATGTTTCTGGAAATCCAATTACAAGCTGCTTTTGCGGATGGCCAACTGCATCCAAATGAAAGAAAAATGCTGTTTATCATCATTGATGAGCTTGGTTTTTCTCGTGCGCATTTTGAGCATATATTAGCAATGATGCAGGCTGGTCAGAATTTTCATTATCAAAATGGACAGGGCTATCAGCCTCACCCTCAAGGCCCTACGCTCTCGGATGCATGTAAGGTACTCGGCGTCGATGAAAATGATGATGTTAAAACTATAAAGAGAGCTTATAGAAAATTAATGGGAGAACATCATCCAGATAAACTTGTAGCGAAAGGTTTGCCACCAGAAATGATGGAAATAGCAAAACAAAAAGCACAGTCTATACAAGTTGCTTACGATTTGATAAAAAAAGAAAAAGGATTTCGTTAACATCTTGTAAAAGAAGATGAGAAAAGAGAGAATTATTTCGTGATAGAGATAACTTAGACTGAGTTGAGTTTATTATTTATCACGGTAAAATATAAGTGAAATTTAATTATTTCATTCTCTCTTCTCTTAAAAAAGGAACTATATCCATGTCAAACGTCCGTGTTCTTGTTGGGGTTATGGGATTAGCGCTTTGCTTGCTCCTTGCTTCATTGAGTTCAGTGACTGTTTTAGTGTCATAAGACATTAAAAATCGGCAAGGCATTCAAAATGTATCGGGGATCGAAAAGCAGGATGCGTAATAAATAATTCCTGAGCATGTAATTGCAGGCGAGGTGCCATCGCTCTTGCCTGCGGATGTGCATAAAAGCGATCCCCTAAAATAGGATGCCCCAACGCTAACATATGTACCCGCAATTGATGTGAACGCCCCGTAATTGGTGAGAGTTTCACTCTTGTTGCATTCTCTTCATATTCCAGCACTTCATAAAAAGTTTGCGCCGCTTTTCCTGTTTCATGACAGACTTTTTGTTTTGGTCGATTAGGCCAATCGCAAATCAAAGGTAAATCAACCAATCCTTCTTCTTTTTCGACATGTCCCCAAACGCGTGCAATATAGGTTTTTTTGGGTTCACGTTCACGAAACTGACGCTTTAGCTCACGCTCTGCTTCTTTATTTAGTGCCACAACGATAACGCCACTGGTTGCCATATCAAGGCGATGTACACATTCAGCATTAGGAAACTCAGCTTTAATGCGCGACATAATACTGTCGTTATGCTCGGGCGCTTTGCCCGGCACTGACAGTAATCCGCTGGGTTTATTGACGGCAATAATATGCTCATCTTGATATAAAACATGTAACCAAGGATCTGTCGGCGGGTTATACACTTCCATCATGGTGGATATCTCATCAAAACAACGGGGAGTAGAATACTCCCCGCTTTAACGGTGATTATTGGTGGGTAACAACAATGAGGCGAATTGAATCTAAACGCCACGTTGCTTCATCTAAATGGTTAAGAATATGAGCTCGTTCATTTTCAATGGCTTCGACTTCATCATCACGAATATTTGGGTTTACCGCACGTAAAGCTTCTAAGCGCGATAATTCATGAGTTAGTACGCGATCAGCTTCTTCTTTCGCTTTTTGAATCAGTCCTTTCGCTTCGATTTCCATTAACGGTTCAGAAGCTTTGAGTACATGGTGTACTTCGCTCTGTACCGCATTGACCAGTTTGCTAGAAGTATGACGATTAACCGCATTTAATTGGCGGTTAAAACTTTCAAACTCAACTTGAGAGGCTAGGTTATTACCTTTTAGATCAAGTAATAAGCGAACGGGTGTTGCCGGTAAGAAACGACTTAAGTGCAGATGTTTAGGTGCTTGTGCTTCTACGACATAGATCAGTTCAACTAACAGCGTTCCCACTGGTAATGCTTTATTTTTTAATAAAGAAACGGCACAACTTCCTGTATCACCAGATAAAATTAAATCTAAGCCATTACGGATAATGGGGTGTTCCCAACTGATAAATTGGGTATCTTCACGAGATAGCGCTTGCTCTCTATCAAATGTGATAGTGCAACCATCTTGTGGTAAGCCAGGGAAATCAGGTACTAACATATGATCGGATGGTGTTAAAATAATTAAGCTATCACTGCGATCTTCTTGATTAATACCGACGATATCAAACAAATTCAGTGCAAAGTTCACTAACTCAGGATCGTTATCTTGAGCGGCTATTTCACCGGCTAATTCAACACCCACTTCACCACCGTTAGAATGCATCTCTAATAGGCGGTCGCGACCTTGTTCAAGTTTGAGCTTCATTTCATCATGTTGTTTACGACAAGCAGCAATAAACTCATCAAAATCAGCTAATTCATTAGGTTGTGCAAGATAAGAGATGAGAGCATCATATTTACTGTCGTAAATAGTACGACCAGTTGGGCAAGTATGTTCAAAGGCATCTAAGCCTTCGTGATACCAACGCAACAATACAGATTGAGCCGTACCTTCCAGATAAGGAATGCTGATATCAATGTCTCGATTTTGGCCAATACGATCAAGACGACCAATACGTTGTTCTAATAAATCAGGGTTAAACGGCAGATCAAACATAACCAGTTGATTAGCAAACTGGAAGTTACGTCCTTCAGAGCCGATTTCTGAACATAGCAGAACTTGAGCACCTTCTTCTTCGGACGCGAAATAGGCTGCAGCGCGATCGCGTTCAAGTAAAGACATACCTTCATGGAAGACGGCAGCACGAATACCTTCACGCTCGCGTAAAACTTGCTCTAACTGCAATGCAGTTGCTGCTTGCGCACAAATAACTAGAACTTTTTCATTGCGATTTGCCGTTAAGAAACCCAGTAGCCATTCAACACGGGGGTCAAAGTTCCACCATGTTGCGTTTTCACCTTCGAATTCTTGGTAAATACGTTCAGGATAGAGCATCTCTTTCGCACGAACTTCGAGGCTCTTTTTCGCTGCCATAATTTCAGCAACTTTAATCGCTGTTTGATATTGTGTTGGCAGTGGCATTTTTATCGCGTGAAGTACGCGATTTGGGAAACCTTTCACACCAGAGCGTGTATTACGGAATAACAGACGGCCCGTTCCGTGTCTGTCCATTAACATATGGATAAGTTCTTGGCGAGATTTGGTGCGTTCTTCGCCTTGGGTATTTGCCGCTTTCAGTAATGGTTCAACATCTTGCTCGCTGATCATTTCACTGATGATATTTTGTTGGTCGGTATTTAAATCATCTTCTGATAGCAAAATAGTAACAGCATCGGCAACAGGGCGATATTTTTGTTGCTCATTAATAAATTCGTTGTAGTCATGGAAACGGTTTGGATCAAGCAGACGTAAACGAGCGAAGTGGCTTTCTTGGCCTAACTGCTCAGGCGTTGCGGTTAATAGCAACACTGAAGGAATAGATTCAGCTAACTCTTCAATTACTTGATATTCACGGCTTGGTGCATCTTCACTCCAAACAAGGTGATGGGCTTCATCGACAACCAGCATATCCCATGTTGCTTCAACCAAGTGTTCAAAACGTTGCTTATTTTTACGCACAAAATCTAAAGAGCAGATGATCATCTGTTCTGTTTCAAATGGGTTATCGCTATCTAATAAAGATTCACTATAACGGCTATCATCAAACAGAGAGAAACGTAGGTTGAAACGGCGTAACATTTCAACTAACCACTGATGTTGTAAGCTTTCAGGCACAATAATCAACACTCGCTCTGCACGACCATCCATTAATTGCTGGTGGATAATCATACCGGCTTCAATTGTTTTACCTAAACCCACTTCATCAGCTAATAATACGCGAGGGTTATGACGTTTACCCACTTCATTGGCGATATAAAGCTGATGAGGAATAAGGCTTGCACGAATGCCACGTAAACCACTTTGAGCTTGCTTAAACTGCTCGCTCAT
Source organism: Proteus sp. G2673 (assembly GCF_009915125.1). Classification (NCBI taxonomy): domain Bacteria; kingdom Pseudomonadati; phylum Pseudomonadota; class Gammaproteobacteria; order Enterobacterales; family Morganellaceae; genus Proteus; species Proteus sp. G2673. Next base: position 166,584 of record NZ_JAABLT010000010.1, read on the forward strand.
AAATTTACGAGCGCGGTAGCGTAAGGCAAAGCGATCCATACGGTCGATTTGGCCTGCAAAAAGGCGATCTTGAGGTTTATTAAAAGTGAGTTTGTTATCTAAGAACACTTCACGTAATTGCGCGGGCTCTTCGGTGTCTAAACGTACACCTTGATAGATAAGAAGGCCATTATCTTCTACAACGTTATCGATGGCGAGTTTCCAGCCTTCGTGACTGGTGACGGTATCCCCTGCATTGAACATCACCCGCGTTATTGGTGCATCATGACGGGAGTAAAGGCGGTTTTCGCCACAGGCGGGGAAAAGTAAGGTAACCATGCGGGCATCAACTGCCACAACAGTACCCAGTCCAAGCTCGCTTTCAGTATCGCTAATCCAACGTTGACCAAGAGTAAAAGGCATATATATAAACTCAGCTCTCAAATATATAATTTAGGAATTATTAATGAATGCAGTATTGCGGTGTTGTCATTAAAATCTGCGGGATAAAAAGTGCATTCCTAGAACAAAGAAAAGCTAATTATCACCAAAGGGACGTTATGTTAATAGATGCAAAGCAAACCGTCACCTGCAAAATGACACAACTTAAAATGAGAGTGTCATTTGCCCATTTAACAAGGTTGAAAAATCATCTTGTATAAAAGGCAGGATAGCATCTGCAATCGGCATTAACTGCTTATTGATATAGTGCTCATAATCTGGTGCAGTGGTAATGTGCTCTAACGGTTCTGGCCCCAAGGGGGTAATTATATAACTAATCCAACCGCCTTGCTGATATTGTTGAGGTCTATTTTTGGATAAATTATATTCATCCGCTTTACGTGCCGCTTTGACATGAGGGGGAACGTGATGCTGATATTCTGATAATTTTCGACGTAACCGTTTACGATACACTAATCTATCATCATATTTTCCCGCAAGCGTATCCGCGACATAATCACGAATAAACTGCTGATAAGGTTGCTGATGAAAAATGCGTGTATAAAGCTCTTGTTGAAATTTTTGAGCGAGTGGGGTCCAATCCGTTCTGACAGTTTCTAATCCTTTAAATACCATTTTATCATTGCTTAATCCCGCATAACGCTTTTTACTACCTGTTTCCATCCCTCGAATAGTGGGCATTAAAAAACGGCGATAGTGTGTTTCATACTCCAGCTCTAATTTGCAATCAAGTTGATAGGTTTCAAAAAGGTGTGTCTTCCACCATTGGTTAACCTCTTGTACTAACTGATGCCCTATTTGTTGGGCTTGTTGCTCAGTATGTGGCGATTTAAGCCAAACAAAAGTAGAGTCCGTATCACCATAAATAACTTGATAACCTTTAGCTTCTATTAATTCTCGCGTTTTTTTCATAATTTCATGACCTCGTAGTGTAATAGATGACGCTAAACGAGGATCAAAAAAACGACAGCCCACAGAGCCTAAAACACCATAAAAAGCGTTCATAATAATTTTGAGAGCTTGAGAGAGCGGGGCATTTTTATGTAACTTTGCGTTATCTCTTTCATGCCAAATTTGCGACACAATAGTGGGTAAACAATGCTTTTCCCGCGAAAACCACGCTTGGCGAAAACCTGGAATAGCCAGTTTTTCATCGGGTTGATGTGTTCCTTCAATCATTCCGACAGGATCGATTAAAAAAGTACGAATAATAGAGGGATAAAGGCTTTTGTAATCAAGCACAACGACTGAATCATATAAACCGGGAGTAGAGTCCATCACAAAGCCACCGGGACTATGCTCTTCAGGTTTTTCACCTTGGTTAGGCGCAACATATCCAATGCGATGCATTGAAGGGAGATAGAGATGCGTAAATGCAGCCACAGATCCGCCGCTTCTATCAACGGAAAGCCCTGTAACACAAGCTCTCTCTAATAAGAATGCCATAAGAGAGGTTGCATCAAAGATACGGTTTACTAAGACACAATCTTGCCAATTATAATAAGCTAGTGCGGGCTTATCTTCTTTAAAGCGTCGATTAATTTCATCCATTCTGGCGTAAGGGGTATCGATGGCTTTACCTTCGCCTAACAGTGTTTGAGCAACGGATTCAAGACTAAAAGAGGGAAAGTTCCATGTCGCCATTTTCAAAGCCTCGATTCCATCGATAATTAAACGACCTTGAGCCGAAGCAAAAAAATGACCTTTTTTAAATCCATGCTCTCGCCATTCTAACGGGCTATTTTGGCGGCCTAATAATAAACTGACACCATACCGTTGGGCATGTGTGTACAAAATACGCAGATCGAATTGAATTAAATTCCAACCGATAATCGCATCAGGATCGTAATGTTGTATCCACTCATTCAGTTTTTCAATTAAACGCAATCGGCTACTGACATAACATAAGCGATAACCTTTGGATTGCTGACTCTCATTCTCTGTAGATAAATTATCTGTCAGCATAAACACGACATTATCGCCACAACCTGCAAGCCCAATAGAGTAAAGTTCACCGAATTCACTGGTTTCAATATCTAAAGAAACAGTTCGCAGTGTAGGGCGATAATCAGGTGCGGGTTTTAATGTCGTAATATTATTTTGTTGATAACGAAACCAGACAGGTGCGGTAATAAAGCGCTCCATCATGTAACGTTCGTGTGGGCGAATATCCGCTTCATAAAGACGAATGTGATGCTCTTTGAGTTGCTGTTCTAGTTGAACGAGTTGGCGGTATTGTTTGCAGTAGACGCCAAAAACAGGCTGCCTTTCAAAGTCTTTTAAATCGAGAGGGCGAATTTCTATATCAGGGTTTTTATTAACGAGTGAACGTAAAACCGCTTCATGTTGGCGGGCAACAAAACCGATAGCGCGTTGCATAGGAACTGTAACTTTACGTGGGCCGTTATTTGTCGCCAGCCAATAAGAGACGACAATACCTTTTGGCGTGTCGCTCCAGTGGCGGGTAAGAATAAAGCCTTGTTCCGTATGACCAATCATGAGCACCTAATAAACACAAATTATTCACTAAAGATGAGTTTATTATAGTCAATATAGTGGTTATTTATACAGTTAATTTAAGCTAAGATTAATTAAATGGAATACCTAAAATAAGTGATTGATCCACTTCACCATTTATTAGTGATTGTGTATTTCCATCGTAAACAATTATACCGTTATCTATCACAATCGATCTTGAGGCAATTTTTGCTGCATCTTCTAAGCTATGAGAAACCATCAATAAGGTTAACGCTTTTTCATGGCAAAGTTGCTCAAGTAGTGCCAACATCTCAATGCGTAAAGCGGGGTCGAGTGCAGAAAAAGGCTCATCGAGCAATAAGATAGGCTGTTCACGTACAAGGCAACGAGCAATGGCAACACGTTGGCGTTGACCGCCTGATAACTGGGAAGGTAAACGTTCAAGATATTCACTGAGCGCTACTTGTTCAGCTCGACTCTCTAATAGTGCTTTTTGCTCTCTAGTCAGTTTTAAACTTGGATTTAACCCCAAGCCAATATTTTGCCTTACAGTTAAATGTGGGAATAGATTATTATCTTGAAATAACATGGAAATAGGGCGTTTGGCCGGTACTGTTTTGGTATGATCTTGGCCATTAAGAAACAGGCTTCCCTTCTCTGATGGTAAAAAACCAGCGATTAAACTGAGCAATGTACTTTTACCTGCACCACTTGGCCCTAATACAGCAATGCGTTCTCCTGCATTGACCGTTAGATTAAATAAGAGGTGTTGGTGTTCATAAGTATAAGTTAGGTGCTCTAATTTAATCATAAGATTTTCCAGCTAATCGTTCTATTAGGCTAAAAAGAGAGAAGCAAAGTAGTAATAAAATCATGGCTGTCACAGCCCCATCTTGTGTGTGATAAGCACCAATTTGCTGATAAAGATAGAAAGGCAATGTCCTAAATGTTTCATTACCAAATAGGGCAACAATACCAAAATCACCAATAGAAATAACACAAGCAAAAGCAAGTGCTTGTGAAATCGGTTTTCTTAATGCTCGTAATTCGATCCAACGAAGTCGGTTGATACCCTGAATGTTAAGCGATTGACATAAAAGACCATAACGTGAAGCAATATCATTCATTGGATTTTCGAGCACTTTTAAAGCATAAGGAATGGCAATTAAAGCGTTGGTCAAAATCACTAAAATATAAGGTGATTCAGGTAATCCAATCGTATTGTTTAATAACAAAAAAAAGCCTGTTGCTAACACAATACCCGGCATCGCTAGAATGATCAAACCACTCATTTCCATAGCCTGCCCCGCTTTTTTAAAGTGGCGTAGGCGAAGTTCTCGGCTACTCCATAGCAACATCATCGTTAATACAACGCAAACAATACCCGCACCAACAGCAATAATCAGTGAGGTTGTAAAAGCTTGCCAAAGTACAGGTTGTTGTATGACACGTAGAAATTGGCTATTAAGACCATCAGTGAGTACGGCCAAAATGGGGGGGACTAAAAAGAGGAGTGCAAGTGTGATAATGAGACCATCTGCTATTTTACTAAAGATAGGATCATAGGGATCGCGCCAATGCTGTTTTTGGCTATCTCCAATAAAGAGTGTACCTTTGAGTTTTTGGCTGATAAGTACTAAGCCTAAACAGCAAAAGAGCTGGATTAGTGCTAAAAGTGCAGCACGATGTAAATCGTAGTCATAACTTAATGCTTGATAAATTGCTAGCTCAACGGTTGTTGCCGCAGGGCCTCCACCTAACGCCAGTACAGTAGCAAAGCTGGCAAAACAGAGCATAAAAATCAGTGACGCTGTGGGAAGTATTTGTCGCCATAAATAAGGAAATTCCAGAAAGCGAAAACGCTGCCAACCATTCATGCCTAATTGTGAGGCTAACTGGCGTTGTTCTGGCGAGATACTTTCGAGAGCTTGTAACAGCATTCGGGTTGCTAATGGCATATTGAAAAAAATGTGCGCCAATAAAATACCTTGTAAGCCATAAGGGGTAAATTGGTAATTAATCCCCAGCCATTCACAGATTTGAGCAATCCAACCGACTCGTCCATAAACCGTTAAAATACCAAAAAGTGCCACTAAAACGGGTAACACAAGGCTCATGGCACATAAACGTAAGAAAAGTGTTCTACCTTTAAATTGGCGTCGATAAAGTGCTTTAGCGAGCCAAATGGCAGGTAATATTGAAAATAAGGCAGATAAAAAGGCTTGCCAGAAAGTAAAGCGCACGACATGCCATAAATAGTCATCAGCAAAAATAGAGGATAATTCGCCACTTGGCGCATTAATCCATAATGCACCAAATGACAATAATGCCACAATAAGCAGTAAACCCGAGGCACATAGCCCCGGGATAAGCCATCTTCCCATTAGCGACTCACCGCAGATTGCCAATTACGCGTCCACGTTTGGCGCTCTTTGGCGACAATATCTGCATCGAATTGCAATGATTTTTCGGGTTTAGGCATCACGGAATAGACATCCGGTAATGGCATATCTATAACAGGATACATCCAATTGGTTGTAGGTATCGTTTCTTGGAAAGCAGGGGTGAGCATAAATTGCATAAATTGCTGCGCTAATTCAGGTTGTTTACTTGATTTGAGTTTTGCAGCAACTTCGACTTGCAAGTAATGCCCTTCATCAAAAATCGCAGCAGCATAGTTATCTTTTTTATCCGCTAAAATATGATAACCGGGGGATGATGTGTAGCTAAGCACAAAATCACCTTCACCTTTTAAGAATAAGCCGTAAGACTCACTCCAACCTTTAGTGACTGTCAGCGTTTTCTCTGACAATTTTTTCCATTCAGTAGCCGTGTTTTCAGGATAAAGTGACTGCATCCATAGCATTAAACCTAAACCCGGTGTGCTGGTGCGAGGATCTTGATACAAAATCTTCCACTTTTCTTTGCTATTTAACAGTTCAGCCATGCTTTTGGGTGGATTCTGGACACGGTTTTTATCATAAATAAAAGCAAAGTAACCGTAGTCATAAGGCACAAAGGTATCGTCAGTCCATTTTTCAGGTAAGGCGAGTTTGGATGTATCGATATTGCTTGGTGCGAAAAGTCCAGTTTCTTTTGCTGCATGGATCAGATTGTTATCTAACCCTAAAATAATATCAGCTTTGCTTTTATCACCTTCCATGCGTAAGCGATTAAGGAGTGATACACCATCAGACAGAGCAACCAGTTTTAGCTCACAATCACATTGTTGTTCAAACGCTTTTTTTATTGCAGGCCCAGGGCCCCAATCTGCGGTAAATGAATCATAAGTGTAAACAGTGAGTGTGGGCTTTTGTGCTAAGGCTTGAGTTGAAAAAGTGCCCATAATGCCCAGTGCGCCCAGAAAGAAAGTAAAGCGAAGTGATTTATTTAACACGTTTAGTTCCTCAGTAAAAGTCAGGTAGGATCTGAGGAGTAAGGATAGCAAACCAATGAATATTGCAACATCCTGACTCAAATCCCTACGCCAGTATTAGCTGGATCAGGTTCCACGAGTTTTTCTCAGCCTAAAAAGGCACCCCGTTGAGACTTTCCCATTGTAGATAAATACACGCGCCATGCAAAGTCTGTTGATAGAGGTTTACCGTTTGTGGGTAGTATGAAACAATGAGTTATCTTTCAAATTTGGTTATTGAGGTAGTCTAGTGATTGATGATGATGGCTACCGCCCGAATGTAGGGATTGTAATTTGTAATCGGCAAGGGCAAGTGCTTTGGGCTCGTCGCTATGGGCAACATTCATGGCAGTTTCCTCAAGGGGGAATTAATCCTGGAGAATCGCCAGAGCAGGCAATGTACCGAGAGTTGTTCGAAGAAGTTGGGTTAAGTCGCAAGGATGTCAAAATTCTTGCCTCCACACGTAACTGGTTACGTTACAAGTTACCTAAGCGTTTGGTGCGTTGGGACACAAAACCTGTTTGTATTGGACAAAAACAGCGTTGGTTCCTTTTGCAGTTAACAAGTAATGATAAAGACATTAATGTTCAACAAAGCAAAACGCCAGAATTTGATGGCTGGCGTTGGGTGAGTTATTGGTACCCCGTTCGACAAGTCGTCTCTTTTAAACGCGATGTTTATCGACGTGTAATGAAAGAGTTCGCACCAGTAGTCATGCCATTGCAAGAACAAGTGTCTTTACCGCGTCCATCGTATGGATATCGGCGTAAAAGGTATTAGATAACACTATGCTGACACGTTTGCGAGAAATTGTAGAAAAAGTGGCTATGGCAGCTGGGCTTCCAGAAGCGCTTGAACTCTTAGTCAAGGAAACGTGTCAGGCAATGCACACGGATGTGTGTTCTATTTATCTTGCCGATAAACAACGTAGTTGTTTTTATCTTATGGCGACCAAAGGGTTAAAAAAACCTAGAGGGAGAGCGGTTAGTCTTTCATTTAATGAAGGCGTGGTTGGTGAAGTGGGGCGTCTTTCAGAGCTTATCAACCTCGCTGATATTCGCGAACATCCTAGTTTTAAGTACCTTCCTCAAGTTAAAGAAGACGATCTCCGTGCTTTTCTTGGCGTTCCTATTGTCTACCGTCGCCAACTCCTTGGTGTATTAGTTGTTCAGCAAAAAGAGCGTCGCTTATTCAATGAAAGCGAAGAGTCTTTTATGGTGACGCTGGCGACACAGCTCGGGGCTACATTATCGCAAGTACAAACTAAAGGGCTTTTTGGGCAATATCGCCAAAGTCGGATTAAAGCACTTTCAGTTTCGACTGGCGTTGTTATGGCTTATGGTTGGCAAGAAATTTCCCAGCCAGTTCTGGAAAATGTATTTAAAGCCAGCGCACTTGATATTAAGGCGGAATTAAATCGACTCACTGTGGCTTTAGAAGATGCCACTGCAGAATGTCGTCGCTTTAGTAAACGCTTTATGGCGAATGCACAAAAAGAGAGTGCCGCTATTTTTGATCTCTACTCTCATTTACTTAATGATCCCCAGCTTAAACATAAAATGACAGCGATTATTACTCAAGGATATGTCGCAGAATGGGCTGTAAAAGTGGTTGTTGAGAAAGTTTCGTCACAATTTTCTAGCCTGAAAGATGGCTACATGAGAGAAAGAGCCTCTGATCTTAAAGCATTAGGGCGCCGTTTATTATTTCATTTAGATGATGATCTAAGTTCAACTAATATTTGGCCAGAGCGTTTTATTTTGGTTGCTGATGAATTAAGCGCAAGTTTATTGGCGGAGTTACCAGAGCAACAGCTTGCAGGTGTGATTGTGCGAGATGGTGCAACACACTCACATTCTGCGATCCTTGTTAGAGCAATGGGAATTCCCGCGATCATGGGCGCGGATATTCAACCGGAGCTTTTACACAATCGTATGCTTATTCTTGATGGTTATCGTGGTGAGATTTTTATTGAACCAGAGCCTTTTATTACTCAAGAATATAAACAGATTATTGATGAAGAAAGTGTATTAAGCCAAATTGCAGAAGATCAGCTTGAACAGCAAGCTGTTCTCAAAAATGGTGAATCGGTTAGCGTTCAATTGAATGCGGGATTAAATATTAAATACGAGCAACGCATTAGCGTGGGAATAGATGGCGTTGGTTTATATCGGACAGAAATCCCTTTTATGCTACAAAGCGGTTTCCCTTCTGAGGATGAACAGAAAAATCGCTACCGCGAAATACTCTCTTTTTTCCCTGATAAGCCTGTTGTATTGCGTGCTTTAGATATTGGTGCAGATAAACAACTTCCTTATATGCCCATTAATGAGGAAAATCCTTGCTTAGGTTGGAGAGGCATAAGAATATTGCTTGATCAACCTGAAATCTTTCTTATTCAGCTACGAGCAATGCTAAAAGCAAACCTCGAATTTAAAAATTTGAAAATTTTGTTGCCGATGGTGACAAGTATTGATGAAATTGACGAAGCAAGAACATTGCTGCTACGCGCATGTAATGAAGTGAGTCGAGAGCTAAAATGTGAATGTGTTCCACCTCCACTGGGTATTATGCTTGAAGTGCCTTCATTGGTGTTTATGTTGTCACAATTAGCGAATCGGGTTGATTTTATCTCTGTTGGAACAAACGATTTAACTCAATACTTGCTTGCAGTCGATCGTAATAATACCCATGTAGCATCACTCTATGATAATTTGCATCCTGCGTTATTGCGTTCACTGAATTTGATTGCAACACAATGCCAATATTATCAGTTGCCAGTTAGTGTTTGTGGCGAAATGGCAGGAACCCCTATCGGGGCATTGCTGTTAATAGGGCTCGGTTTTAGGCAGTTAAGCATGAGTGGTCGTAGTTTACCTAGGGTAAAATACTTATTACGCCATCTTGATCCTGTGGTGTTACAGTCTTTTATGCAACAAGTGTTGCAAGCTGAAACAGCAACAGAAATCAAAAAATTGTCTTCTGAATTTATGGAACGGCAAGGATTAGGTGGATTAATTCGCGGAGGTATTTAGTCTGCCTTCGTATAAGCCTTTTCTATGTTGGTATTAAATAGCCAATACAGAAATTATTGATTAAGTGAAGTAGGGAATAATGAGTATAAGCTACCTTAAATTTCCAGAGATTGATCCTGTAATGTTCTCTATCGGGCCTGTTTCATTACACTGGTACGGTATGATGTATTTAGTTGGATTTGTCTTTGCCTTATGGCTTGCAAATCGTCGAGCTGCAAAACCGAATAGTGGCTGGAATAAAAATGAAGTTGAAACATTACTTTATGTTGGTTTTGTCGGTGTATTTATCGGTGGTCGTTTAGGTTATGTTTTATTCTATAACTTACCTGTCTTTTTAAATGATCCTCTTTACCTCTTTAAAGTGTGGGATGGCGGTATGTCATTCCATGGTGGTTTAATTGGGGTCATTTGTGCCATGATTTGGTTTGCTAAACGTACTAAACGTAAATTTTTCCAAGTGGCTGATTTTGTAGCACCTTTAATTCCATTTGGTTTAGGTTTAGGTCGTATTGGTAATTTTATTAATGGTGAATTGTGGGGACGCGTCACATTAGATACGCCTTGGGCTTTCTTATTTCCAAGCTCTCGTTCTGAAGATCTCCAGCTTGTTGCTCAAGATCCAACAACACTACTACCGATTATTCAAGAATATGGGGTTTTACCTCGCCATCCCTCACAACTTTATGAAATGCTGTTAGAAGGTGTGGTGCTATTTATTATCCTGAATATCTTTGTACGCAAAAGTCGTCCTGTAGGTAGTGTGTCAGGTCTGTTCCTGATTGGTTATGGTGCATTCCGTATTATTGTTGAATTCTTCCGTCAACCAGACGCACAACTAGGATTATTTGGTGGTGTGAGTATGGGGCAAATACTTTCAATTCCAATGATTTTATTGGGTATTATTTTTATGGTATGGGCTTATCGCCAAGATAAAAAGACACCACAAAACCCAACACCAACTCACAAATAGTGTGAGATAAATTTCTTATTATTAGTTAATTACAAGAGAGACAACATGAAGCAGTATCTGGCATTGTGTCAACGCATTATCGATGAAGGGCAATGGATTGATAATAAACGAACAGGAACCCGTTGTTTAACGGTGATTAATGCCGATCTGGAATATGATGTTGCGAATAACCAATTTCCGCTGATAACGACACGTAAAAGCTTTTATAAAGCAGCAATTGCAGAGCTGTTAGGGTATTTACGTGGTTACGACAATGCAGGTCAATTTCGTGAAATTGGTTGTAATACATGGAATGCAAACGCCAATGAAAATGGAGCATGGTTAAACAACCCCCATCGTAAAGGTGAAGATGATATGGGGCGTGTTTATGGTGTTCAAGGACGTCAATGGCAACGCCCTGATGGCTCCCATTTTGATCAACTACGCAAAGTGATAGATAACCTGACTAAGGGGATAGATGATCGTGGGGAGATCGTAACATTTTATAACCCAGGTGAAACTGAGTTAGGTTGTTTGCGTCCTTGTATGCATACACACACATTTTCATTGGTGGGTGATACGCTTTACTTAACCTCTTATCAACGTAGCTGTGATGTACCATTAGGGTTAAATTTCAACCAAATACAGTGTTTTGTTTTATTAGCGCTGGTGGCTCAAATTACAGGACATAAGCCGGGTAAAGCATTTCATAAGATAATCAATGCACATATCTATGAAAATCAATTACCTCTAATGCGTGATGTACAGCTAAAAAGAGAGCCTTTACCGTTACCAACGTTGCATATCAATCCAAAAATTAAAACATTGGAAGATATCGAAACATGGGTAACAACGGATGATTTTACTGTTGAAGGTTATCAATGCCATGAAGCAATAAAATACCCATTTACGGTTTGATTTTTCCTTTATGTTTTAAAGCCTCTGTTTAGTGATAAACAGGGGCTTTTTATTCCTACCATTAAATTTAAATTCAATAAACTAAGATTAACCCCAGCCTTGTTGATAACTATTTTTTTGTGTTTGTTCTGAAAATATAGTTACTGCGTCATCGTTCGAAAAAAACACTCTCTTTTATTTACCTTACAAAGGTTTAGCTGCATTCTCATCGCAGGCTCTAGAGGAGAACAAAATGAACAGTAATATGGAAATAAGCCTAAATAGTAAACTTGAACAAGAGAGTGAATGGGGGATAAGCCTGCTCGAAATGCTTATTGTCATGATGATTGCCTCGATTTTAAGTTATTTATCAATTACGACCTATCAGCAATTTACTCACCAACGTCAATTGATACATAGTGTACGAGAAACCATTGCATTTCTTTCATATCAACGACAACAAGCGCTACTGTTTAATATAAAAATTAAAATATCACTTCATTTATCACCCAGCAATAAAGTCGTCGCTATACCTTTTTCTCAACGGCATTTAACTGAAAAACAAACAGTTTTTCAATTAACCACGGGTATTCAACTTAAACAATCAACGGTCTCAAATTTTACGTTTGGGGATATTCGTCAAACTTTAAGACCAATGAGTTTTGTACTTCAAAGCTCAGAAGGTGAAGTAAAAATTGTTATTTCATCTTTAGGGAGAATAAGAGCATGTAGCCAGAAAATTAAGGTATTTTCGCCATGTTAAAGCGATCAATATTTTCATTTTCATCTGGCATGATGCTGATGGAATGCCTTTTTGCCATGGCAATTAGTGGCGTTCTATTTCTGTGCATCAGTCGGGCATATCCTCAAGTAATGAACACACTGCTCCATTCTTACCAAAAATATCAGTTAGATATTTTTTTAAGGGAAAGGTTATTGGTGCTAGAAACACAATTAAGGCGCACTGGATATTGTCAGGGTGAGTGTGCTTATGTATCGCAGTCAAAGGGGTTACACTCTTCACCATTAAAAATAGGGCAGTATTCTTATCAAGAAAAAAACTCCTGCGTTATTTTCGCTTATGACGTAAATGGCAATGGTCGATGGGATGCGCCTTCCTCAAAAGAGAGTGATTATTTTGGTTATCGGCTTAGAAATGGGCAACTAGAACAATTAAGAGGAGTACAAGATTGTACTTCTTCAGGATGGCAACGATTCTTTGAAAGTCATGAAATAGAAGTGACGGAGTTTATTTTACGTCCTTACTCAAAGCAACATCTTATCAAAAAGAAACCCTTTTTTTATCTCTCTGTTTCCTTGAAATTTCATTTAAAACAATCGCCTACTGTGAAACTACATTATAAGAATGAAATTCGGTTAAGGAATGTGACCACGTTATGAGTATTGATTTTATTAATAATAAAAGTGAGCAAGGATTTGCAAGTTTACTTGTCGTAATTGGGTTTATTGTTATGAGCTTATCAGCGCTAGGAAATTTTGCTTATCATTACAGGCAATCTCAACAAATAGTAATGCAAGAGTTGCAAGCACGACAAGCTTTTTTATTTGCTGAATCTGCATTAGCGTGGGGAATAAAACGGAATTGGGAAATTCTATCGTCACAGTTAAATAAATGGCAGTGTCGTCATTTTCATGTAAACCCTAAAATAAAGAGTTGTTTATTTTTGATTTCTTTAGAAAAAGGATTATTACAAGGACAAGCAGAAAGCTTAAATGGTTATAAAATATATCATTATCAATGGGTTGATTTTTTGGAGGACAAAAATAAATCCATGGTGACACATCCAAATGGATGGCTAGATTATTGCCCATTAGTACATAAGGAGTGTGTGTTATAGATAACATTCAAAATAAATCAGAAAGTGGCTCTATTTTACTTAATACAATGTTTATATTACTGTTTTTTAATATTAGTTTTGTCGCTATTATAGGGTATAGTCAATCATTAAAAGCTGACTTTCAGCGGTTAATTCAAATGCAGCAGGCAGGGCAGGAACTTTTTGTTTTATTTGAACAAATGACTGATAAATTACCTGACTATTTCGTAGCCAATTCCAAAATAATGACACGCTCACTATTACAGTCTGAAGGTTGTCAGGAAATAGAAGGTTATGTTGCCAATAATGTATTACCCGAAATAAAGCTGTATTACTGGTCATGCTATTAATAAGATGAGGATCTGATGTTTCATATATATCACTCAAATCAGTTGTCATTACTAAAGTCACTTATGGTGCACTTTATGCAGACCAGACCACTCTCTTCTCCCTTTGAACAAGAAGTGATCCTTGTACAAAGCCCCGGAATGTCTCAGTGGTTGCAAATCCAGCTTGCCGAAAGCTTGGGTATTGCTGCTAATATCCGTTACCCATTACCAGCAACCTTTATTTGGGAAATGTTTACGCGGGTGCTATCAGGTATACCTAAAGAAAGTGCTTTTTCTAAAGATGCCATGACATGGAAATTAATGGCATTATTACCTGAATATTTATCTCATGAAGAATTTAAACCGCTACTTCATTATCTTGATGATGATGAGGATAAACGTAAATTACACCAATTAGCAGGGCGTGTTGCTGACTTATTTGACCAATATTTGGTATATCGTTCAGATTGGTTAGCTTCGTGGGAAAAAGATGAATTGATAGAAGGGCTGAGTGAAAATCAGCGTTGGCAGAAAATATTGTGGGTAGCGTTACAGCAATACACAAAAGATCTCAATCAGCCTCAATGGCATCGTTCTAATCTTTACCAGCAATTTATTTCGACATTAAATGGTGCAAAAGAAGGAGAACTTCAACACTGTTTTCCACCCCGTATTTTTATTTGTGGTATTTCGGCATTACCGCAAGTTTATTTGCAGGCTCTGCAAGCTATTGGGCGTCATACAGAGATCTATTTACTTTTTACCAATCCTTGCCGTTACTATTGGGGCGATATTCAAGATCCTAAATTTCTTGCTCGCTTGAATAGTAGAAAACCTCGTCATTATCAGCAATTACATGAATTATCGTGGTTTAAAGATGAAAAAAATGCCTCATCATTATTTAATGAAGAGGGGGAGCAAAATATTGGTAATCCGCTATTAGCTTCATGGGGAAAATTGGGTAAAGATAATCTCTATTTTCTTTCTGAACTTGAATATGCCGATGTATTGGATGCTTTTGTTGATATTCCAAGAGATAATTTACTTCATCAATTGCAAGCTGACATTCTTGATTTAGAAGATTTTTCGCAATTAGGTACAACACTTGAAACTTATGAATGTAGTGAAAATAAACGTGTAATTTTACCAGATGATAACTCATTGACTTTTCATGCCAGTCATAGCCCACAGCGTGAAGTAGAAGTACTACAAGATCAATTACTGCATTTATTAGAGCAAGATCCCGAATTATTACCACGTGATATTATTGTGATGGTTGCGGATATCGATAGCTATACACCTTATATTCAAGCGGTGTTTGGTAATGCACCTTCAGAACGTTATCTTCCTTTTGCAATTTCAGATAGGAAAGCTCGTCAAGCACACCCTGTATTACAAGCTTTTATTACGTTGTTAGAGCTTCCTCAAAGTCGGTTCACCGCAGAACAAGTATTAGCTTTACTTGAAGTTCCTGCTTTAGCTGGGCATTTCTCTATTTTTGAAAATGAACTAAAACTACTACGTCGTTGGGTCGATGAATCAGGCATACGTTGGGGATTGGATGATGAGAATGTGGCTTCATTCTTATTACCCATCACGGGTAAAAATACGTGGGAGTTTGGTTTACTGCGCATGTTGCTTGGTTATGCGATGGAAAGTGAAAATGGCCCTTGGAAAGGGGTCCTTCCTTATGATGAATCAAGTGGCTTAGTTGCTGAGCTTGCAGGATATCTCGCTGATTTTATTTATACATTAAGTGAGTGGCGTACACGTTTGAGTGAAACTCGCTCATTAGAAGCATGGCTAGAAGTTGGACAACAATTAGTTGATGCTTTTTTTGAATCTGATGAGGAAACGGAATTAGTTTTAGCGCTTATTATCCAGCAATGGCAAAAGGTGATTGAAAATGGACTGAAAGCGCAATATCAAAATGAAATCCCGCTAGTCCTTATTCGTGATGAATTAACCGTACGGTTTGATGATGAAAAAATCAGTCAGCGTTTTTTAGCGGGTAGCATTAATTTCTGTACGTTAATGCCTATGCGCTCTATTCCCTTTAAAGCGGTGTGTTTATTAGGCATGAACGACGGTATTTATCCTCGTAATATTCAGCCGTTAGGGTTTGATTTAATGGCGGAAAAACGCCGTCGTGGTGATAGAAAACGTCGTGATGATGACCGCTATTTATTCCTTGAAGCGCTTAGTTCAGCTGAAAAATACCTTTATATTAGTTATATCGGAAAATCGATACGGGACGATCGAGAATGTAACCCATCTTTATTAATCAAAGAGTTACAAGATTATATTGGGCAAAACTTCCGTTTGCCGGAAGATGGTGAACGCAATGTCGATGAAAGTGCGATTCGTATAAATCAGCATTTGTTAACACAACATAGCCGTGTTCCTTTTGCTCAAGAAAATTTCCGAATCGGTGCTTCTTTTCGCTCTTATGCTTCTGAATGGCTACCTGCTGCCAGTGGGCAGGGGGAGGTTCATCAATGTTTTACGGAAGCACTTAATGATGATGACACAATAGATAAAGTCTCAATTGACGAGCTTGCACGTTTTTATCGCCATCCTATTCGTGCTTTTTTCCAACAAAGATTAAAAACAAACTTTGTTATTGAAGAAACAGAATTACCTGAAGAAGAGCCATTTGTGATAAATGCGCTTCAACGTTATCTATTGAATCAATGGTTATTAAAAGCATTGATTGATCAAAGTTCAACAGAAGCTTTGTTTGAGCGTATCAAAGCCGCGGGACAACTTCCGGCGAGCGCATTTGGTCAAATTTATTGGGAGCAACAAATAGAAGAGTTACTCCCTTTAGCGGAAAAGATAAGAAGTGAACGATCAGCCACACATTCTGTCACATTAGAGCAAAGCTTTAGTGCAATGCCACTGATTGGCCGTTTAAATGAGGTACAAACTGATGGTTTATTACGCTGGCGACCTGCCAGCTTAACAGCTAATGATTTATTACAGCTTTGGATTGAGCACTTAGTTTATTGTTTAAAAGAGGGGACGGGCGAGAGCCGGTTTTACGGCAGAAAAGAGACTCAATGGTGTTTATTACCTGTTGATCCTGAATTTGCCTATTCAACATTAGACAATTTAATTAGTGATTATAAACAAGGGTTAAACAGCCCATTAGCGCTATTTGCGAAAAGTGGCTGGGCTTGGTTACAAGCTTGCTATGATAAAAAATCACAAGCGTTTTTACTTGATGATGAAGAGACACTAGAAAAAGCAGAATTAGTTCTAATGCAACATTTAACGGATAGTTATAATCGAGATGGTGAAATGAATGACATGTATGTTCAGCGTGCTTTCTCTCAATTAGACGAGCCTTTTTTACAAACAGTCAAGCAGACGGCATTAACAATATTTAAACCAATAATTCCATTTCTGAAAAAATAAGGGAGCTCATATCAGATGAGAAAATACTGCTCGCAACTAGGGATCATGTTGCTATTGATGCTACTGAGTATCAACAGTTTTGCTACTGATCCACTTTGGCAAGTATTGCCTGATAGTATTGAAAAAAGTGAGAGTGATCCACGGCAATATCAAGCGATTAAACTACCTAATGAAATGACCGTATTACTGGTTTCTGATGAAAAGGCAGTTAAATCATTAACGGCAGTTGCATTACCTGTTGGAGCATTAGAAGATCCGGATAGCCAGCAAGGTCTTGCGCACTATTTAGAACATATGGTGCTAATGGGATCGGCGAAATATCCCCAATCAGGCAGTATGTCTGAATTCTTACAAAAGAATGGTGGCTCTCATAATGCGAGTACAACGACCTATCGTACTGCATTCTATTTAGAAGTGGAAAATAGTGCTATTAATGAAGCAGTTGATCGCCTTGCTGATGCTTTAGCTGAACCCTTACTTGATCCTAAAAATGCCGATCGTGAGCGTAATGCGGTTAATGCTGAATTAACAATGGCGCGTGCACGTGATGGTATGCGTTTTTGGCAAGTCAGGGCTGAAACTTTAAATCCATTACATCCAAGTTCTCGCTTTATGGGGGGGAATCTAGAGACATTAAGTGATAAACCAAATAGTAAGCTTCAAGATGAATTGATTAAATTCTATCAAAAACACTATTCTGGTAATTTAATGAATGGTGTTATTTATAGTAATAAATCACTTGATGAATTATCTAAATTAGCCGCAAACACTTTCGCTCGTATCCCGAATAAAAAGGCAGATGTGCCAGTCACCACAGTACCTGCTATGACGGATAAAGAAAAAGGGTTAATGATCCATTTAGTACCCGCTCAACCGCAAAAGACTTTACAAATTGAGTTTGGTATAGATAACAATATTGCTGATTTTCGTAGTAAATCTGATGAATATATTGGCTATTTAATCGGTAATCTTAGTGCAGGCACATTGGCAACATGGCTACAAGATCAAGGTTTAGCTGAAAGTATTAGTGCATCTTCAGAGCCTTATATCGATCGCAATCAAGGCTCATTTACGATTTATGTTGCGTTGACAGATAAAGGTTTAGCGCAAAAAGACAAAGTGATTTCCGCTATCTTTTCATACATTCGTTTAATTAAGACAGAAGGTATCAGCCAACGTTATTTTGATGAAATTGCGAATGTATTAGATCTTTCATTCCGTTATGGCTCTATTGTAAGAGATATGAATTACATAGAAGGTATTTCGGATATGATGTTGCGTTATCCAATCAAAAATATCCTCAATGCGGGTTATATTGCTGATAAGTATGAGCCTTCAGCTATTCTTTCTCGTCTTGATTCTCTTACACCAGAGAAAGCGCGTATTTGGGTAATAAGTCCTAATGAGCCGTCTAACAAACAAGCCTACTTTGTTAATGCCCCTTATCAGGTTGATAAAATCACAGATAAGCAATTAAAAACATGGCAGACATTATCGGATGATATTTCATTATCTCTGCCAGCACTTAATCCTTATATCCCTGATAACCTTTCTCTGATTGATGCGGATAGCAAAATCATCAAACCAGAATTGTTGTGGCAGGATAAAAGCGCTCGCTTGTTTTATATGCCATCACACTATTTCTCTGATGAGCCTAAAGCCAGTGTGACATTAAGTTTAGTGAATAAGGGAGCTGACATTACCGTTAAGCAACAAGTGACACAAACTTTAACGGATTATCTTGCTGGTTTAGCGTTAAGTGAATTATCTTACCAAGCTTCTGTTGCTGGAATGAATATCTCATCCTCATCAGGACAAGGCATTGATTTTTCAATGAATGGTTATACACAACATTTACCAGAACTCGTTAATGCTACACTGAAAAGCTATATGAGTTTCGAATCAACTCAAGAAGAGCTCGATCAAGCTAAATCTTGGTATCGTGAACAACTTGATGTGACTCATAACTTAAAAGCATTTGAAGAAGCTATGTTGCCGGCTCGTCGATTAAATACGATCCCGTATTATGAAGAAGCTGACAAACTCAAAGCATTAGAGTCAATTACACTGCAAGATATTATTGATAATCGCCGTGAAGTAATTAAAAACGCAGTACTTCAAGCGCTAATTATTGGTAACTTAACGCCAGAGCAAAGCCGCGATATCGCTAAATCTGCACACGAATTATTAGGTAATCAAGGTACAGAATACTGGATCGGTGAAACATTAGTATTCAATAAATTAAATGCGGTTGATTTCCAAAGTAAATCGAAGAGTACAGATAACGCATTAGGTGAGCTTTATATCCCAATAGGTTATAGCCGTCTTGAAGGTCAGGCAATTTCTTCAGTGTTAGCGTCTGTTATCAAACCTTGGTTTTATGATCAATTAAGAACAGAAGAACAGCTAGGTTATGCAGTATTTGCTTATCAAGGCACTATGGGTGAACAGTTTGGTCTAGGTTTCTTATTACAAAGTAATGCTAAACCGCCAGTTTACTTAAATGAACGTTATAACGCATTTTATCAGCAAGCCTATGAACGTTTGAAAAGAATGAGTGAAGCAGATTTTAATCAGTATAAGCAAGCAATTATTACTGAAGTTAAACAACCACCTCAAACGTTCTATGAAGAAGTTTCTCTTTATCGAAATGACTTCCATCGTAATAACTTAAAATATGATGGACGTGAAAAATTCTTAGCTGAGCTTAATAAAGTGACTTTAAAACAAGCTATTGAATTTTATGAAAAAGCAATTATAAAACCGAACGGATTTATTTTTGTCTCTCAAGTTATTGGTAAAGATGGCAAAGATGCTGATTACGCCGAAAATAAACAGTGGAAACGTTACGCCACAGTAAGCGAATTACAAAAAACTTTACCTATTGAGGAAATTAAAGAGTGAGTGAAGTGATACAGGCACAGCCACTAAACCCGTATACACTTCCGCTGTACCAAAGACGCCTCATTGAGGCGTCAGCAGGAACAGGGAAAACTTATACAATAGGGTTGTTGTATTTACGGTTGCTTCTTGGATTAGGCGGGGAGTCTGCATTTTACCGCCCTCTCAGTGTTGAAGAGATTTTAGTTGTGACATTCACGGATGCGGCGACAGATGAATTACGAGCACGTATTCGCAAAAATATTCATGAACTAAGACTTGCCTGTATTCGCCATGATGTTGAAAGTTGCAATGATACTTACCACGAATTACTTAAACAGATCCCTAATAAAGATCTGGCTGCATTATGGTTGCTTGAAGCAGAGCGCCAAATGGATGAGGCGGCTATTTATACGATTCATGGTTTTTGTCAGCGTATGTTGGCAAACAATGCATTTGAATCAGGCGTCTTGTTTGAACAAGTCTTGATCCAAGATGAATATGAACTCAAAAGGCGGGTATGTGCTGACTTCTGGCGCCGCCATTGTTATCCACTTTCTTATGATGTTGCTAATGCAGTAAGCCAGATTTGGTCTGGCCCTGAACAACTGCTTTATGAAATACAGCCTTATTTACAAGGTGAAATGCCTGAAATCGAAGGTGTGGCATTAGACAGTGAAAATGAGTCAGTTAAAGAGCGTCATCAAGCGGTTATTGAAGCAATTAACAAGGTGAAAACGCGTTGGCATGCACATCAACATGAAATTGAAGCATGGATAACAGCTTCGGGTGTTGATAAACGTAGTTATAGCAGTCGTTTTTTACCTAAATGGATTGAAGAAATAACGTTGTGGGCGTCAACAGCAGAAACGAAAAGCTATCAATTACCAGATTGTTTGGTTCGTTTTTCGCAAGAAACGCTGAATGAGAAGAGCACAAAAGGCCCAGCACCAGAACATATTCTTTTTGTTGAAATTGAACGATTAACAAAGCAGAGCTTGACTCTGCGTGATGTTATTCTGCTCAATGCGATCCCTGAAATACGTCGAGGCATTGAAAATGAAAAGATGCGTCGCGGTGAAATGGGGTTTGATGATTTATTAACACGCTTAGATAGAGCATTGAAACGTGAAGGTGGTAAAGCTTTAGCACAAGCTATTCGTGAACGCTATCCAGTTGCAATGATTGATGAATTCCAAGATACAGATCCCCAACAATATCGTATTTTTGATGCGATTTATGGTGAGTATGAAAACAGTGGGTTGTTGTTTATCGGCGATCCTAAACAGGCAATTTATGCTTTCCGTGGTGCGGATATTTTTACTTATATTCAAGCCCGAAAGCAGACATCTCATCACTACACATTAAATACTAACTGGCGCTCTGCGCCGGGTATGGTGAATGCAGTTAACAAGCTTTTTATGCGTTCCAATGCTCCATTTCTATTTGAGCATATCCCTTTTATTGAAGTAAGCTCGGCTGAAAAAAACCAAGACATGGCCTTTGTTTACCATGACAAACCGATTTCACCTTTTAATTTTTGGCTTGCTGAAGGTGAAAGTGTTTCTACGGGAAATTATGAGCAAATTATGGCAGCACAATGTGCTGCACAAATTCGTGATTGGTTATCAGCAGGGGATCAGCAACAGGCTTGGCTGATCGAACAAGGTACAAAAAAAACGGTTACATCTGCTGATATTATGGTATTGGTGCGTAGCCGCAGAGAAGCGATACTGATCAGTGATGCATTGAATTTACTTTCAATACAGTCAGTATTCTTATCCAATCGTGAAAGTGTTTTTGAAACCAACGAAGCCAAAGATCTACTTTGGCTATTACAAGCGGTTGTAACACCTGAAAAAGAGCGAGTTTTAAGGGCTTCTTTAGCCAGCCGATTATTTGGGTTTAGCGCAAAGCAAATTGATGATTTGAACCGCAGTGAGGCACACTGGAATAGTTACGTGGAGAAGTTTGCTGATTATTATGTATTGTGGCAAAAGCGTGGTGTTTTACCAATGTTGCGCAAGATCATGATGGATAATCAAATTGCAGAAAATTTACTCGCAAGTATTGGTGGTGAACGCCGGCTTACAGATATCATGCATATTGGTGAACTATTACAAGAAACATCATTACAACTCGATAGTGAACATGCTCTTATTCGTTGGTTAGCACAACAGATTTCTCATCCTGATGCACAATCTGAAAACCAACAAATGCGTTTGGAAAGTGACCGAAATCTTGTGCGAATTTGTACTATCCATAAATCTAAAGGTCTTGAATATCCGATTGTTTGTTTACCTTTTGCTTGTAATTACCAAGAGCAAAAAGGAGCGCTTTATCATGATAGAGAGAAATTTTACGCAAAATTAGATATTTTTAGCCGACCTGAAAGTTTACGCTTAGCGGATGAAGAGCGCTTAGCTGAAGATTTACGCTTACTTTATGTGGCATTAACGCGATCTAAATTTTGCTGTTATGTTGGTGTCGCTCCTCTTGTCAAAGGGAATAAACGTAAGTCAGGGCTGACTGATTTGCATAAAAATGCGTTAGGGTATTTATTACAGCAAGGCGAAGAAGGTAATAGTGAATTATTACATCAAGCAATTCATGCCTTATTAGATGATAATATCAGTGTTACAACGCTTGATAATATATCAGCGCATCGCTACCAGTCTCAATTAGCCCCTGAAACCAAACTTGAAGCTGCTATATTTAAACGTCAGATCCATGATAATTGGCGTATAACAAGTTATTCAGGATTAACCTATCAGCATTCAAATCGTCATTATCATTTTGATTTAGGTGATATTGAGTCTTTGGTGCAATCTATCGCACCGGGACTTGATACAGATGCTAAAGGTGAGAAACGACAAGGAGAGGTTGATGAAAATTCTATTCATCATTTCCCGCGTGGTGCAGTCGCAGGAACGTTTTTACATAGTTTGCTGGAAGTATTAGATTTTTCGCAACCTATTGATGAACAGTGGATGCAAGGACAATTGAGCGTTCAAGGTTTTGATGAAAAGTGGGCTCCCCTTTTAGTTACTTGGATGGAAACACTGTTTCATACACCGCTTAATTCTCAAGGATTGTGTCTTGCTGATATCCCAAAATCACAACAACTTGATGAATTACAATTCTATTTACCTATTGAAAAAGAACTATCATCAACCCAATTGACCCAGTTAATTAGTCAGTTTGATCCTCTATCAAGACATTGTCCGGCTCTGCAATTTCAACAAGTAGAAGGGATGCTTAAAGGCTTTATTGACTTAGTCTTTTCTTGGGAAGGTAAATACTATGTTGTGGATTATAAATCGAATTGGTTAGGTGAATCGAGTGAGGATTACACACAAGAAGCGATGATGAATGCAATGATGGATCATCGCTACGATTTACAATATCAACTCTATACCTTAGCGTTACATCGTTTTTTACAACAGCGCATCCCTGATTATGATTACAAAAGCCACTTTGGTGGAATTTATTACCTCTTTTTACGTGGAATAGACAAAGCGCACCCTGGAAATGGTGTTTATGCCTATTTACCTGATGAAGCTTTTGTTTTGGCATTAGATTCACTATTTACAGGGCAAAGTAGCAAACCCGATGTAGTCGGTGAGAAATAAAAATGATCAAACTCTTAGAACAAGCGATTACACAAAATTTATTACGACCTTTAGATCTTCGATTTGCACAAATGCTGGTTGAAGATGAAAACCCTATTTTACTGTTTGTATTTGCTTATTTGAGTGCTCAAACTGGAGCGGGTCATGTTTGTTTACCATTGAATATTATTCAGAAAGATCAATTATTCGATGGTAGACAAAAAGAGTTTGCACTAGAGATTTGGCAAAAAATGGGTAAGCCTTCTGCTAAAAAGATAGTAGAAGAGTTGACTCATTGTCATTGCGTTAATCAAAGTCGCGATGATCCCTCTTTTCCTATTATTTTAGATAATGAATATCTTTATCTACAAAGAATGTGGAGCTATGAAGAGAAAGTTGCTCAGTTTTTTAGGCGAGAGCAGGCTATTGTTGATATTGATGAAAATGAATTAATTAAAGTGCTCAACCAACTTTTTCCAGCAACGAAAGAAAATCAAGAAACAAATTGGCAAAAAGTGGCTGCCAGCGTTGCTATCACTAGCCCCATTTCCATTATTTCTGGCGGTCCAGGAACGGGAAAAACGACAACAGTTGCTAAAATTTTAGCCGCTTTTGTGATGCTCACATCGAATGAAAAGCCGATTATTCAATTAGCCGCTCCTACAGGTAAAGCGGCAGCGAGATTAACGGAATCTTTAGGTAACGCCTTAGCACAACTTAATTTAAGTGAAGAAGAAAATAAATGGATGCCAAAGCAGGCGCAAACTATTCATCGCTTATTAGGTGCTCAGCCTGAAAGTCAGCAAGTGCGCTACCATAAAGATAACCCATTACAGCTTGATATTTTAGTTGTTGATGAAGCCTCAATGGTTGATTTACCTATGATGGCGCGTTTGATTGATGCACTTCCATTAAAATGTCACGTTATTTTCTTAGGAGATAAAGACCAACTTGCTTCTGTTGAGGCGGGGGCTGTATTAGGTGATATTTGTCGTTTTTCTGAAGATGGCTTCAGTCAAAAAAGATTTGATCAGATTAATCACTTAACCCAAGGTGAATTGGTTAAATCGACGGATACTATTCCAGTTTCTCAAACCCCAGTATCTGTCGTCAGTGATTCTCTGTGTCTATTACGTAAAAGCTATCGTTTTGGTGAAGATTCAGGCATAGGGCAACTGGCTTTTGCGGTTAATAAAGGGCAGACCAAAACAGCGATTACATTGCTAAAAAAAGCAGAGATTAGCCCACAACAGCTTGAAATAGTATTAGAGCCTCAAGATGTGAGCTTTATTGCTTTGGAATCAAAAGAAAGTTATTTACTGATGATTCAAGATGCCGTTAATGCCTATCGAGAATATCTCACATTAGTTTCCCAAAAAGCCTCACCTGATATTATTCTTAATGCATTTAACCAATACCGTTTATTGTGTGCACGAAGAGAAGGCCCTTTTGGTGTAAGTGGGTTAAATGACAGAATTGAAATGTTATTGCATCGCCAGCGATTGATCCGCCGTCCTACAAATAGTTATCAAAGTGATTATATTGGACGACCTATTATGATCCAAAGAAATGACAGTACATTAGGTTTGTTTAATGGTGATATTGGCATTATGCTCAATAATGATGAAGGTGAAATGAAGGCTTTTTTTCAGCTACCTGATAGAAAATTGAAAGCGATCCAACCGAGTCGATTACCACAACATGAAACCGCATATGTAATGACCGTGCATAAATCACAAGGTTCTGAATTTACCCATACAGCGTTAGTACTACCCGATAAATTTTCACCTGTTGTTAGTCGTGAATTGCTGTATACCGCATTAACACGCGCTAAAAAGAAGCTTTCTCTATATGCTTCAGAGTCTATGGTGAGAATGGCAATACAAACACGTATTCAACGTCGAAGTGGATTAATTGATAAATTACGTTATTAGCTGTTAGTTAATGATAGAAAATAAAAAGACAGGCATTGAGAGGGCTCCTGTCTTTTTTATGCTTATTAATTACTCTTTACGTAAGTCTAAAATTAAAATTTTAGAACGACGTTGGTAATTATAAAGTGCCTGTTTTTCAATCGGTAGCTTATCAATTTCGGCTGGTTCAAATCCTTTTTCTTGAAACCAGTGTATGCTACGAGTTGTTAGAACAAACAGCTTTTCCAATCCTAATTGCTTAGCATGTGCTGAGATACGTTGTAGTAAAACCTCACCACGACAAGAGCTTCGATAATCTGGATGTACTGCAACACACGCCATTTCACCAATTTTTTCTGATGGATAAGGGTACAGTGCGGCACAGGCTATAGTCATATTATCGCGTTCAATAATAGTGAATTGGTCAATTTCAATTTCTAATTGTTCTCTTGAACGTCTGACTAAAATACCTTGCTGTTCTAATGGGCGAATAAGTTCGAGTATGCCACCAATATCATTAATATTTGCTCTACGAACTTTCTCTGCACTTTCCATGACGATTTGAGTACCAATACCATCGCGAGAGAATAATTCTTGAATAAGCGCACCATCAGATTGATAACTTAGTAAGTGGCTACGTTCTACACCTCGACGACAGGCTTTAACCGCACCTCGCAAGAATCTTACTGTGCCTGAGTGGTAATCACCTTCTGTTTGTAGCTCTAGAATTTTATCTTCAGCTTGATTAGGTAGCAGTTCAGAAACAATGTGGCCTTCTTCATCGGCAACACCTTGAAATGAGCAAAAACCAATCAGTTTTTGTGCTTTAAGTTTGATTGCAAGCTGTGTTGCCACTTCTTCTGAGGTGAGATTAAAACTTTCACCGGTAACAGACACTGCAACAGGGCCAATTAATACAATAGCATTACTGTCTAACTGGCGATGAATAGCTTCTTCATCAATACGACGAATTTTCCCGCTATGACAGTAATCAACGCCATCATCAACCCCTAATGGCTGCGCGATAACAAAGTTACCACTGACAACATTAATATGAGCACCTTGTAATGGAGTATTGCTTAAACTCATTGATAGGCGAGCCGTAATATCGAGTTGCAATGTACCCGCAGCTTGTTTAACGATTTCTAAGGTTTTGCTATCTGTGATACGCGTATACTTATGATAAATCGGAGATATTTTTTGTACTTCAAGAGCTGCATCAATTTGTGGGCGAGCACCATAAACCACCACTAAACGAATACCTAGGCTGTGTAACAACCCAATATCATTAATGATGGATGGGAAATTTTCGTGAGCAATGGCTTCGCCACCCAACATAATGACAAATGTTTTGCCTCTATGTGCATTAATATACGGAACCGAGTGGCGGAATCCATCGACCAATTCGGTGCTACGCTCTTTCATAAAACCCTCTCAAATGAATTTTTATTCGTATTTAATGTATTTTTATTCTTTTTGGAGAGGAATGGCAAGTAAAATCCTATCTTATTGTTTTCCCTGAAGGCAGAATATTCGTGTAAAAGTGAGTAATTGTGCTGTTTTTAAGTGACAGTGAAGTGTGGATTGGGTAAAGTTTTTTGTTCTTAACTTTTTTTATCTCTTTTTAGAGTTTATTGGCGTTAATCGTTTTTTGGAATATTTTCATGAGTCATTCTGAGCACAATCAAACTCGTCGTCGTCTTGTTAAAGGAATTGGCGCGTTATTATTGTTAAGTGTTAGTCCTGTTGGTTTTGCTGCCACAGCATCTATTGTTGCTGTGAGGGTTTGGCCTGCCTCGACTTATACTCGCGTGACTATAGAATCCAGTACCCCACTGAAATATCGTCAGTTTGCATTATCAAATCCTGAACGTATTGTGGTGGATTTAGAAGGTATTCAACTTAATAGCGTGCTGAAAGGTGTCGCTAATCAGGTTCAGACTAGCGATCCGTATTTAAAGCTTATTCGCGTTGGTCAAAATACACCTAAAACAGTACGACTGGTATTTGAAGTAAAAACGCCTGTACAACCACAAATGTTTACGCTTAAACCTGTGGCTGAATTTAAAAACCGTTTGGTGTTAGATTTCTATCCAAGCCATGGTGCTGACACGGAAGACGATCCTCTCTTAGCACTATTGCGTGAATATAACGACGGTGATTTACAACAAGCAGTGCCAGCACAAACTGATACCCGTAAACCGGGTAGAGCAGGGCGAGATAGACCTATTATTATCATGATCGACCCAGGCCATGGTGGAGAAGATCCTGGGGCAATTGGTAAATATAAAACACGTGAAAAAGATGTGGTTTTACAAATTGCTCGTCGCTTAAGAACGCTTATTGATAAAGACGCCAAAATGAAGGCGTATATGACACGTAATGAAGATGTGTTTATTCCATTGACAGTGCGTGTTGCTAAAGCGCGAAAAATGCAGGCAGATTTATTTGTTTCTATCCATGCGGATGCGTTTACAAACCGTTCAGCAAGAGGTTCATCTGTTTTTGCATTATCAAAAACGGGCGCAACCAGTAATACGGCACGTTATCTTGCTCAAACACAAAATGAGTCTGACTTAATTGGTGGGGTGAGTAAAAGTGGCGATCGCTATGTAGACCATGCAATGCTCGATCTCGTACAAACTGCGACTATTAATGACAGCTTAAAATTTGGTAGCGAAGTGCTTAAGCTATTAGGTGGTATTAATAAACTGCATAAAAATAAAGTCGATCAGGCCGGTTTTGCGGTATTAAAAGCGCCTGAGATCCCCTCTATTTTAGTAGAGACTGCCTTTATCAGTAATATCGAAGAAGAGAAGAAACTGAAAACGGCTAAATTCCAGCAACAAATTGCAGAATCTATTTTCAAAGGGATCAAAGCTTATTTCGCTAATGGCGGTGAATTAACGTTAGCTGATCGTAGCTAATCTTTTTCTATATTCTTTTCTTATATTCCAGTGGAAAGCCAATATCATGCGCTTTCTATTGGCGTTTTTTATTGTATTTTAAGTGTAATAAATCTATCTAACACAATGGGTTATTGAGATAAAAGAAATTTAATGTAGTAAATTTATGAGTGAGAAGATTAGATTTGTAAATTAAGAGGAAAAGTAAAATAAGAAGAAATTTTGAAAAGAAATTGGTTGCGGGAGCTGGATTTGAACCAACGACCTTCGGGTTATGAGCCCGACGAGCTACCATGCTGCTCCATCCCGCGACTGAATTGTTGTTTATAGAATTGGTTGCGGGAGCTGGATTTGAACCAACGACCTTCGGGTTATGAGCCCGACGAGCTACCATGCTGCTCCATCCCGCGACTGATACTATAACTTACTGCTTTGTGAATTGGTTGCGGGGGCCAGATTTGAACTGACGACCTTCGGGTTATGAGCCCGACGAGCTACCAAGCTGCTCCACCCCGCGTCTCCACAGAGGGGCACTATACTCAGGATCTGCCGAGTTGCAAGTTTTTTATGAAATTTTTACAGTTTTCTTTTAAAAACGGTCAGAAATAACACATCAAGATGCAAATTTAGGCAGTTATACTCGTCATGCTTCAAATTATTTAGCGTATATACTTGATGTTTAAAAGTCATATTGATTGGGTGATAATAGAAAGCCTTAACAATTAGTATAATCGTATATTTATTGATTTTGCTTTGGTATCTTTCTAACTCAAAATCGACACTCAAATTTAGTTATTAAGCGGGTCAAAAATGGTTACTTGGCGAAAATCGTTAATTTTAGGTATGTTAGCGCTTGCCTTGACAGGATGTCATCGTCCAACAGAGCAAGGGCAACAGTATAAAGATGGAAAGCTTAAGCAAGATCTCATTGAAGTAAGTTCGCCAAACACACAAGGTACACCGATTAATGGCCCTGATTACTTACAACAAGTAAGTCAGATAAACCAAACATCATCTCGTTTGTATAATAGCAACAAAGAGACTTATCAGGCGGTTGAAAACTGGCTACGTTCTGGTGCAGATACTCGTCAATTACGTCAATTTAATCTTTCTGCATTTCAAATGGAAGGGGTTGATAACTACGGTAATGTTCAATTTACTGGTTATTATACGCCAGTCCTTGAAGCTCGTTTAACACGACAAGGTGAATTCCAATATCCTCTTTATAGAATGCCTACTAATAATCGTTCAAAATTGCCTTCTCGTGCTGCTATTTATAATGGTGCATTAAGCCCATCTTTAATTGCAGCGTACAGTAACTCCATTATGGATAATTTTATGATGGAAGTTCAGGGAAGTGGTTATGTTGATTTCGGTGATGGTAAACCTTTAACGTTCTTTGGTTATGCAGGGAAAAACGGACACCCTTATCGTAGTATTGGCAAAGTACTTATTGATAATGGCGAAGTAGAAAAAAAAGATATGTCGATGCTCGCTATTAGAGATTGGGCTGATAAGCACAATGATGCTGAAGTGAGAAAATTATTAGAAGAAAACCCATCGTTTGTTTTTTTCAAACCAGAACCGTTTACCCCTGTTAGAGGTGCCAGTGCTATCCCACTTGTTGCACTTGCCTCTGTGGCTTCTGACAGAAGTATTATTCCAGCCGGAACGGTGTTACTTGCTGAAATTCCTGTACTTGATAATACGGGTAAATTTACAGGTGAATATCAAATGCGTTTAATGGTGGCATTAGATGTAGGCGGAGCAATTAAAGGCCATCATTTCGATATTTATCATGGAATTGGTAAAGATGCTGGCCATATGGCAGGTTTCTATAATCATTATGGGCGTGTTTGGGTATTAAAAAAATCACAGCTTAACTTGCTAAATCCTTCATCATAAAACGATTTACTCTTTATCTGCTCGTTATAAACGGTAAAATTATACACACGACATGGCTATTAATATGAATAGCCATGATTATTTCTGTTATTTAGGTTGTTATCGCACCATGCAAAATTCATTATCAGATTCATATTTACAACGCTTTTCTGGGATCGGGCGACTCTATGGGCAAAAAGCATTGTCTTATTTTGCTCAGGCCCATATCTGTGTCGTGGGTATAGGTGGGGTCGGTAGTTGGGCGGCTGAAGCATTAGCACGCAGTGGTATTGGTGCTATCACCTTAATTGATATGGATGATGTGTGTGTGACGAACACTAATCGTCAAATACATGCGTTGAAAGAAAGCGTGGGGCAGCCCAAATGCGACGTGATGAAACAACGTATTTTAGAAATCAACCCAGAATGCAAAGTGACCAGTATTGATGACTTTATCACAGTTGATAATGTTGCTGAAATGATGAATAACAACTTCGATTATGTCATTGATGCTATTGATAGTGTAAGGCCAAAAGCTGCATTATTAGCGTATTGTCGCCGTTATAAAATTCCAGTGATCACCACGGGTGGTGCTGGTGGGCAAATTGATCCAACCCAAATTCAAGTGGTTGATTTAGCAAAAACAATTCAAGATCCTTTAGCGGCTAAATTAAGAGAGCGTTTGAAATCTGATTTTAATGTTGTAAAAAATAGTAAGGGGAAATTAGGGATCGACTGTGTTTTCTCAACAGAACAGTTAGTTTATCCACAAGGCGATGGTACGGTTTGTGCGGCAAAAAGTACGGCGGATGGTGTGAAACGAATGGATTGTTCAGCCGGTTTTGGTGCTGTAACGATGGTAACGGCGTCATTTGGTTTTATTGCGGTGTCTCATGCATTGAAGAAGATGCTAGCGAAGGCTCAACGTACTCGTCATATTTGAAGTTGTCGTGTTGTTGACGGTGCTCCATCGCACTAGTCGCATACTGATGCTCCTAGTGACTCATTTACTTGTCGCCTAGCTACATATTGAATTATTTAGAGTATAAAACTTAATACTGTGAGGTAAGTGATTTTAATCGTTTGATAATCGCATTCACGCCGTCCGTGCGAGATTGGCTAATTTGATTAGCCAATCCTAATTGATCAAAAATAGCTAACATATCGATATCAGCTATTTCTTGCGCTGTTTTATTTTCAACAGCGGTTAAAATAATAGTCAATAAGCCTTTTACAATACGACCATCACTATCACCATAAATATGGTATTTGCCGTCATTATTTAATTCGACACCTAACCACACTCTGTTCTCACATCCCTTGATCTCTTTTTCTGTTGTTTTTAATTCATCAGGTAATGCGGGTAATTTACGTGAGAGTTGAATTAATTGACGATATTTGTCTTCCCACGCTTTTAATTTTTGGAAATCATTAAGTAATGCTTCTAAAGTGATTTCATGACCAAATGGGTGCTGAGTTGCAAGCAGAGGTGTGTTGTTATTCATTTCAATTATTCATCTTTTAAGAGTGTTAGAGCAAATTTAACGGCATTAATAAAAACATCAATATCAGCGTGTTGATTATAAGGCATAAAAGAAATGCGTAAACAGCCTGAAATGTTTAATGAATCAATAAGAGGCTGTGCGCAGTGTTGCCCTGTGCGTAATGCAATACCTTTCTCTGTGATTAATGTTGCTAAATCACTATGATGAACACCTTCGAAATTGAAGGAAACAACCGATGAATTGGCCGCTCGATAACTAATAAAACCATTTAACTCACTGAGACGTTTTTCTGCTTCTTTTGCAAGCTCAAGAGCATATTGATTAGCCTGATGCATATTTTGTTTTTCTAACCATGCTAATGTGGCTGAAAATGCAATAACACCTGCAACATTAGGTGTTCCCGCTTCAAAGCGTTGAGGAATAGCGGCTGGAGTAAACCCATCAAATGTGACGTGAGCTAGCATCTTTCCACCACCATGCCAAGGAGCCATATCTTCTAAATATTTTCGTTTGCCATAACAAACACCTAATCCATTAGGGCCATAGAGTTTATGAGCGGAAAAAACATAGAAATCGATATCAAGTGCTGTGACATCCGTTGGGTGATGCGCAATACCTTGCGCACCATCGACAACCAATAAGCAATTATCATGTTGATGAACGCATTGAGACACCTTATCTAATGCAATTTGAGCACCTGTTACATTCGACATTTGGCTAACAGCAACAATTCGTGTCCGCTTATTGATTAAAGCATTTAAGCTATTAATTGAAGGTAAAAAATGATCCTCAATTGCCCAGCGGATCACTCGTGCGCCCGTTTGTTCGGCCAGTATCAACCAAGGAATAAGGTTTGCATGATGTTCTTGCTCACTAACAATTATTTCATCACCAGCTTGTAAGCGTGGACGAAAATAGCCTTGAGCAATCAGGTTGAGTGATTCTGTGGTGCCTTTTGTCCAAATAATCGTATCACTATCAGCACTATTGATTAATTTGGCAACTTGTTGACGCGTCCCCTCATATTGTTGCGTTGTTTCCCTAGCATGCTGATATTGGCTACGGTGTACCGTTGCAAAATTGTGGCGATAAAAATTATCGGAGGCTTCTATCATCGCAAGAGGCTTTAATGCCGTAGCTGCGCTATCAAGATACACTGTGTTTGCTTCAAGAGCAGGAAATTGTTGTCGAAATAATTCAGGGGAAAATACGTTCATAATTATGCTGTGTTGGTAGATGAATAACGTTTCGTCATTTGTAGTAAAAATAGGGCGTATAGATTATACGGTTAATTATATTTATTTATAATGAAAAACTAAGAACATCCGTTTATAGCATGATAGTGCGCCCATAATAACACGATAAAGATGGCGAAAATTCGCTCAATAAAAAATCACAGATAGTAGATTTATCATATGTTTTTTCTTTAATTTAATCATGTTAAAGAGAATATGATGCATTTTTCAGAACATTGACAATAAATTTATTGTGAAGAAAAGATGAAAACATCAAAAGTGAGTGTGTAGAAGATGAAAAGTTAGATAAAAATAGGGAATAAAAAAAGCACCGCCTTGGCGGTGCACTATAAAATCACTATGGACAGACAGGGTAAATGTACAGGAAGTGAAAAAAAACAGTAGCATCAGCTACTAAGTCTGGAATTTCCAGACAACTTGCAAACACAACATCACAACCACAAAGCCAAAAGTTTTGCAGTATTACTACTACACAACTTTTCGTTCCGGCTTAGGAAGTGCGCTTACTATAGGTATTTACTGGCTAATCATCAAGGGACAATTTATAATGCTTCGCATAAAAAAAACTAATGATGAAAGTTAGGGTCTACTAATAGCCAAAATAGGGGTTTAAGAACCGAATATGTCTAAACGTTTACCGCCATTAAATGCGCTTAGGGTTTTTGATTCAGCGGCACGTCATTTAAGTTTTACTAAAGCCGCTGAAGAATTATTTGTGACACAAGCAGCAGTGAGCCACCAAATTAAAACATTAGAAGAATTCCTTGGGCTAAAATTATTTAGAAGACGTAACCGTTCTCTTTTATTAACGGAAGAAGGGCAGAGTTATTACCTCGATATTAAGGAAATTTTTTCATCAATTAACGAGGCAACTCGCAAATTATTAGCTAGAAGCGCGAAAGGCGCACTTACCGTTAGCCTTTCTCCAAGTTTTGCGATTCAATGGTTAGTACCTCGGTTATCTGGTTTTAACCAAGCTTATCCGGGAATTGATGTGCGAATTCAAGCTGTTGATAGAGAAGAAGATAAATTGGCTGATGATGTTGATGTCGCCATTTTTTATGGTCGAGGTAATTGGGCTGGGTTGCGTACAGACCGCCTTTATGCAGAATATTTAATTCCTGTTTGTGCACCATCTTTACTTACAGGTGAAAAACCACTAAAAACCCCATCCGATCTGATTTATCATACACTGCTACATGATACATCTCGTCGAGATTGGCAAGCTTATGTACGCCAATTAGAGATACAAAATCAGATAAATGTGCAACAAGGCCCTATTTTTAGCCATAGTTCAATGGTGATACAGGCTGCTGTACATGGACAAGGTGTTGCATTGGTTAATAATGTCATGGCACGTAGTGAAATAGAATCAGGTCGATTAGTAAGACCTTTTCCAGATGTCCTTGTTAGTAAAAATGCATTTTATTTAGTTTGCCAAGATAGTCAGGCTGAATTGGGTAAGATTGCGGCTTTCCGCCAATGGATTTTATCTCAAGCAGCGAATGAGCAAGAAAAGCTGGGTTTACTAACATCATCTTAATATTGCGATTGGTAAATATCTTCTAGATAGGAAGGAATAAACAGTGAATAGTCGTACATTGCTTATGTTTTCCGCGATTAGTGGCTTCTTTTATGTTGCTTTTGGTGCATTTGCAACTCATAAGCTTGCACCTCATTTATCGCCACAACATTGGGAATACATTCAGTTAGCGATGCGCTACCAAATCGTCCATACCTTATTACTTGTCGGAATTGCGGCAATGTTAATGCGTAAAACCATTTTATGGTTTTATTGGGCGGGTATTTTCTTTGGTGTTGGTATTCTACTTTTCAGTGGTAGCCTTTATTGTATGGCGCTAACACAAGTTAGATTGTTATCTTATTTTACGCCAATTGGTGGATTTAGTTTTCTTATTGGTTGGGCATTAATTTTTATTGGCGCTTTGCGTCTAAGGGCACCGGCGTCTCGCCATGAATAAAGTTGCATTATATTGTCGCCAAGGTTTTGAAAAAGAGTGCGCGGCTGAGATTACGGATAAAGCAGGTCAAATCGGCGTTTATGGCTTTCCTCGTGTTAAAGAAGGAAGTGGTTATGTGATCTTTGAATGTTACCAAGAAGGTGATGCAGATAAGATTGCGCGTGATGTGAGTTTCCGTGAATTAATTTTTGCTCGTCAGATGTTTGTGACAGGTGAATTACTTAAAGATTTACCACCAGAAGATAGAATTACACCGATTGTTGGAATGCTAAAAGGTGCTGTTGAAAAAGCAGGTGAACTTCGAGTTGAAGTTGCAGACACTAACGAAAGCAAAGAATTATTAAAATTCTGCCGTAAATTTACGGTGCCATTACGTAATCATTTACGTAATGAGAAAATATTGTTGAAAGTAGAGAACTTTAGCCGTCCTGTTGTTCATGTGTTTTTTATTGCGCCGGGATGTTGTTATGTTGGCTATTCCTATAGTTTTAATAATTCCCCATTTTATATGGGTATTCCTCGATTAAAATTCCCATCAGATGCGCCAAGTCGTTCGACATTAAAACTTGAAGAAGCATTTCATATTTTCATTCCTTATGAAGAGTGGGAAGAGCGTTTAGCAAGTGGAATGAAAGCGGTCGATTTAGGTGCATGCCCCGGTGGTTGGACATATCAATTAGTAAAACGCAGTATGATGGTGCATGCTGTTGATAATGGGCCAATGGCACAATCTTTAATGGATACCGGGCAAGTTCGTCATCACCAAGTTGATGGTTTTAAATTTGAACCTACCTCTAAAAATATCACATGGCTTGTTTGCGATATGGTTGAAAAACCAGCTAAAGTTGCTGCATTAATGACAACTTGGATTGCTAATGAATGGTGTCGTGAAGCTATCTTTAACTTAAAATTGCCAATGAAAAAGCGTTATGAAGAAGTCTCTCATATCCTTGACAAAATAAAGTCAGAATTAGCGGAAAAAGGGATTAACGTTAAGATCCAAGCTAAGCATCTTTATCATGATAGAGAAGAGATAACAGTTCATATACAAAATATTTGGGCCGCTTATCGACCCGACCGTGAATTCTAAAAACGCTCAAATTACATCGGTGTATTGATAACGATAAAAGGCTAAGCTTATAAATAGAAGCTTAGCTTTTTTTAATGAGAGCGAGTTATTTAAAGATATTCGCTGGTTGTGTCTTAATGACTGGGAACTTGGCTATTTTAAACGCAACTGTTGTAGATTACCGTTTAATTGAATATCAGTACGTAATGTCGCGATTTTCCGACTGATAAATGCAGACTCTTTATGAGTAGTAAGTTTGTTTTGCCATTTAGTAGGAACATCATCAATATGTTGATAGAGCGATTCTAGATCTGGATAAGCTTGTAAAAGCTCGGTAGCACTTTTAGGGCCAATACCAGGAACTCCTACAACCTTACTGCTACTGACGCCCGTTAATCCCCAATAATCGGTAAGTTGAGATGGTTCGACACCAAATTCAGATCTAATAAATTCTAAATCTAACCAGCGTCGTTGAAAATAATCGCGTATACGAATAGAGGGAGAAAGTAATTGGCAATAACCTTTATCCGTTGAAATGATCGTGACTCGAAAACCTGCACTTGCCACTTTGGTTGCCAGTGTTGCTGCAACGTCATCTGCTTCATCACCACCTGAGTGCCAGCTTTGTATTCCTAAATTAAGTAACATTGCTTTAATTTCAGGTAATTGTTGTCGCAAGTCATCAGGCATGGGTGTGCGGCCTGCTTTATAATCGGGTAAGAGTTGATGTCGCCAACTACCCTCTCGATCATCTTCATCAAAGACCGCTACAGCATGGGTAGGTTGTGTGTGACCAAGCAGCTGATTGACACTCTGTTCACACACAGTTTGGCAAGAAGAACCTGATGCCGCATGAATGCGGCGGATCAGGTTTAAAGCATCAATAATCAGCAAATGTATCATAATAAATTAGCTGATAATTTCGTAACATGGTTGGTAAGCTGTACCACCCGGAAGTTTCATTCGATGTTGCTCAACAAAGCCGGTTAATAAAATATCCATGCGACGCATAATTTCACGATCACCATGAATTTTATAAGGGCCGTAAGCTTCAATCGCTTTCATACCTACTTCTTTTACGTTACCAGCAACAATACCAGAGAATGCACGACGTAAGTCAGCTGCTAATTTCTCAGGAGATTGATCGGTACTTAAGTTAAGCGATGCCATATTTTCATGTGTTGGCTCAAAAGGATGCTGTAAATCAGCATTGATTTTCATTGACCAATTAAAGCTATAAGCATCACCAGTACTACGACGATTATCTTTGACCAAAGGCATATATTTTTTCATGATACGAGCAACTTCAGGTGCATCATCAATAATAATTTGGTAATGACGTCGAGCTTCGTCGCCTAATGTATTGGCGATAAAGTCATCTAATACATTAAAGTACTCTGCACTCTCTTTAGGGCCAGTTAAAATCAGTGGTAATACTTGGTCTTGATTTTCTGGAGACATCAGAATACCAAGTAAATACAGCAATTCTTCCGCTGTTCCTACACCGCCAGGGAAAATAATAATTCCATGTCCAATTCGCACGAAAGATTCCAGACGCTTTTCAATATCTGGCATAATAATCAGTTCGTTAACTAATGGATTTGGTGGCTCAGCCGCAATGATTGAAGGCTCAGTCATACCAATAAAACGGCTATTTTTATAACGTTGTTGAGCGTGACCAACGGCAGCCCCTTTCATTGGTGCTTCCATCGCACCAGGTCCACAGCCTGTACAGATATTGAGTTCTCGTAACCCTAATTCGTTACCTACTTTTCTACCGTAAAGGTATTCTGTTTCATTGATTGAGTGACCACCCCAGCAAACGATCATGTTAGGATCTTCATCAATATGAAGGGCTCGTGCATTACGTAAAATCGAGAAAATTGTGTTAGTAATGTGAGTACTATTTTCTAAGTTCAGGTGAAGATCGCGTTTGGCTGTTGTGATTTGCCCGTGAACAAACAATATGTCACGAAGCACAGCAAATAAGTTAGCTTGTAGTGAGCGAATAATTTTTCCATCAACAAAGGCGTCTTCAGGAGGATTGACTAACTCAAGTTTTACGCCTCGTTCACGGCGCAGTACGTTAATATCAAAATCTTGGTATTTAGATAACAGTTCTTTACTACTATCAGTAAGGCTACCAGAGTTGAGGACAGCAAGAGAACAATTACGAAACAGCTGATAAAGATCACTGCTTGCGGTTCTCTTTAGCATATCAACTTCTAGCTGTGAAAGCAGATCCATGGAACCTAATGGGCTGACATGAGTTATCACGTAGGACTCCTTTTTCTCCTGAAATAACAAACTGAAGTGCAACTGATCTTGGTATAACACAGATCATATTAACATACAGGCATTATTCCTATTATTGTCTGGCTAATCGACTGATTTTTGGAACAAACTCACAATTACTACGCCAAGGATTGATATCTAATCCACCACGTCGCGTATATCTCGCATAAACAGTTAATGTTTCTGGCGTACATAATTGCATAATATCGTGAAAAATTCGTTCAACACACTGTTCATGAAATTCATTGTGTTGCCTAAATGAAACTAAATAGCGTAGCAGTTTTTCACGGTTAATCTTTTTACCCTTATATTGAATAGCGACTGATCCCCAATCTGGTTGATTGGTAATAAGGCAATTGGATTTTAACAGATGGCTGACAAGGGTTTCTTCAACCAGTGTATCGGTTGTCGATTCGTTTAACCATTGGACATCAAACTGATAATTATCAATTTCGATATCTTGTTCATCAATACACTCTCCAGCAAAATCGACAATAGGTTGTGATGTAAAATGCGAAAGTGGATAGATAGTCAAATTAACTTTGCCTTTAGCACAAGTTGTTAAATCGTTAAGTAAGGTTTTTTCGACGATATCCCAACTTTCAAAGCGAGTTTGATTAAAACTATTGAGATATAATTTAAAACTTTTAGATTCAATAAGATTTTCAGTGGTTGCGTCTAATTCAACATGACCAATAGCAACTTGTGGTAAGCCTTTGCTATTAAGCCATGAGAGCTCATACATAGTCCAAATATCACCACCATGAAAAGGTAAATTTTCAGCAGTTAAAGAGAGTGAATCTCGATTTAGGCTACGTGGTACACCTTGCAATAATCCGGCATCATATTGATCGTGATATTGAGTCTCTTTGCCGAGAGATAATGCTTCAAGAGATTTATCACCTTGATATAAAGACATAATTTACATCCTAACTTTAGCTGAAAATAAAAGAAGGTTAATTATACTATTGAAACATCAATAGTATATGAATGCTTTATTTTTGATGCTCTGAATTAGTGTCATAATCAGGTAATATAAAGGGAATTCTTATTTAAATAGATAAAACAGATAATCATGACTGAAAACATCTCCTCTGAATTAAAAGCCTTTACGCAAAAGTATGTTGATTTGTGGCAAGAAAAATCAGGTTTACCTCCTGCAAGTGAAGATCTTTATGGTGTTCCTTCTATTTGTATATCAAGAACAGGTGATGAGGTTGTTTACTGGTTACCGCAACCTTTTGTAGGAATAGATAAACTAGAAAAAATTGAAAAAGCAATGGGGATTATTATTCGCCCTGAATTGCATGATTACTTTACCACTCAGTATGCTGGTGATATGCAGGTTCGTTTTAGAGATATAGA
The DNA here is from genome assembly GCF_009915125.1 of Proteus sp. G2673. Taxonomy (NCBI): domain Bacteria; kingdom Pseudomonadati; phylum Pseudomonadota; class Gammaproteobacteria; order Enterobacterales; family Morganellaceae; genus Proteus; species Proteus sp. G2673. The sequence goes on from NZ_JAABLT010000010.1 coordinate 206,053, forward strand.
TTTCAGTTTGATCCAAGTGTGGAGCGAAGAAGATTTTATTCGCTTACAAGAAAACATTATTGGTCATTTGGTGACTCAAAAGCGTTTAAAACTTACACCCACATTGTTTATTGGCACTACAGATTCAGAAAATGAAATAATTTCCGTGTGTAATGTTTCCGGTGAAGTCATTCTTGAAACTTTCGGTAAAAAGAAAAGAGAAGTTTTAGCTGAAAATTTATCTCTCTTTTTATCGGAATTAGTCGCTGTATATAATGAGTGATGTAGTCTATAAGCCTTTTTTCTTGTGAGATATATCTTACAAAAAAAGCATGTGTTTTTTATTAAAAAACGCCACTAATAAAAATAAAATTGATTTATTTAAGTAGAGCAATAAGTTATTAACTTATTGTCTTTATTTATAGTTATAGCTCTTTAATTACTTTTATTTTGTGGGTTGTTTAACTAATCAATTATTGGCATTCTACGTCCACCAACTAAGGGACTGTTTGGTGACCGATAAAATATAGAGTGATCAAGGACACAGGAAATAGGATATTTCCATTAATGTTGATACGGACGTAATCTCAAGGATAGATAAAAACGGTCTTGCTTGGACGCATGTGTTGTACAGACAACTATTTTTCTTGTCTAAAAGGGGTTTCGGCTCCTTTTATTTTTTATTTGTTTTCTGCTATTCCATCCCAATGTTATCCTTATTCGTAAGTTTTATATAAGGAATAAATGATGACACCAGAACAACGCATTTTAGCTAAATTGCTCTTGATTGAAGAAGAGATGAAGAATATTGAGCTATGGCAATTAGAATCTCCGACTGAACAAGCATTTGAAAGTGTTGAGCCTTTCTGTATTGATACAATGAGTGCTCATGAATGGTTACAGTGGGTATTAATTCCAAAATTGTCATCGATGATTGAAAATGAAATGCCATTACCGAATGCATTTGCAATCGCACCTTATTACGAAGAAGCATTTAAAGAAGATAAGAGTCGAGATGTTACTGATTTACTCAATCATTTGCGTGAACTTGACGCAATGTTTAAATCATAAGGCCGACAATGCTAGATATTATTTATCAAGATGAATATCTTGTTGCGGTGAATAAACCTGCGGGCTGGCTTGTTCACCGTAGTTGGTTAGATAGACATGAAACAGTGTTTGTAATGCAGACACTAAGAGATCAAATAGGGCAACATGTTTTCCCCGTGCATCGTCTAGATAGACCTACATCAGGTGTTCTATTGATGGCGCTTTCTTCTGATGTCGCTAGAGCGCTATCTCAATCTTTTGAACAACATAAAACAGAAAAAATTTACCATGCCGTTGTCAGAGGGTATGTTGAAGAAGCGCTAGTGATTGATAGCCCTTTAGTGGAGGAGTTAGATAAAATTGCAGACAAATTTGCAACTCAACCTCCACAAATTCAAGAATGTGTAACACATTGCCAGCCATTAGGTACTGTTGAAAAAGAGGTTGCGATTGGGCGCTATCCTACATCTCGATTTAGTTTATTAGAATTGCGTCCTGAAACAGGTCGTAAGCATCAATTACGTCGCCATATGTCTCATATTCGCCATCCAATTATCGGTGATACCGCTCATGGTGATTTACGTCAAAACCGTGGAGTTGTAAATTATTTTCAATCTCATCGCTTGATGTTACATGCAAGCCATCTAAACTTAATTCATCCAATCACATTGCAACCACTTAACTTAACAGCTAAATGGGATCTGCCTTGGCAACACCTTATTAATCAATTTGGTTGGCGTGGATTAAGACCTGAATTAGAGCAGTATGGTGAAGATTTAGCTCATCATTTTTAATTCCTTTCTTATTTTAAATATTACTTTCATTTTGTGACTATCAAGGCTTTTTTACTTAAGTCTTGATGGTTTGCGCAAATTTATAATCTATTTTAATTATTTGTAAAATAAATTATTTTATTAATTGATCTGAACACATGTTTGAAACGTGACAGCTATCATGTATTCATTAAGCGATTTATTTTATGATGTAAAATAAATAAGGCTTATCATTAGATAAGTTTATGAAATAAAACCCACACTACTTTAAACAAATAAAAACTTACAACATATAAAAACCCACATTCCGGGAGTCTGCTTGATGTTTAAAAACCTATTTGTTGTTTTACAAAAAATCGGAAAGTCCTTGATGTTACCGGTATCTGTGCTGCCTATCGCCGGTATTTTATTAGGGGTTGGTTCCGCTGATCTTTCATGGATCCCTTCTTCTGTTTCTCAAGTTATGGCAGAAGCTGGTGGTTCGGTTTTCTCTAATATGCCACTTATTTTTGCGATTGGTGTTGCATTAGGTTTTACCAATAATGATGGGGTATCAGCACTAGCCTCTGTTGTGGCTTATGGCATTATGTCAAAAACTATGCTGGTAGTGGCCCCTTGGGTATTAGGTTTATCACCTGATAGTGTTGAAATACAACGTTTAACTGATACGGGGGTACTCGGTGGTATCATTGCGGGTATTATTGCCGCATCAATGTTTAACCGCTTTTATCGTATTAAACTTCCTGAGTATTTAGGTTTCTTTGCAGGTAAACGCTTTGTCCCTATTATTTCTGGTCTGATTGCGATTTTTGTGGGTATTCTTCTATCCTTTATTTGGCCACCTATCGGTACAGCTATCCAACGTTTTTCTGAGTGGGCTGCCTATCAAAACCCAGCAGTTGCTTTCGGTATTTATGGTGTTGTTGAGCGTGCATTGGTGCCGTTTGGTTTGCACCATATCTGGAATGTACCGTTCCAAATGCAAGTGGGTGAATATGTAAATAGTGCAGGACAAGTATTCCATGGCGATATTCCTCGCTATATGGCAGGAGACCCTACTGCGGGTATGTTGTCAGGTGGCTTTTTATTTAAGATGTTTGGTTTGCCTGCAGCAGCTATTGCGATATGGCATTCAGCTCGTCCTGAGAATCGTGTAAAAGTGGGCGGTATCATGATTTCTGCGGCATTAACTGCCTTCTTAACAGGGATCACAGAACCTATCGAATTCTCATTTATGTTCGTCGCACCTATTCTTTATGTTATTCACGCCATTTTAGCTGGCTTAGCATTTGTTATTTGTATTCTGTTAGGTATGCGTGATGGGACGAGTTTCTCTCATGGCTTAATTGACTTTATCGTATTAAGCGGTAACAGCAGTAAGCTGTACCTGTTCCCAATTATTGGCATACTTTATGCGATAACTTATTACTCTATTTTCCGTTTCTTAATCGTGAAACTAAACCTGAAAACTCCAGGTCGCGAAGTTGAAGATAAAAATGCAAAACAAGCTGATAAGAGTGCAATGGGGCAATCTTTAGTCGCTGCGTTTGGTGGCAAAGACAATATCAGTAGCTTAGATGCTTGTATTACTCGTTTACGTATTGGCGTTAAAGAAATTGAAAAAGTCGATCGTGATGAGTTGAAAAGATTAGGTGCTGCTGGTGTTGTGGTTGTTGGCTCGGGTATTCAAGCGATATTTGGCCCTAAATCAGATAATCTAAAAACTGAAATGGATGAATATATAAGGTCTTTAGGTAACGATAAATAGCTTACTATATTCCACACTAAATAAAAAAGCACTCCCATGTAAAACTCGGGAGTGTTTTTTTATTGCAATAATATTTATGCTGGTTATGCCATTCTATTAATTATTAAATAGAGTGGGAAAATATCATGCTAACCGTCAAAAGTAATCATAGAAGTTTTATATTATCCATAACAGATATAAATGATAAAAAAAATAGAGAGAGTGCTGTATTCGATAAAAATAACATTTCACTTTTTTTTAAAAAAGGAAATGATAATATTTTTATTCTTAATAAGGATAAGGATTTTTTATTAAATAATATAAAAAAAGAATTAGATAATTCAATTGATAAATATACTAATAATGGTAAAAATAAAGAACATCTAAAAAAACTGGAAGACAGGATTAACTCAGGAGGCGTTAAAACTTTTTTTGATAGTAAAGATAAAATAATCAGCGTGAAAAATATTAATGATATCGGTGATGTCGAAAAAATATTTACTGGTTTGCTTTCCTATAAAAAAAAGGACAGCTTATTTAATAAAATGAAAAAGAATATTTATAATACTAGTTCTCTTGAAAAAATGGTTTTTAATGATGATAGTCCAATTATAAATAGCTTTATAAGCCATAAAGGTCAGTTTTATAAAATAGATCATATTAATGAAAGTTTATATAATAAGAGTAATGGTGGTAATAATTTATTGAATATATTTTCAAATGAAAATAATAATATTGGCTTTCATGGATGTAGTTTATCCATTATGAAAATAGAAGATGAGATACAAACTAATCAGGAGAGTTATTGCAAGGTTGATATAATACCTTCCATCAAGGACACACCATGTGAAATTAAAAAAATTGAAAATGAAATTAAATTAATTAAAAATGAATTACATTCAAAAGTAAGTAGCCATAAAAAAATAGTCGATGTAGCTTTAGCAATAAATAATATTGTTGATTTTTTAGGTTATAAAGATATATCTGAAATAAATATTGATATGTTAACTAGGAAGAAAATCGAAATTAATAATGAATTTGATATTGTTAGACAGTTAAATTCAAATGAAAAGATAGAAGATGAACATAGATTAATAGAATTTAAATCTAGCTTAGAAAAAATAAAAACTATAAAAAATGAATATTATAAATCCATTGAATCGGCTAATTATTTTGGAATTGAATTGTTAATTGAGGTGGATAATAAATTGAAAGGATATACTGCTAGGATTAATAGTGAAATTCAAAAAGAAAATATTTTATTAAATATTAATAAAATCGCTTCATTACTTTTTATTAATAATAATTCTCTAGAGAATAGTAATAGCTTTTTTTCTAAAGCATATAAGTTTTTCTTTCCTAAATCATATCAGAAACGACTCGATATCAATAATAAAAACCATGGCAATATAATGAAAGCACATGAAAATTTAAATATTATACTGAATAGCGATGCTTTCAACGGTGGAAAACTACCCGAATGGGCTAATAAATTAATAACAAAAACGCTAAAGGAATCAAAACCTAAAAATGATATATTTTGGTTTTTTTCAAAAGAAAGAAATGAATGGAATAAAATTTACAATACTCTTTTGTTAAATAAGTAAATATGTGGCTTATGTAGTATTTCTTTATCCTTTGTTTTGATATAAACCGTTATTAATTAATGACGGTTTATATCTATTAAATTAATTTATTTTTAGGTCATAAAACTAAATCAATTTAAATATTAATATAAAAATATAAAAATATAAATCAGACATTAAATTAATAAAATAAGTATTTTTTCATTTATTCTACTGAATTCTAGGATGATATGAAGTAATTAACGACCCTGAAGCTTGAGATAAAGGTTAAATTTCTATATGTTAGGCAAGCTAAGTTTATTGAATTTTAAACTGTATAAAGTAGGTAGTTATGATGGCTAAAATCGGCATTTTTGTAGGTACTGTTTATGGTGATGCATTAGCGGTAGCTGAAGAGGCGCAGCGTATTTTGCTTGAGCATAAACATCAAGCCAATATTTATGAAGAGGGTACACTTGCTGATTGGGAAAAATATTCGACAGTACTTGTGATAACATCGAGTACAGGGCAAGGGGATTTACCTGATACTATTGCTCCGCTATTTCATGAACTACGTGATAATGTTGGATATCAGCCAAATCTAAGTTATGGCTTGATTGCCTTAGGTGATAGTAGTTATGACTCTTTTTGTGGTGCAGGAATGCAATTTGATGAGTTGTTACAAGAGCACCAAGCAAAACGTATCGGCGAAATATTAAAAATAGATGGTATGGATGTCGCAGAGCCAGAAGTATTTGCAATTGATTGGCTTGAAAACTGGGTTAACCTACTAGATTAATTAGAAAATAATCTAATTTTTAATTAGTTGATAAAATAATGAGTTCTATCCTGTATTAAAAACACCGCTTGTTTCTGTTTTATACAGTAACTAAGCGGTGTTTTTCTATAAAACTGACATAAATAACAGCTAAAAGGGTTTGTTATTAACGGCGAGTCAGTTTTTCTAAGTCAGCTTCAATTTCAGCAATTTTATTTGCAACAACATGTTCAAGGTGGCGTAAGTCGTCTAGGATTTTATGTTTTAAATCGACTTCTACTTGATCTTGTTGACAAATTTGATCTAATTCTTCAATAACATAACGTAAGTTAGTATTGATTTCATTGACTTCTTTAAAGCCTTGTCCTGATTGACCATCAGAAATCGTTTTACGTTGGCGTGGATATTTAAACTTTACGCTTTTTGCAAAGAATTCACCTTTATCTTTGCGAAAATAGATTTTTAAAATATCGTTATTAGCTTCTTGGCGTAGAGTATAGCGGTCAATATCTTCAGGATGCGGGATCCCTAAATTTTTTAAATTATCGTACATATATTGGCACCTGATAGAAAGATGAGTGAAAGAATAGCGAACAGAATTAATTCTATCCGCTGTTCTTATATTAGTCGATAGTTCTTAACAATTCATTAATACCAACTTTTCCACGCGTTTTTGCGTCAACTTTTTTCACGATCACGGCACAGTAAAGGCTGTAGCTTCCATCTTTAGAGGGTAAATTGCCCGACACAACAACAGAGCCCGCAGGGACTCGGCCATAATGTACTTCGCCTGTTTCTCGGTCATAAATCTTGGTACTTTGACCAATATAAACCCCCATTGAAATAACGGCACCTTCTTCAACAATAACACCCTCAACAATTTCAGAGCGAGCACCGATAAAGCAGTTATCTTCAATAATGGTTGGGTTTGCTTGTAGTGGTTCTAAAACACCACCAATTCCTACACCACCAGAGAGATGAACATTTTTTCCGATCTGAGCACATGAACCTACGGTTGCCCATGTATCAACCATGCTACCTTCATCAACGTAAGCACCAATATTGACATAAGATGGCATTAAAACAGTGTTACGAGCGATATAAGCCCCTTGTCTAACAGCTGCGGGTGGAACAACACGAAAACCTTCTTTTTCAAAACGTGCTTGGTCATAATCAGCGAATTTCATCGGCACTTTGTCAAAATAACGGCTTTCACTGCCATTAATGACTTGATTATGGTTGATGCGAAAAGAGAGCAGAACGGCTTTTTTTAACCATTGATGAGTCACCCACTGACCGTTAATTTTTTCCGCGACACGCAGTTTCCCGCTGTCTAGCAGTGCAATAACGCTATTAATGGCATCACGAATATGAGGCTCAACGTTGTTTGGAGTGAGATCAGCACGATGTTCGAAGGCGTTATCAATAATAGATTGTAATGCTTGCATTAATAGTATTTCCTATATGTATTGTCGTGGGTTCCTATATTTTATCCTTTGAAACTAGGGCTTTTGTCAACCTTTCTACGACTTCATCCTTCATTTTTTGGTTTAATGCTTTATTTTCGCTATCGGTTAATACGAAGAAATCCTCAACACGTTCGCCTATTGTGGTTATTCTGGCACCATGTAATGAAAGTGAAAGATCAGCAAAAACTTTACCAATAATCGCTAATAATCCTGGGCGATCTCGTGCAAATAGTTCCATATAGGTGCGCTTATTATGGTTAGACGCGATAAAGTTAATTTTAGTCGGAACGTCAAAATGGCGTAATTTGGCAGGTAATGAGCGTGTTTTTGCATTGGCGTTATAAGGAGCGGATACAACTTGGATCAGCGCGTTGCGGATTGCATTATACCGATCAATCGCCAGAGGTTTACCATTAGGCTCTAACACAATAAAGGTATCCATAGCCATATTATCGCGGTTAGTAAAAATTTGAGCGTTATGGATATTTAAATTACGTCTATCTAATTCACCTGCAACAGATGCAAAAAGAGAAGGTCTATCAGCACACCAAATAAATATCTCAGTACCACCATGTTCAGTTTGTTGACTGATTAATACCATGGGATCAGCACTATTATGCTCAATTAACGCAAGTGCATGCCATGCTATTTGTTCTGGTGTATGGCGTAAAAAATAGTCGGCATGACAGCGTCCCCAAATTATTTGTAGTTTATCTTCATCAACCTGTTCCATTCGTAAAATAGTTAGTGCTTGCAAACGATGATTACGAATACGCTCACGTAAATCGGGAATAGAGTGCATACCTTGGCGTAACTGGTTTTCTGTTGATAGAAAAAGTTCACGTAATAGGCTCTGTTTCCAGCTATTCCATAGACTGCTATTGGTTGCACAGATATCAGCAACGGTTAAGCACAAAAGATAACGCAATCGACTTTCATTTTTTACTTCTGATGCAAACTGAAAAATAATGTCAGGATCTTGAATATCACGTCGTTGCGCTGTAACAGACATAAGTAAGTGGTTACAAACAAGCCATTCAACTAAGGCTGATTCTCTCTGATTTAAACCATGTTGTTGAGCAAAATGCGCAACGTCTTGAGCGCCTAATATGGAGTGATCGCCATGGCGACCTTTGGCAATATCATGAAAAAGTGCAGCTAAACGTAGTAATTCAAGTTGAGGAAGTTTGGGATAAATATCAACACAAAGCGGATGTTGTTCGTGGTTTTCATAAGAACCAAAACTTTCAAGTTTTTGTAAAACACGAATAGTATGTTCATCAACGGTATAGGCATGGAATAAATCAAACTGCATTTGGCCTACAATATTATTCCATTGCGGGAAATAAGCCGCCAGTACACTGTGTTTATGCATTGGAACAAATGCACCAGAAACTGCATGAGGATGGCGCAAGATCTGCATAAAAACTTGGCGTGCTAGTGGGTACTCACACAAAGGCTGAACTAAATGACGACGCGCATAACGCAAATGGCGTAGTGTTGTAGAATAAATTCCCGTGATCTCTTTATGTTCTGCCATACGTAAAAATAGGCGCATAATGGCGATAGGATCATCAAGAAAACAGCTCTCATCGATAACATCAATGAGAGAGCCTCTTAGCTGGAATTCATTATCTAAAGGTCGTGGTTTTACATTAGGTTGCAGAGCAAGAATAGCTTCGTCAAAAAGTTGAAGTAACATATCATTTAACTCGCTGACACGACGAGTTACGCGATAGTAATCCTTCATCATCTTTTCAACCGACTGATTGCCTTCACCTTCATAATTTAAAAGTTGAGCAACGTTGAGTTGTCTATCAAATAATAGGCGATTGTCATAGCGAGAAAGCACAAGATGGAGAGCAAAACGAATTTTCCATAGTGTGTATTGGCACTCTAATAGCTCTTGTCCTTCTGCTGGCGTTAAAAAGCCAAAGTTGACCATTTCAGAAACTGATGCAGCACCAAAATGGCGATGCGCTACCCAAATTAGAGTGTGAATATCGCGCAGTCCACCAGGGCTACTTTTGATATCTGGTTCTAAGTTATAGCTGGTACTATGAAATCGTTGATGTCTCTGTTTTTGTTCTTCTATTTTAGCTGCAAAAAAATCGGGTGATGGCCAAAATCCTTGGCTGAAAATATGATTAATTAACTGTTGATAAAGTGATTGATTACCACAAACAAGGCGAGCTTCTAGCAAATTTGTCGCTACCGTTAAATCAGAGAGACCTTCTAAAAGACACTCTTCCATTGTTCTAACACTGACACCGATTTCAAGGCGCACATCCCAAAGTAAGGTAATTAATTTACTGATTTTGTCGGCTATTTCTGGTGATAAAGGTGAATCACTTAAAAACAGAAGGTCGATATCAGAAAGGGGGTGTAACTCTTGCCTACCATAACCACCAACAGCAATAATACTAAGGTCAGGATAATCAGATAATTGAGTATAACGCCATAATTGAGTTAAGAGTTGGTCAATGAAATGGCTACGGGCTTGAAGTAATAAAGCTACATCAACATCATGATGAAAAGCATCTGCTAACCAAGACTGAAATTGTTCAATAGATTGCTTAAGTTTAGCGCAATCTAGGATGTTTTCTGTCAGCAAAAAAGGGGAAGGGGGCGGTGTTTGAAATGTATTTTTATTAGTCATTATTCGTCTTCCTCCTTAATATTTGCTTATGACATTAAGACTAATGTTAAAACGATAACCTGACTAGTCATTCTGCTATTTCATAGCAAATAAAATAAAAAAAGCGACACATCTCGAAAAAATATGTCGCTTTTACATTTCTAGCTCAAAAAGAAGCTTATGCGTTGACTAATACCGCCGAAATAAACGGTTCTTCTTCTTTGCGTAATGTCATAATTTCACAACCATCATCAGTAACGACTAATGTATGTTCGTATTGTGCTGACCAACCTCTGTCTTTAGTTTTAACCGTCCAGCCATCTTTCATCGTACGAATACGGTAATCACCTGTGTTTACCATTGGCTCGATGGTAAATGCCATGCCTTTTTGTAACACAACACCGCTATCATCTGCATCGTAGTGTAAAACTTGAGGCTCTTCATGGAATCCTTCACCAATACCGTGACCACAATATTCTCGAACAACAGAATAGTCATGACCTTCAACAAACTTTTGAATTGCTTTGCCAAGTTCACGTAAGCGAATACCTGGTTTAACCATTTTAATAGCAAGGTAGAGGCTTTCTTGGGTGATACGACATAAACGTTCACCTTGTATTGTTGGTTTACCTACGATAAACATTTTTGAAGTATCGCCATGAAAACCATCTTTAATGACAGTGACATCAATATTAACGATATCGCCATCTTTAAGGATTTTTTCTTCGCTAGGAATACCGTGGCAAATAACATCGTTAACCGAAATACAGACTGATTTAGGGAAACCATGATAGTTAAGACAAGCAGGAATAGCCTGTTGTGCGTTAACAATATGCTCATGACAAATACGGTCTAATTCAGCGGTGTTTACGCCTGGTTTTACGAAAGGTGCGATAATTTCAAGAACTTCTGCCGCAAGACGACCTGCGACGCGCATTTTTTGAATATCTTCTTCTGTCTTGATTACAATAGCCATTTGAGTTCTTCGTCTAGATTAAAAGCCACAATACGAATTAGATAATACATTTTGTTGTATTCATATTTTGTATTGCAGGTTAAATGAATGATGATGAGAAATAATTCTGATTACCATTTATGATATCAGCAGAAAGTAGGTGTGCCAATAAAGAGGATGTGTGCAATCTGTCTGATATCGAGAATAATGACGAACATTACGCCTTCTTAATCTGATTGTCTTTACATATTGCGCTTTTCTATTGGTGTTTTTCTAGCAAATTGATATTAGAGCAATATTCATAGCAATCACTTCAATAATCTCTTTTTCCTCTGTTTAATATCGCCAATTTTATGTCAAATACGCCGTTATCAAACACAAGTAATAGTGGTTTCTTAAGGTTATTTATGGTATAAAGCGCGCCGGAGTTCTGTTATTGCACCACACAGTGGGTAATAGCAGTAAATCTGAAACATTCAATTGTGTTAATTACACACACAAATCGGCACATAACGCCGGGGTGCTCTTATGTGAAGGTTTTAGCCTTTACAGCTGATGAGTCGGTCGTATGGGATTTGTGGACGAAATAACCCCAAATTTAAATTTATAGAGGTCTAAAATGGCAACTGTTTCAATGCGCGATATGCTGCAAGCCGGTGTTCACTTCGGTCACCAAACTCGTTACTGGAATCCAAAAATGAAACCATTCATCTTTGGTGCGCGTAACAAAGTTCATATCATTAACTTGGAAAAAACTGTTCCAATGTTCAATGAAGCGTTGGTTGAACTGAACAAAATTGCTTCTCGTAAAGGCAAAATCCTGTTTGTTGGTACTAAGCGCTCTGCCGTTGAAGCTGTTAAAGAAGCAGCAGAAAGCTGTGACCAGTTTTATGTAAACCACCGCTGGTTAGGCGGTATGCTGACTAACTGGAAAACTGTTCGTCAGTCAATCAAACGCCTGAAAGATTTAGAATCACAATCTCAGGACGGTACTTTTGACAAACTGACCAAGAAAGAAGCGTTAATGCGTTCTCGTGAACTTGGTAAGTTAGAAAACAGCCTGGGTGGTATCAAAGACATGGGCGGTTTACCTGACGCTCTGTTTGTTATCGATGCTGAACACGAACACATTGCTATCAAAGAAGCAAACAACCTGGGTATTCCAGTATTTGCTATCGTTGATACTAACTCTGATCCAGATGGTATCGACTTCATTATCCCTGGTAATGACGATGCAATCCGTGCGGTTAAATTATATCTGACCGCTGCAGCTACAGCTGTTCGTGAAGGTCGTTCTCAAGATCTGGCTGTTCAGGCTGAAGAAGGCTTAGTCGAAGCTGAATAATAAGGCATGCTCGTAAGAGCCCTTATTTAACCAGGTATTGCTATATATTGGTTAGGGGGCCTCAATAGGCCCCCTTTACACATCTGCTATGAGAACATCTATGGCTAGCCCATAGAAAAGTCGAGGAAGAAACAAATGTCTGGAATTACCGCTGCATTGGTAAAAGAACTGCGTGAACGTACTGGCGCAGGCATGATGGAATGTAAAAAAGCGCTGGTTGAAGCTAATGGTGATATCGAATTAGCAATCGACAACATGCGTAAATCAGGTCAAGCTAAAGCGGCTAAAAAAGCAGGCCGTGTTGCTGCTGAAGGTATCATCCTTGCAGAAGTTGCTGCTGATGGTAAATTCGGTGCGCTGGTTGAACTGAACTGTGAAACAGACTTCGTTGCCAAAGATGCTGGTTTCATCGCTTTCGGTAAAGAAGTTATGGCTGCTGTATTAGCTGACAAAACTGATGATATCGATGCTCTGAAAGCTAAATTCGAAGAAGCACGTACTGCATTAGTTGCTAAAATCGGTGAAAACATCAACATTCGTCGTGTTGCTGTATTAGAAGCTGAAGAATTAGGTACTTACCTACACGGTGCTCGTATCGGTGTTTTAGTTGCAGCTAAAGGCGCTAACGAAGAACTGATCAAACACATTGCTATGCACGTTGCTGCAAGCAAACCAGAATATGTTCGTCCTGAAGATGTTCCTGCTGATGTTGTTGAACATGAGCACCAAATTCAGATGGATATCGCAATGCAATCAGGTAAACCACGCGAAATCGCAGAAAAAATGGTTATCGGTCGCATGAACAAATTCACCGGTGAGATTTCTCTGACTGGTCAGCATTTCGTAATGGATCCAAGCAAAACTGTTGGTGAACTGCTGAAAGAAAACAATGCTGATGTTATTAACTTCGTTCGTTTCGAAGTTGGTGAAGGTATTGAGAAAGTTGAAGCTGATTTCGCAGCAGAAGTTGCTGCAATGAGCAAATAATAACGCTTAGCGTTAACAGAGCCGCCTAATGGCGGTTCTGTTTTGTTGTAATCTCCACTGGCTGTTTGCTTTTTTTTGTTAAAAAGAGAAGCTATCTAAAACCTCCAATTAACTAATCTGCTTAGGACAGAACACCATGGCTACCAATGCAAAACCTGTATATCAGCGAATTTTATTAAAGCTGAGTGGCGAAGCCCTGCAAGGCGCAGAAGGTTTCGGTATCGATGCGAGCGTACTTGATCGCATGGCTCAGGAAATCAAAGAACTCGTTGAATTAGGTATACAAGTCGGTGTCGTAATTGGCGGTGGTAACTTGTTCCGTGGCGCGGGTCTTGCTGCGGCAGGTATGAACCGTGTTGTGGGTGACCACATGGGAATGCTCGCGACAGTAATGAATGGTTTAGCAATGCGTGATTCATTGCATCGTGCTTATGTAAATGCACGCCTTATGTCTGCATTTCCACTGAATGGTGTCTGCGATAACTACAGTTGGGCAGAAGCAATTAGCTTATTACGCCACGGTCGAGTCGTTATTTTCTCGGCTGGTACGGGTAACCCATTCTTTACTACCGATTCAGCTGCGTGTTTACGCGGTATTGAAATTGAAGCTGACGTTGTATTAAAAGCAACGAAAGTGGATGGCGTTTATTCTGCTGATCCAACCAAAGATCCTGATGCAGTACTTTATGAAAAACTGACTTATCAGGATGTATTAGAACGTGAATTGAAAGTCATGGATCTTGCTGCATTCACATTAGCCCGAGATCATAATTTACCTATCCGCGTATTCAATATGAATAAACCGGGTGCATTACGTCGGGTTGTAATGGGTGAAAGTGAAGGAACTTTGATTTCTCACGCTTAATACACAGAGACAACGGTATAATTTGGCGTTAACATCTAGAGTACGCCAATTCATTTATGTCGGTATGATTTCATATCGACTGGAAGATAACCAGTTCCCAAGGGTTTATAACGTGATTAATGAAATCAAAAAAGATGCTCAAGAACGCATGGATAAAAGCGTTGAAGCACTAAAAAGCCAGATTAATAAAGTTCGTACTGGTCGTGCGTCTCCTAGCCTTTTAGATGGCATTGTAGTTGAATACTACGGAGCGCCAACTCCATTAAACCAAGTTGCTAACGTCGTTGCAGAAGATGGCCGTACACTGGCGATCACGGTATTCGATCGCACTTTAGCACCAGCTGTTGAAAAAGCGATTATGGCATCAGATTTAGGTTTAAACCCTTCATCTGCTGGAGCCATTATCCGTGTTCCACTGCCTCCATTAACTGAAGAACGTCGTAAAGACTTAATCAAAGTTGTTCGTGGTGATGCAGAGCAAGGTCGCGTTTCTATTCGTAATATCCGTCGTGATGCTAACGATAAAGTAAAAGCATTACTAAAAGATAAAGAGATTAGCGAAGATGATGAACGCCGTTCACAAGATGACATTCAGAAATTAACTGACATGTTCATTAAAAAAATTGATGATGCATTAGCGCTGAAAGAAGCAGAGTTAATGGAATTCTAAATTTTATATCTTTTTTCGATAATGCCGCTTTTTAGCGGCATTATTTTTAATTATTTATTTGAAAATTCGTGCTTAATACCTTCTTTTGTCACATTATTTATTAAAGTTTTTATCTTTAATCCTCATTTACCTTGTCATACTGATATAATTCTCTTTAATTAAAACGTTGTAGACATACTGATTGATTAATAAATGAAACAAATAACTATATTAGGTTCAACAGGATCTATCGGAACTAGTACTCTTTCCGTCATTGAAAATAATCCTGGTGAGTATCAGGTTCTTGCTCTAGTAGCAGGAAAAAATGCAGACAAGATGGCGCAACAGTGCCTTACTTTCCAGCCTAAATACGCTGTGATGTCTGATGAGAACAGTGCAAAACAACTTAAACAATTACTTGCTAATACATCGTGCAAAACCGAAATTTTATCTGGCTCTCATGCGATCAATGAAATTGCCGCTCTTGATGATGCTGATCAAGTGATGTCTGCGATAACCGGTGTTGCAGGATTAAAACCGACACTTGCTGCCATTGAAAAAGGCAAAAGAATTCTATTAGCAAATAAAGAATCACTGATAACTAGTGGGCGACTTTTCTTTGATGCGGTTGCTAAATATGGTGCGACAATTTTACCCATTGATAGCGAACATAATGCAATTTATCAAAGCTTACCTAAAACTATTCAAGAAAATCTAGGCCATGCCTCTTTAGCTAACGAAGGTGTGACGAGCATTTTGTTAACGGGTTCTGGCGGTCCATTTCGCTATACACCATTAGAAGAATTGGAAATGATGACACCAGATCAAGCGTGTGCGCATCCAAATTGGTCTATGGGACGTAAAATTTCGGTTGATTCTGCAACGATGATGAATAAAGGGCTTGAGTATATTGAAGCTCGTTATTTCTTTAATGCTTCTGAAGAAGAAATGGAAGTCATTATTCATCCACAATCTGTTATTCATTCAATGGTTCGCTATCGCGATGGTAGTATTATTGCTCAAATTGGTGAACCCGATATGAGAACGCCAATTGCGTACTCAATGGCTTAC
This sequence comes from Proteus sp. G2673, assembly GCF_009915125.1. Classification (NCBI taxonomy): domain Bacteria; kingdom Pseudomonadati; phylum Pseudomonadota; class Gammaproteobacteria; order Enterobacterales; family Morganellaceae; genus Proteus; species Proteus sp. G2673. The sequence continues at coordinate 221,924 of NZ_JAABLT010000010.1, forward strand.
CCACATCGAACTCAATCTGGTGCAAAAGCATTAGATTTCTTTGAGATTCAATCTCTAGAGTTTATTCGTCCAGACTACCAACGTTACCCTTGTTTAGCGCTAGCTATTGAAGCGTCAAAACGTGGGCAAGCGGCAACAACAGTGTTAAATGCAGCTAATGAAGTGGTTGTTGATGCATTTTTACACGAAAAAGTGAAGTTTACTGATATTGCTAAAATTAATCGTAAAGTTGTTGAACATTTCGACCTATCAGAGCCTCAAAGTATTAATGATGTTCTAGAAATTGATAAATTAGCAAGATTAGAAACTCATCAGATAATCACTCAATTGGTATAATGGTGATTATATTTAATATAGGGTGTTTGTTCGTCTTTCTGGCTAATGGTATAGTTGCCGAATCACTAAAGACAATAATGAAAATTAACAGTTCATTACTAAAGCTATTGCTTTAGCAACTTTGAGGCTTTGCCAAAGGCCGTGGGTGTCACGGTTTTTTTTTGTGCATAGGTTATCCGAAGAGGACTGTCTGTATCAGTATCAGATTAGCAAAGGGTTAAATTGAGTGAACTTATCCAGTGACGATTCATCCGCATCAAAACCAAAGCATGTTGCTATCATTATGGATGGCAATGGACGCTGGGCTAAAAAGCAAGGGAAACTCCGAGTAACGGGGCATCGCGCGGGAATTAAAGCAGTTCGGGATGCGGTTAGCTTTTCCGTAAAACACAAAATTGAATCACTAACGTTATATGCATTTAGTAGCGAAAACTGGAATAGACCAGAGCAGGAAGTGAGTTCTCTCATGGAGTTATTTGTTTTTGCTTTAGATAACGAAGTGAAGAGTCTTCATAAACATAATGTTAAATTGACTGTCATTGGTGATATCAGCCGTTTTAGTCGTCGCTTACAAGACCGAATTAAAAGTTCTGTGGCACTCACTGCGAATAATACAGGACTTAATTTAAATATTGCGGCTAATTATGGCGGTCGATGGGATATCACTCAAAGTGTAAAACAATTAGCGACATCCCTCGCAAAAGGGGAAATTAGCCTCGAAGATATTAATGAAAATGCAATATCCTCACATCTTTGCTTGCATAATCAGCCTGATGTCGATCTTGTTATTCGTACAGGTGGTGAGCATCGTATAAGTAATTTTCTTATTTGGCAGATTGCTTATGCTGAGCTTTATTTTACACAGGTTTTATGGCCTGATTTTGATGAACAAGTTTTTCAGAATGCACTAGATGCTTTTGCTAAACGGGAAAGACGTTTCGGTGGTACTACATCAGAAACAGATACTATAAATCTGGGAGGATAACTTGCTTAAGTATCGTGTCATCACCGCATTAATTTTAATCCCTATTGTTATTGCTGCACTATTTCTACTTCCTCCCGTAGGTTTTGGATTGGTCATTATTGCAATATCAGGCTTAGCGGGATGGGAATGGGCACAATTTATTGGCTGGCATTCTCAAGGCAAACGTATTGCAACAGGGATCGGCTTTGCTGCATTGTTACTCGTTATGCAGTTTTCTTTACCTAATTTTGACCACCTACTAGATACTCCAATGATAAAAAATGGTTTGTGGGCAGGTTTAATTTGGTGGGTAGCCGCAATTTTATTAGTTGTAAGTTATCCGAATTCAGCCAATATGTGGAAAAATTCAGTTTTTATTAAGTTATTGTTCGGTATATTGACGATTGTTCCTTTTTATTGTGGCATGATGGCGCTACGTATGTTGGGCTATAACACCGACACTTATACTGGTGCATGGTGGTTATTGTATGTCATGTTATTAGTTTGGGCGGCTGATTCTGGCGCTTATGCTTTCGGACGTTTAATCGGTAAACATAAAATGGCGCCTAAAGTATCACCAGGTAAAACCCTCGAAGGGTTAGTTGGTGGCTTGATTACTGCTGGTGTTGCATCGTGGTTGTTTACTTATTTTTCACCAGTGACTGAAGTACCGGACAACTTGTTATTAATATCTGGCGTTGTTGTTATCGTATCGGTATTTGGCGATCTTGCAGAAAGCATGTTTAAACGCGTTTCTGGTATTAAAGACAGTAGCCAATTGATACCGGGGCATGGCGGTGTACTTGATAGAATTGATAGTTTGACTGCGGCTATCCCAGTCTTTGCAGGATTGGTCTTTCTGATTTCTTCTGGCTTTAAACTATAAAGGTAAGTAATGGGTATCCTGTGGAATCTTGCCGCGTTTATTATCGTTTTAGGTATTTTAATTACGGTACATGAGTTTGGGCATTTTTGGGTAGCTAGGCGCTGTGGTATTTATGTCGAGCGTTTTTCTATTGGTTTTGGAAAAGCAATTTGGCGCAAAATAGATAAACATGGCACTGAATTTGTTATCGCATGGATACCCTTGGGTGGCTATGTAAAGATGTTAGATGAAAGAGTCGCTGAGGTTGCACCTGAGCGCCGTCATCTTGCATTTAATAATAAAACAGTTGGTCAACGTGCTGCGGTTGTTGCCGCAGGACCTATTGCTAACTTTTTGTTAGCGATAGTCGCCTATTGGATTGTTTTTATGATAGGTGTGCCTGCATTAAAACCTATAATTGCAGACATTCGTCCGAATTCTATCGCAGAACAAGCAAAATTAACGCCCGGAATGGAACTAAAATCTGTTGCAGGTATCGAAACGCCTGATCAGAATGCAGTTCGTTTAGCATTAGTTAGTAAAATTGGTGCCAAAGAGGTTTCGTTCATTGTTTCAGATCCAAATTCTCTTTCTGAGAGTGAGAATATACTGAATTTACAACAATGGAATTTTGATCCTGAAAAACAAGATCCTATCTTGTCTCTAGGGATAATGCCTGTTGGCGCACGATTAGACTCAAAGATTATTGACGTTACGAAAGGTTCTGCTGCTGAAAAAGCGGGTTTACAGGCGGGGGATCGTATCGTTAAAGTTGATGGTCAGCCAATTGATGCATGGCATCCATTTACTTATTTTGTTCGACAAAGTCCCAATAAAGTTTTGGCGCTTCTTGTTGAACGTAACGGCTCGTCGTTGATGTTGAATATTACACCGACAGCTGTTGCACTGAAAGATGGCACTGAAGTAGGGCAAGTTGGTGCGCAATTGCAAGTATTACCTCCTGATGAGCAATATTTGATAATGCAGCAATACAACCCATTTTCAGCGCTTTATGAAGCATCTGATAAAACATGGCAGTTGATGAGTTTAACTGTCAAAATGATTGGCAAGTTAGTCGTAGGTGACGTCAAATTAACTAACCTTAGTGGGCCTGTTTCCATCGCGAAAGGCGCGGGAATGTCTGCTGACTCTGGTTTTATTTATTATTTGATGTTTATGGCGCTTATTAGTGTCAATTTGGGGATCATTAACTTGTTTCCCCTGCCTGTCTTAGATGGCGGGCACCTGCTTTTCCTGGTTATCGAGAAGATAAAGGGAGGGCCGGTATCTGAGCGTGTACAAGATTTCTGTTATCGTATTGGTATTATGGCACTGATGCTTTTAATGGGACTTGCACTTTTCAATGATTTCTCTCGCTTATAATTGGTAAGCAGAGACCGGTTAGGAAAACACAAAACAACGATGGCGATGAAAAAGTTGCTTATAGCGTCGCTGCTGCTGGGCAGCGCCACTGCATACGGTTCAGACGGATTCGTAGTTCAGGACATTCAATTTGAAGGTCTTCAACGCGTCGCCGTTGGTGCAGCATTACTGAACATGCCGGTTCGGGTTGGAGACTCGGTCGGTAATGATGATATCAGCCGAACTATCCGTTCATTATTTGCGACAGGAAACTTTGATGATGTTCGTGTCCTGCGTGACGGAAATACTCTGATTGTTCAAGTAAAAGAGCGTCCAACTATTGCCAGCATTACTTTCTCTGGTAACAAAGCAATCAAGGAAGAGATGCTAAAACAGAACCTTGATGCTTCTAACATTCGTATTGGTGAAACACTTGACCGTACAATGCTTGCAAATATCGAGAAAGGACTTGAAGATTTCTATTATAGTGTTGGTAAATATAATGCAACGGTAAAAGTGGTTGTTACACCTCTCCCTCGTAACCGTGTTGACTTAAAACTCGTGTTTGCAGAAGGTGTATCAGCAACTATTCAGCAAATCAACATTGTTGGTAATAAAGCGTTTTCTACCGCTGAGCTCGTTAACCGTTTCCAATTACGTGACGATGTGCCTTGGTGGAACTTAGCGGCTGATGAAAAATATCAGAAACAAAAACTGGCGGGTGACTTAGAAACATTAAGAAGTTTTTATCTCGATCGTGGTTATGCTCGTTTTGATATTGAATCAACTAATGTCAGCTTAACGCCAGACAAAAAAGGTATTTACATTACCATTAACCTGAAAGAAGGTGATAAATACACAGTAGAAAATACTGAAGTCAATGGTAATACGGCAGGCTACACTAAACAAATTGAAGAGCTTATCGAAATTGCACCGGGCTCTCTTTATAATGGCGCGCAAGTGACTAAAACAGAAAATGATATTAAAAATCTGTTAGGTCGTTATGGATATGCTTATCCTCGTGTTATGACAAGCCCTGAAATTAATGATGAAAACAAAACCGTGAAACTGCATGTAAACGTAGATGCTGGAAACCGTTTCTATGTTCGCCAAGTACGTTTCGCAGGTAACGATATCACGAAAGACTCTGTTTTACGCCGTGAAATGCGTCAAATGGAAGGTGCATGGTTAGGTAGTGATTTAGTTGAACAAGGTAAAGAACGTTTAAATCGTTTAGGTTATTTCGAATCGGTTGAAACAGAAACGCAACGTATTCCAGGTTCGCCTGATCAAGTTGATATTGTTTATCGCGTAAAAGAACGTAACACTGGTTCTCTTAACTTTGGTGTCGGTTTCGGTACTGAAAGTGGTGTGAGTTTCCAAGTGGGTGTTACCCAAGATAACTGGTTAGGTACAGGTAATGCAGTTGCGATTAATGCGAGTAAAAATGACTACTCAACTTACGCTGAATTGTCTGTTACAGACCCATACTTTACTGTCAATGGTGTGAGTTTGGGTGGTCGAATTTTCTATAACGACTTCCGCGCTAATGATGCTGATTTATCAGGTTATACCAATAAATCTTATGGTGTAGATGGTACATTAGGCTTCCCAATTAATGAATATAACTCAGCCCGTCTAGGTTTAGGCTATACTCACAATGGTCTGTCACGTATGGATCCTCAAGTTGCGATGTGGCGTTATCTTGAAAGTATGGGAGAAAGTCCAGCACTTGATAAACGTGAATCGTTTAACGCGGATGACTATACTGTCAGTCTGGGGTGGACATTTAATAACTTAAACAAAGGTTTCTTCCCAACTTCGGGTGTGAGAAGTAACTTAAGTGGACGTGTGACTGTACCTGGTTCTGACAACAAGTACTACAAAGTGACTTGGGACGGTATGGCGTATTACCCAATCAATGAAAAAGAATCTTGGGTAACTCTGTTTAAAGGCCGTTTAGGCTACGGTGATGGTTTAGGTGGTAAAGAATTACCATTCTATGAAAACTTCTATGCCGGTGGTTCTGGTACCGTTCGTGGTTTCCGTTCAAATAATATCGGCCCTAAAGCCGTTTATTTAAATGAAAAAGGGCATGAAGGAAAACCATATTTATCAAGTGATGCGGTTGGTGGTAACGCTATGGCCGTGGCAAGCTTTGAGCTGATCACACCAACGCCATTTGTAGATGATAAATATTCCTCATCAGTTAGAACTTCTATGTTTGTTGATGCGGGTACAGTATGGGATACCAATTGGAATAGCACGAACTCTAATTGGACAGCAGGTATGCCTGATTTTGGTAAAGCAAGTAATATACGTGTTTCGACCGGTGTTGCATTACAATGGTTATCTCCTTTAGGTCCGTTAGTATTCTCTTATGCTAAACCAATAAAAGATTACGAAGGCGATAAATCAGAGCAATTCCAGTTTAATATTGGTAGAACGTGGTAGCGATGTAAGTAAAGTTGATGCCTGATTCACAATGCTGAAAAAGGCATCCGATTTCTGACAAAAAATTATTTTTGGTTTTAAGGAGTTTAATCGTGAAAAAATTGTTATGTGCCGCTGCCCTAGGAATGGCATTGACCATGTCAGCAGGTGTTCAAGCCGCAGATAAAGTAGGTGTAGTGAACATCGGTCAAGTTCTCCAACAAATTCCTAACCGTGATGCGGTAGAGAAACAATTGGAAAATGAATTCAAATCACGTGACACTGAATTGCAGAACTTAGGTAAAGCATTACAGACCGCTGTTGAAAAATATCAAAAAGATGCACCAACTATGAATGCAACACAACGTGCAAATACAGAGAAAGATCTGGTTGCTAAACGTGAAGCATATGCACAAAAAGCACAAGCTTTTGAGCAAGACTTTAGCCGCCGTCAAGCTGAAGAACGTAACAAAATCATGAAACGTGTATTAGACGCTGTTGATGCAGTAGCGAAGAAAGAAGGCTATGATGTGATCCTTGATGCTAACACTGTACCTTATTTCGCAGATGGTAAAGATATTACTGCTCAGGTTCAGAAACAGGTTAAATAATAGATGTTTTCAATTCGATTAGCTGATCTTGCTCAGCAGTTGAATGCACAGTTACACGGCGATGGTGATATCACTATCGCCGGTCTTGCTTCAATGAGCCTAGCAAATAGCGAACAAATTACATTTCTTTCCGATAGCCGCTATCGTGAGAAATTAAGTGAATGTCAGGCAGCGGCTGTTGTATTAACAGAAGCTGATCTTCCATTTTGTCCCGTTGCTGCACTTGTGGTGAAAAACCCGTATCTTGCCTATGCTCAAATGGCACAGATTATGGATACAACACCAAAGCCAGCACAGGATATCCACCCAAGTGCTGTTATTTCTCCTGATGCTAAGTTAGGAAAAAATGTATCAGTGGGTGCAAATGCCGTTATCGAATCAGATGTTATCCTGGGTGATAATGTTGTGATTGGTGCCGGTTGTTTTGTAGGTAAAAAAGCACATATTGGCGAGAATAGCCGTTTATGGGCAAATGTATCTATTTATCATGAAGTTATCATTGGTAAAGATTGCTTGGTTCAATCTGGTACTGTGATTGGTTCAGATGGTTTTGGCTATGCTAATGAACGTGGTAATTGGATCAAAATTCCACAATTAGGTTCTGTTGTTATTGGTGATCGCGTTGAAATTGGTGCATGTACGACAATTGACCGAGGCGCATTAGATAACACAGTTATCGGTAATGGTGTTATCATTGATAACCAGTGCCAAATCGCACATAACGTCATTATTGGTGATAATACCGCTGTTGCTGGTGGTGTCATCATGGCGGGTAGCCTGAAAATAGGCCGCTATTGTATGATTGGTGGAGCAAGTGTTATCAATGGTCACATGGAAATCTGTGATAAAGTCACGGTAACAGGTATGGGCATGGTAATGCGTCCTATCACTGAGCCGGGAGTTTATTCTTCAGGAATTCCGCTACAATCGAATAAAGCATGGCGTAAAACTGCAGCACTTGTGTTGCGAATTGATGAAATGCAAAAAAGGCTCAAGTCACTTGAACGCCAAATAGAAAGTAGCGACAAGTAACAATATACGTCATTGACGAAATGTTACCCATTTTGCGACCTGCGGATTAACTCACCTTTTGAGTCACAGCAGGTCGTGTCATTATTAATTAGACTCAGTTTTATTAGACAGGAAGAGTATTGCAATGAGTGAGAATCATACTCTGCAAATCGAAGAAATTTTAGATTTACTTCCACACCGTTACCCATTCTTATTGGTTGATCGTGTCCTTGATTTTGAAGAAAAGAAATTTCTAAGAGCAGTAAAAAATGTATCTTTTAATGAGCCTTTCTTTCAAGGACACTTTCCAGGAAAACCTATTTTCCCAGGCGTATTGATCCTCGAAGCCATGGCTCAGGCAACGGGTATTTTAGCATTCAAAAGCGTAGGAAAGCTGGAACCTGGTGAACTCTACTATTTTGCTGCTATTGACGGTGCTCGCTTTAAACGTCCTGTCTTACCTGGGGATCAAATGATCCTAGAAGTAGAATTCATTAAAGAACGTCGTGGTGTTGCTCGCTTTAAAGGCGTCGCTAAAGTTGATGGGGAAATTGCTTGCGAAGCTGAAATGATGTGTGCTCGCCGCCGTGAGGTCTAGCCTATGATAGATAAATCCGCAGTCATTCACCCTTCCTCAATTATTGAAGAGGGTGCGGTAATCGGTGCTAATGTTCGCATTGGCCCTTTTTGCGTTATTGGTGCAAACGTTGAGATTGGAGAAGGTACTGATATCAAATCTCACGTTGTTATCAATGGGCATACACGTATTGGTCGAGAAAATCAGATTTACCAATTCGCTTCTATCGGTGAAGTTAATCAGGATCTGAAATATCATGGTGAACCAACGCAAGTCATTATTGGTGATCGAAACCTTATTCGTGAAAGCGTGACTATCCACCGTGGAACAACCCAAGGTGGCAATATCACAAAAATAGGTAACGACAACTTACTGATGATTAATACCCACGTCGCACATGATTGTATCATTGGCGATCGTTGTATTATTGCAAATAACGGTACTCTGGGTGGTCACGTCACTTTAGGTGATTTTGTGATTATCGGTGGCATGAGTGCAGTGCATCAGTTTTGCCAAATTGGCTCTCATGTGATGGTCGGTGGATGTTCAGGCGTGGCACAAGATGTTCCTCCTTTTGTTATTGCACAAGGAAACCACGCGACCCCTTATGGACTGAATATTGAAGGGTTAAAGCGCAGAGGTTTTGCTAAAGAAGATCTTCATGCAATTCGTAATGCTTACAAAGTACTTTACCGTAATGGTAAAACACTGGAAGAAGCGCGCGAAGAAATTGGACAATTGGTTGCTGATAATAATAATCCGCATGTCAAACTGTTCAGTGATTTTCTGGAAAACTCAGCAAAATCTAACCGCGGTATCATTCGCTAATTAGGATATGACCTTGTCAGGCCAATTATCTACTACTCAGTGTCCGTTAGTTATCGGCTTAGTTGCTGGTGAAACGTCCGGTGATATCTTGGGCGCGGGATTAATCCGCGCTCTAAAAAAAATGCATCCCAATGTTCACTTCGTCGGTGTTGCAGGGCCTCTTATGCAAGCTGAAGGTTGTGAAGCTTGGTATGAGATGGAAGAGCTTGCCGTCATGGGGATCGTTGAAGTTCTTGAGCGATTACCTCGCTTATTAAAGATCAGAAAAGATCTCACCCAACGATTTTCAGAATTAAAGCCAGATGTTTTCGTGGGGATCGACGCGCCTGATTTTAATATCACGCTTGAAGGCCGTTTAAAGCAAAAAGGGATCAAAACTATTCACTATGTCAGTCCATCTGTGTGGGCTTGGCGTCAAAAACGTGTTTTCAAAATTGGTAAAGCGACAGACTTAGTGCTTGCTTTTCTTCCTTTTGAAAAAGCGTTTTATGATAAGTATCAGGTTCCTTGTCGTTTTATAGGCCATACAATGGCTGATGCCATAGCCTTAAATCCAGATAAAAAAGCGGCTCGTGAACATCTAGGAATATCTGAAGAAACACCTTGTTTAGCACTTCTTCCCGGTAGTCGTCATGCTGAAGTTGAGATGCTGAGTGCTGATTTTATAAAAACAGCACAGTTACTAAAACAGCAGATCCCCTCTCTTCATATTGTTGTGCCATTAGTTAATGCTAGGCGACGAGCCCAATTTGAACAAATACATCAAAATGTGGCACCTGAGCTTGAGATACAACTTCTTGATGGGCGAGCAAGAGAAGCAATGACAGCGAGCGATGCGACTTTGTTAGCATCAGGGACGGCTGCATTAGAATGTATGCTAACCAAATGTCCGATGGTCGTTGGCTATCGCATGAAACCATTTACTTTCTGGTTAGCAAAACGGTTAGTTAAAACGCCTTATGTTTCTTTACCTAATTTGTTAGCTGGCCGAGAAATTATCAAAGAATTATTGCAAGAAGAGTGCGAACCTTCAGCGTTAGCGCAACAACTTTTACCTCTTTTAACTGATGAAGAAAAAGTACATCAATTAAAAGAGATATTTTTACAGCTACATAGCGCCATTCGTTGTAATGCGGATGAACAAGCAGCAAATGCAGTATTAGAATTGGCAGAGAAATAATGGAATTTGTATATCCAAAAGCAAATCTTATTGCTGGAGTTGATGAAGTTGGTCGAGGCCCATTAGTGGGAGCCGTAGTTACGGCTGCTGTTATCCTTGATCCAGCAAATCCAATTGAAGGATTAACAGACTCCAAAAAGCTAACAGAAAAAAAGCGTAATGCCCTTTATGACGAAATAAAAGAAAAAGCATTATGTTGGGCGATAGGTCGTGCAGAGCCTGAAGAAATTGATGAATTAAATATTCTTTGGGCAACCATGAAAGCGATGGAACGTGCTGTTGCAGGATTATCAATAACGCCTGATATGGTTTTAATTGATGGTAACCGTTGTCCTAAATTACCAATGGCCTCTCAAGCGGTTATCAAAGGTGATAGTTTAGTTCAAGAAATTAGTGCAGCTTCTATACTTGCTAAAGTGACTCGTGATAGAGAAATGGAAGAGTTAGATAAGCTTTATCCTGATTATGGTTTTGCTAAACATAAAGGGTATCCAACTGTTTTCCATATGGAAAAACTAGCCTTATTAGGGGCAACACCCTATCATCGAAAAAGTTTTGCGCCTGTAAAACGTGCTTTAAATTTAAAGTAATCCACAGAGTAATTAAATACTATGGCAGATCCTCGTTTTATCCATCTTAGGGTACACAGCGATTATTCAATGATCGATGGATTGGCAAAAACAGGGCCTCTTGTGAAGAAAGTGGCTTCGCTGGGAATGCCTGCTTTTGCGATTACTGATTTCACTAACTTATGTGGATTAGTGAAATTTTATGGTGCTGCACATGGTGCGGGCATTAAACCTATCATTGGTGCTGATGTTTACCTTGAAACAGAATTATTAGGTGATGAATATGCTCATCTCACTATTCTTGCACGCAATAATGTAGGGTACCAAAATCTTACTTTACTGATTTCAGAAGCTTACAAACACGGTTATGGAGCTGCGGGACCAACGATTAAACAAGAGTGGCTAACAACCTATAAAGAAGGTCTCTTGTTGCTTTCTGGTGGTAGAATGGGGGATGTCGGGAAGTTTCTACTTCGAGGGAATCGGGCTTTAGTTGATCAGTGTCTTGAGTATTATCAAACTCATTTTCCCGATAGTTATTATCTAGAACTTATTCGTACAGGTCGTACTGATGAGGAAACTTATCTTCATGAAGCTGTTGCGCTGGCTTCTGAAAAAGGCCTGCCTGTCGTTGCAACCAATGATGTCTGTTTTCTCGATAGTGATGACTTTGACGCACATGAAATTCGTGTCGCAATTCATGATGGTTTTACGTTATCTGATCCCAAACGTCCTAAGAATTATAGTCCTCAGCAATATATGCGCACAGAAGAAGAAATGTGTGAATTATTTGCTGATATACCTGAAGCACTAGAAAACAGTGTTGAAATCGCTAAACGCTGTAATGTCACGATCCGTTTAGGGGAATACTTCCTTCCTCAATTTCCAACAGGGAATATGAGTACCGAAGATTTCCTTGTTAAAAAATCACAAGAAGGTTTAGAAGAGCGTCTAGCCTTTTTATTTCCAGATCCCGAAGAGCGGAAAAAAAGACGCCCTGAATATGATGAACGTCTTGATATCGAGCTGAAAGTAATTAACCAGATGGGATTCCCTGGTTACTTCCTTATCGTGATGGAGTTTATTCAGTGGTCTAAAGATAACGGTGTTCCTGTTGGTCCTGGGCGCGGTTCAGGTGCGGGTTCACTCGTGGCTTATTCGCTGAAAATAACAGATCTTGATCCTCTTGAATTTGACTTGCTTTTCGAACGTTTTCTTAACCCTGAACGTGTTTCGATGCCTGACTTTGACGTCGATTTCTGTATGGAGAAACGCGATAGAGTTATTGATCACGTTGCTGAAATGTATGGTCGTGATGCCGTATCTCAGATTATTACATTTGGTACGATGGCGGCAAAAGCAGTTATTCGCGATGTTGGCCGTGTTTTAGGGCATCCTTACGGTTTTGTTGATAGAATTTCAAAACTGGTTCCTCCTGATCCGGGAATGACGTTAGAAAAAGCGTTTGCAGCAGAACCTCAATTACCTGAAATTTATGAAGCCGATGAAGAGGTCAAATCTCTTATTGATATGGCTCGTAAATTAGAAGGGGTGACACGTAATGCAGGTAAACACGCGGGTGGTGTTGTTATATCACCAACGAAAATTACCGATTTTGCACCACTTTACTGTGATGCCGAGGGAAATAACCCTGTTACACAATTTGATAAAAATGATGTTGAATACGCGGGGCTGGTTAAATTCGACTTCTTAGGTTTAAGAACACTCACCATTATTAACTGGGCATTAGAGATGATTAATGCCCGACGAGCTAAAAAGTCTCTCGAACCTGTTGATATCTCAGCAATATCATTGACAGATCAGCGCAGTTTTGACATGTTGCAGCGCTCAGAGACAACCGCGGTATTCCAGTTAGAATCTCGTGGCATGAAAGATCTTATCAAGCGACTACGTCCAGACTGTTTTGAAGATATGATCGCACTAGTTGCCCTATTCCGCCCAGGACCATTGCAATCAGGTATGGTTGATAACTTTATTGACCGTAAACACGGTGTTGAAGAAATTTCATACCCTGATGTTAAGTGGCAACATGAAAGTCTACAGCCCGTTTTAGAGCCTACTTATGGCGTTATCTTATATCAAGAACAAGTTATGCAAATTGCACAGGTTCTTGCGGGATATACGCTAGGCGGTGCGGATATGTTGCGACGGGCTATGGGTAAGAAAAAGCCTGAGGAGATGGCAAAGCAACGCTCTGTTTTTGAAGAAGGTGCTATCAAAAATGGTGTAGATGGTGAATTAGCTATGAAAATCTTTGACTTGGTGGAGAAATTTGCCGGTTATGGATTTAACAAATCGCACTCAGCAGCTTATGCCTTGGTTTCCTATCAAACATTATGGTTAAAAGCCCACTATCCAGCTGAATTTATGGCTGCAGTAATGACCGCAGATATGGATAACACCGAAAAAGTCGTGGGGTTAGTGGACGAATGTTGGAGAATGGGATTAAAAGTTCTACCTCCTGATATTAATAGTGGACTTTATCATTTTCATGTAAATGATGAAGGTGAAATCGTTTATGGTATTGGTGCCATAAAAGGTGTGGGTGAAGGTCCAATTGAAGCAATTGTAGAAGCGCGTCAACAAGGCGGTCACTTTAAAGATATTTTTGATCTCTGTGCTAGAACAGAAACGAAAAAATTGAATCGCCGAGTGATGGAAAAACTGATAATGTCAGGCGCATTCGATAAGCTGGGGCCCCATCGGGCTGCTTTGATGTCTTCATTAGAAGATGCATTAAAAGCCGCAGACCAACATGCCAAAGCTGAAGCAATAGGGCAATCTGACATGTTCGGTGTGTTAGCTGAAGCACCGGAACAAGTTGAGCGCTCTTATGCCAATATACCTAAATGGCCAGACCAAGTTGTTTTAGAAGGTGAGCGAGAGACTTTAGGTTTATATTTAACAGGTCATCCGATCACGCGTTATTTAAAAGAAATTGAACGATATGCGGCAGGAACGCGTCTAAAAGATTTAGTACCAACACCTCGTGGTCAAATGGTGAAGGTAGCAGGTTTAGTACTTGCTTCTAAAGTATTCACAACGAAACGTGGAAATCGGATCGGTGTTTGTACCTTAGATGATCGTTCAGGCCGCTTAGAAATTATGTTATTTTCTGATGCATTGGATAAATACCAACATTTATTAGAACAAGACAAGATTTTAATTGCTACTGGGCAGGTCAGCTTTGATGATTTTAATGGTGGGCTTAAAATGACAGTCCGCGAACTTATGGATATCAACGAAGCCCGTGAAAAATATGCACGAGGACTTGCTATCTCGTTATCGGACAGGCAAATTAATGAGCAATTATTAAATCGTCTTCGCGATGTTTTAGAACCTCATCGTTCAGGCACGATACCGGTTCACCTTTATTTTGAAAAGCATGATGCCTGTGCACGTTTACGATTTGGTGCGACTTGGCGTGTTACGCCAACGGATATGCTTTTAACGGATCTGCGAACTCTGCTGGGTAATGAGCAGGTAGAATTAGAATTTGACTAAAATAGGAATGTTATGAGTCTTAATTTTCTGGATTTTGAACAGCCAATTGCCGAGTTAGAAGCGAAAATTGATTCGCTCACTGCAGTTAGCCAACATGATGAAAAAATCGATATCAATATCGATGAAGAAGTCTCACGTTTAAGAGAAAAAAGCCTAGAGTTAACACGTAAGATTTTTTCAGATCTTGGTGCATGGCAAGTGGCACAACTTGCGCGTCATCCATTAAGACCTTATACACTGGATTATATTCATCGTATTTTTACTGATTTCCAAGAATTAGCGGGTGATCGTGCTTATGCTGATGATAAAGCGATTGTTGGTGGTATTGCGCGTTTAGATGGTCGTCCAGTGATGGTTATTGGACATCAAAAAGGGCGTGAAACAAAAGAAAAGATCCGCCGTAATTTTGGTATGCCTGCACCTGAAGGTTATCGCAAAGCACTGCGTTTAATGGAAATGGCGCAACGTTTCAATCTTCCTATCATCACCTTTATTGATACTCCGGGTGCTTATCCTGGTGTTGGTGCTGAAGAACGTGGTCAATCAGAAGCAATTGCACGTAATTTACGTGAAATGTCACGCTTTAATGTACCAATTATCTGTACGGTTATTGGTGAAGGCGGTTCTGGCGGAGCATTAGCGATTGGTGTTGGTGATAAAGTGAATATGCTGCAATACAGCACTTATTCTGTTATTTCACCAGAAGGTTGTGCGTCCATTCTTTGGAAAAGCGCAGATAAAGCACCATTAGCCGCTGAAGCGATGGGTATCACTGCAAACCGTTTAAAAGAGCTTAAGCTAATTGATACGGTTATTCCAGAGCCTTTAGGTGGTGCGCATCGCCACTATGATGAAATTGCCGCTTCATTAAAAGCGCAAATTCAATCTGATTTAGTAGAATTAGATGCGTTTGAATCAGAAGAACTAACAAATCGTCGTTACCAACGTTTAATGGAATACGGCTATTGCTGATCTAATTATATCCGAATCAATTCTGATGAACCTCATGTTAATCACATGGGGTTTTTTTTGATTTTCTGAAAACTATCCCTATTGAGATAATTAAACCAAGTGATATTAACAATAACATATTATATATCAGTATGTTAAGTCCATCTCAAAAACAATATTAATTCTAATTTCCACTAAAAGAATAATAAGCAATAGCTATTATTTTATAAGGTCATTTAATTCTTTAATAAGGAAAATGCGATGATATCGTTTAGTGGAAAAGTAGGAATTATTACAGGCGGTAGTAGCGGGATTGGCTTAGCTTCTGCAGAAAAGTTTTTATCCTTAGGTGCATCAGTTGTTATCACTGGCAGTAATTTAGCTCGAGGGCAAAAAGCAGAAAAATACCTAAAAGAAAAAGGGTTTTCGGGTGAATTTATACAAATGGATGTGAGAAGTGAAAAAGATAACGAACAGCTTATTGATTATGTGGTAAATAAATATGGGCGGCTGGATTTTATTTTTGCTAATGCAGGTATTTTAACTGATAACATCGCAGATAAATTAGAGTATGAAAAATGGAAAGAGGTATTAGATGTTAATCTTAATGGACTCTTTCTGATTAATCGTGCAGCAATTCAATATTGGCTAAAAAACGATTTGTCAGGTGCAATTGTTAATTGCAGTTCGATTTGCACCTTTGTTAGTCAACACGAATTTCCTGCCTATTGTGCGTCAAAAGGTGGGGTTAAATTACTGACACAAACACTTGCCATTGATTATGCAAACAAAGGTATTCGCGTTAATGCAGTTTGCCCAGGGTATATTGAAACACCTTTATTAGATGAACGTGAGTTCGATAAGCAAAAGTTAGCGACACTGCACCCTATTGGTCGCCTTGGTACGCCAGAAGAAGTGGCTAATGTTGTGGCCTTTTTGGCTAGTGACGCAGCTTCGTTTGTCACTGGAGCCTCTTATTTGGTCGATGGTGGTTTTACTGCGTAAATTATGTTTATTTAAGGCAGAATGGTGTTTATTCTGCCTTATTTTCTGCATTAAAAATGCAACGTCTTAAATCTTACATTTATTTTTCAGGGCTACGTTGTATTCGTGCAAAATCGGTTAGAAAAGCTTAACATAATCATCTGAATTCACTGATAAATGACGATACAATGAAACAGGAATACGGTTTGCTCCTTAAAGAAATCAAACAACAAATTGATCCTTTCACTAAAATCTTGGTGGGTTTTAGTGGCGGAGTAGATTCTACAGTTTTATTACAAGGGCTTGTACGTTTACGTGATGAATTTCAATTACCTTTAGAATTAACGGCTATCTATATTCATCATGGATTAAATATCAAAGCAGATGATTGGCTTGCCCATTGTAAACAATGTTGTCAGCAATGGCGTGTTAATTTTATCAGTGAAAAAGTGAATGTAGATCCTAAAGAAGGCGGTCTTGAAAATGGTGCAAGAGAGGCGCGTTATCAAGCATTTCGCCGATATTTACAGCCACAGCAAGTGTTAGTGACTGCTCAGCACCAAGATGATCAAGCTGAAACTTTTTTATTAGCTTTAAAGCGAGGCAGTGGTCCTGCTGGACTTTCCTCAATGCCTGCCAAAATGATGTTTGAGAATAGTTATTTACTTCGACCATTACTAAATATAACACGTGAGCAAATTGAATTTTATGCTACTGAACAAGAGCTAGATTGGATAGAGGACGATAGTAATCAAGACGACAGCTATGATCGTAATTTTTTACGTTTACGAGTTATGCCATTATTAACGCAACGATGGCCCCATTTTTCGCAATCGGTGACTCGTAGTGCGGCACTGTGTGGTGAGCAAGAAGCCCTATTGGATGAGCTGTTGGAGCCAGAACTTAACGCTTTAATGGATAGCGAGCACAGTTTAGACATCAAGCAACTTGCTCTTTGTAGTGTGATAAAACGTAATGCGTTATTAAGGCGTTGGTTCGCTCAACATAATAAAGCCATGCCCTCTAGACAACAAATTTTACGATTATGGCAAGAAGTTGCTTTAGCCAAAGCTGATGCAGAGCCTAAGTTACAATTTTATCAAGATGAAGTCAGACGTTATAAACAACGCCTTTATCTTGTACCAATAATCGATGATCCTGTTAATAAAATTATTGAATGGCCACTTACTCAATCACTGTCTTTACCTAGTGGATTAGGGGTTTTATCACTAACAACTGCAACAGGAAAAAATACCGTTAGAGCGCCTTCAAAGGATGAAAAAGTCACCGTTCGTTTTGGTTTGACACAAGCATCTTTGCGTATTGTGGGGCGAGAGCACGCTCGACATAGTAAAAAGATTTGGCAAGAGCTTGATGTTGCGCCTTGGCGTAGAACACGAATTCCATTAATTTATTATAATGATACGTTAATTGCAGCTATTGACACATTTGTTACTTTTGAGGGGAAAGCAACATCAGAACACGCTATTACTATTGAGTGGCGAAAGGCTTATGAATGAACAACCGCCTGTTGGCGGCTGTTCTTTATTCGGTTATTCCGATTTGATAATGATTGTCCCAAGTTCGGGATTAGAAAAACTGGCAATAACATCCAGTCGTAAATCTTTAGAGCCTTCAGATGTTTTGACTTTTAGGTATTCAACCCTTTTGCTTAAGAAAAGATCATCAGCAATGCCTTCAATAAGCTCACCATCATGTAATTCAATATGGAGTGCTAAACCACGCTGGCATGCTAACTCCAGATACTCATAATCATCACAGTTAATTGGTTGATATTCTGTATTTGTTGACATATTCCCTCACCACTCTTTCGTGGCGGTGTTGTCGCCAGTGAATAATTCAGAATAAAATCATTATGCTGTTATTCGATGTGAGCACAATAGTTATTATAATAATTTTCTGAAATAGTGCTTTATTCGAAGCGATTTGAGAAATAATTAACATTATGGGTGATTTATCTTAAAGCTTGTTTTATTGCCCCTTTTTATCTTAAAAAATGTTAGAATTATATTGAAAATGATTTATTAAAAAGTACCCAGA
Source organism: Proteus sp. G2673 (assembly GCF_009915125.1). Classification (NCBI taxonomy): domain Bacteria; kingdom Pseudomonadati; phylum Pseudomonadota; class Gammaproteobacteria; order Enterobacterales; family Morganellaceae; genus Proteus; species Proteus sp. G2673. The sequence continues at coordinate 240,181 of NZ_JAABLT010000010.1, forward strand.
ATGTAGGGAGTTGATGATGGGGAAAAAATTTTTATTTGCAGCCGTTGCTGCTGGGTTATTTGTACTGTCAGGTTGTCAAAATAATATTGGCTTGTCACTTGATGGAAAAATTGTAGACCAAACTTACAACAGTATTCTGCCTTGTGCCGATTGCTCTGGTATCGACACAACAATTCTTGTTAATCAAGATGGCTCTTATGTTATGGAGCAAAGCTATCAAGGTTTACCTGATGAGAAACGTAGTTTCTTTGAATCGGGAACATGGGTATTAGGTAAAGATAAGCTGACGTTGACTAATAGCTATGGTGAGAAAAGCTATTATTTACCTCGCGAAGATAAATTAGTTATGCTTGATATTGATGGCAACGTTATTAATTCAGAGCTAAATTATACCTTAGCTAAAGTTCAGCCTAAACAGCTTGCAGGTGAATATACCTATTTTGCCGATGCAGGTACGTTTAAAGATTGTCAATCAGGGCGCGTTTACGCAGCCAGTGGCATTGAATTGGAAAAAGGTTATTTCTCAACCGGTGTTGAGGGTGGAACACCTGTTTACCTCGAAGTTAATGGTTATTACAGTATTCGACCTTCGATGGAAGATGGCCAATTTGATCGAGCACTAGTGGTTACAGACGAGAAGCCTCGGTTTAATCGCCATGGCTCTTGTGGAAATCACAGCAGCGGCAGAAGTTAAATTTTTATTTTTCTAAACAAAAACCCGCATCAGCGGGTTTTTTTTATTAATCAAGCTATTCAATAAAGGGCTTGATAATTAAGCGAGTTGCTCTTTGATAAAAGCAACGACATCGTCAACATTGACGAGTGATTTATCATCACTACGACGTGCTTTATATTCGATTTGGTTGTTGTCTAAGTTACGATCACCAATTACGATCGTGTGTGGAATACCGATAAGCTCCATATCAGCAAACATGACACCTGGACGTTCTTTACGATCATCAAATAGAACATCAATACCTTGAGCGCGTAATTCGTCATAAAGTCTGTCAGCAACTTCTTTAACACGATAAGAACGATGCATATTCATTGGTAAAATAGCAACTTGGAATGGTGCAATCGCATCTGGCCAAATAATACCGCGTGCATCATGATTTTGTTCAATAGCTGCAGCAACGATACGAGTTATACCAATACCATAACAACCCATAGTAACGATTTGATTATGGCCTTCTTCGTTTTGTACGGTTGCTTTTAATGCTTCTGAGTATTTTGTGCCAAGTTGGAAGATATGACCAACTTCAATACCACGTTTGATTAGCAACGTTCCTTTGCCGTCTGGGCTTTGATCACCTTCAACAACGTTACGGATGTCAGCAATTTCAGCAACAGGCAGGTCGCGCTCCCAATTGATACCAAAATAATGTTTACCATCAACGTTTGCACCTGCGCTGAAATCACTCATTACAGAGACAGAACGATCCATAATAACGGGTAGTGGTAGATTAACAGGGCCTAGTGAACCAGGGCCTGCGTTTACAGCTTGGCGTATTTCGGCTTCAGTAGCGAAAGTTAAAGGTGATGCAACGATAGCGCATTTTTCTGCTTTAACTTCATTAAGCTCGTGATCGCCACGGACTAATAATGCAACTAATGGGTGACCACTTTCTTTTGTACCATGAACAATCAGTGTCTTAACTGTTTTTTCAATTGGTAGATTGAACTGTTCGACTAATTCAGCAATTGTTTTAGCGTTGGGTGTATCCACTAAACGTAATTCTTCAGTTGCAGCTGTTCGTGGTGTCGCAGGCATGACTGCTTCTGCTAATTCGATATTGGCTGCATAGTCAGAGCCAGTCGAGAAGACAATATCATCTTCACCGCTGTCTGCTAAAACTTGGAATTCATGAGAGGCATTGCCACCGATCGAGCCAGTATCTGCAAGTACTGGACGGAAATCTAAACCAATACGTGAGAAAATTTTGCTGTAAGCCTCGTACATTCTGTCGTAAGTCTCTTGTAAAGACTCTTGAGAGATATGGAATGAGTAAGCATCTTTCATGATAAATTCACGAGAACGCATAACACCAAAACGAGGGCGTACTTCATCACGGAATTTAGTTTGAATTTGATATAAGTTCAGTGGAAGTTGTTTGTAAGAGGTAATTTCATTACGAACAATATCTGTAACGACTTCTTCATGAGTCGGGCCTAAAACAAATTGGCGCTCGCCTCTGTCTGAAAAACGCAGTAATTCAGGGCCATACTGTTCCCAGCGACCACTTTCTAGCCATAAGTCAGCGGGTTGAACAACGGGCATTGAAATCTCAAGTGATCCAGCGTTGTCCATCTCTTCACGAACAATTTTTTCAATTTTTCTTAGAACACGAACCCCTGTCGGCATCCAATCATAAAGACCAGATGCGAGTTTACGGATCATGCCTGCGCGAAGCATAAGTTGGTGGCTGACAATTTCTGCATCAGCAGGTGTCTCTTTTAAAGTAGAGAGCAAATAGTGGCTAGTACGCATTATTAGGTTCCATTAGAACAAAAATACTTAGGCTGACTGTCACGCCAGTCTACATCAATATAATTAGAAAAGGACTTTAGTCTACCAGTGACTTAGGTCTGCCAAAAGGGGCAAAGCATTTTTTTCAATCTGATTTGTCTAAAGACATGCGAATGACTCTCAGATTAGATTATTCATGATAGCAATATCAATGAAGATAATAGCAAGTTATCGCGGTTCTATACTAAGAACAAGTGTCTGTTGTTCATTCACTTGCCAGCGAATATTAAATTCGAGTAAGTGTACCGCATAGATCCTATCACTTTGCTCATTTTTTTTATAAGCAGGGCGAGGATCTTGTTGTAATACTTGAGTAATAAAACGAGAAAGATGAGGATATTCGTTCGCATAATGTTGCAGTTGTTCTAATGCAACCTGCGAAAAGAAAACAGGCATTTCATTATCTGGTGCTTCTTGTGCAAATCCTGCAATTGCATTTGGGCGAGATTCTGCAAAGGGTAAATAAGGCTTAATATCAAGAATAGGCGTGCCATCAACTAAATCGAGGCTACCTAGTTCTAAAATAACAGATTGATTCTCGGTATTTACTTTTTTCAATTCAACCAATGACATACCAATTGGGTTGGGACGAAAGGTTGAGCGAGTTGCAAATACACCAACTTTGGCGTTACCGCCTAATCTAGGGGGGCGAACGAGTGGATGCCAACCATGTTGTGCTGTTTGATGAAAAACAAAGATCAACCAAAGGTGGCTAAATTGCTCTAAACCTCTAACTGTATCAGGGTGATTATAAGGTGTATGTAGAATAAGTTGCCCGCCGCCATCCTGGATTAATCCAGGTTGGCGTGGAACGGCAAATTTTTCTTTATAAGGGCTCGAAATATACCCTATAGGATTCATTTGGTAGGTGTTCATTTAGTAATAAGTAGTGCAGTGCCTTCACAAATAGCAGATTGGTAGCAACCTAAGCCTGTGACAATTTGGCATTCATGTAACAAAACGGCATTTGCATTTTTGTAGGCTGCTTTTGTTGCCATTCTTTTTTTAGCAATAGGCAAACTTGCTGGTGGATCCTGTAATGTTTGGCGACAAGACTCACCGGCGACAATACCGAGATCTTTAAATGGAGCGCCTAAAAGATCTTCTGTTTTTTCAACGATACGCACTGAAGGTAAAGTTTGTGATTTAGGTTTTTGTGGTTGCCCAGGTTTATTTAAACGCATATCCGTAAATTTAGACTGATCAACATCAGATGAATTCTGCATTGAACAACCTGTCATAAACAGCGCCATGATGCCAAGAAGTAGCAAGCGCATGTGCATGGGTAATATCCTCTTTATTATTGTCTATACAAAAATTAAACGGCTATAATTTAATGCAAATTAGCCAAGTAAAAAAGAGAAAGGCGAACAAATGTCCGCCTTTTTTATAATTAAGTTAAATATTGACGTATTACCAGCCTTTTACTGCACCGCCGTTAAAGATTTTATTTGCAGCACTATCCACTTCATCTGTTTGATAAGCTTGAATAAATTTCTTCACATTCTCACTGTCTTTATTATCTTCGCGTGCAACAATGATATTTACATATGGAGAGTCTTTATCTTCAACGAAAATACCGTCTTTAGCTGGTGTTAAATTGACTTGGCTTGCATAAGTAGTGTTAATTACTGCTAAGTAGATTTTTTGATCATCTAATGAGCGAGGTAATTGCGGTGCTTCTAATTCAACTAATTGTAATTTTTTAGGGTTTTCAATAATATCAAGCTTAGTAGGTAATAGACCTACGCCATCTTTTAATTTAATTAACCCAACTTTTTCTAATAACAGCAGTGAGCGACCTAAGTTTGTTGGATCATTAGGAATAGCCACTTGTGCTTCATCAGGTAAATCGGCTAAATCAGTAATCTTTTTAGAATAACCCGCGATAGGATAAATAAATGTATTTCCTACAGCTGTTATTTTGTAATTGCGATCTTTAATTTGTTGGTCTAAATAAGGTTTATGTTGGAACGCATTAATGTCGATATCACCACGACTTAATGATTCATTAGGCATGACGAAGTCATTGAAAGTAACGAGTTCTACATCAAGACCATATTTATCTTTAGCAACTTGTTTTGCTACTTCTGCAACTTGTTGCTCAGAGCCAGAAATAACACCAACACGAATATGGTTTGGATCTTTTTCTTTTTCACCACAACCAGCTAATGCTAATGCGCCAATTAAAGCACTTACGACTGCGAGCGATTTAAATTTCAATGACATACATTTACCCTTATTTGATCCGTTAATTAAAAGGTTTCGATTTAATAATTAAAACCTTCAATCTAATTATTTATGTGTTGTCAGCTTTACTAAGCGATCGCCGAAAAACTGAATGATAAAAACAAGAATAACGAGTAGAACAATGACAATATTCATTACCATTGCATTATAGCCAACATAACCATATTGATAGCCAATTTGACCTAAACCACCTGCACCAACAGCTCCCCCCATTGCTGAGTAACCCACTAATGTAATTAGTGTAATAGTTGCAGCATTAATCAAGCCTGGTAAAGATTCTGGTAATAAAACTTTCTTAATGATTTGCATTGGTGTTGCACCCATAGAACGAGATGCTTCAATTAATCCTTGTGGGATTTCCAATAGCGTATTTTCGACCATGCGAGCAATAAAAGGTGCAGCAGCGACAGTTAATGGCACGATAGCCGCTTGCAAGCCAATAGATGTTCCTACAACCAAGCGAGTAAAAGGGATCATCCATACAAGTAAGATAATAAAAGGGATAGCCCTAAAAATATTCACAAGTGCTGAGATCACACGATAGGCAGGTGGATTTGCCATAATTTGTTCAGGACGAGTGACATAAAGTAAAACACCAAGTGGTAGCCCGATGATAAAACCAAAGAAGCCTGAAACGAAGGTCATGACTAAGGTTTCCCAGATCCCACTAATTAATAAATAAATCATTCCTTCAGACATAACCGAGAACCTCTACTTTCACATGATGCTCTTCTAAAAACGCAATCGACTTTTCAGTATTACCATTCTTACCATGTAGCTCAGCTAACATCACACCAAACTTAACACCGCCAGCATAGTCCATTTGTGAACTTAAAATATTAATATCTGCGTCAAAACGACGAGCAACAATGGACATTAATGGTGCATCAACTGATTGACCGTTAAATTCAAGTTTTAATAATGGGAATAACCCTTCCTCCCACTCTGGTTTCATACGTTCTTTGTAATCTTCAGGAATATCCAATTGCAGTGTTGATTGGATAAAAGCCTGAGAAACAGGTGTCTTGGGATGAGAGAAAACGGCACTCACTGCATCACTTTCAACTAATTCACCACCACTTATGACTGCAACCTGATCACAAATACGTTTTACAACGTCCATTTCATGAGTGATTAATAAAATGGTGAGGCCTAAACGACGGTTAATATCTTTTAGTAATTCTAAAATAGAACGTGTTGTTGCTGGATCAAGGGCGCTAGTTGCTTCATCACACAATAAAACGTTTGGTGAATTTGCTAATGCGCGTGCAATTGCAACACGTTGCTTTTGCCCACCAGATAAATTTGCTGGATAATACTCTTTCTTATCTGACAAACCGACTAATTCAAGTAACTCATTAACACGCTTATTAATTTCAGTACGTGGTGTATTATCAAGTTCTAATGGTAGAGCCACATTATCAAATACTGTACGAGAAGACAGTAAGTTGAAATGTTGGAAAATCATACCAATGCCACGACGTGCTTTTGTTAATTCTTTATCAGATAACTTAGTGAGATCACGACCATCAACAAGCACTTCACCTGAAGTTGGTTTTTCTAACATGTTCACACAACGTATTAATGTACTTTTACCCGCTCCTGACGATCCGATAACACCAAAAATCTGCCCTTGTGGTACATGCAGGTTAATGTTTGATAGCGCTTGTATTGAACGCTCTCCCTGCTTAAACACTTTGTTTATATTCGTCAGTTTAATCATGTTTTTCTTTATATAAGTAGATATGGGACATAAAGACTATTCTGCCCGAGTTAAAATAGATGTTAAGGCGTCTAGACGTCCAAGTCAATAAAAAAGAGTTGACGAGTAATAAAGAAAGCTATGGATATCATTCTCTATATAAGAAAAAACATGCGATACTAATAAAAATGTCTAAATGGAGTAATGTTGTGAGCAAGGGGATTTCTGCGATTTTTTTAGATCGCGATGGAACTATTAATATAGACCATGGTTATGTGTCTGAAATTGATAACTTTGAGTTTATCGATGGCGTTATTGAGGCAATGGCTGAATTAAAAGCGATGGGATATGCCTTGGTACTCGTGACTAATCAATCGGGCATTGGTCGTGGCTACTATAGTGAAGATCAATTTTTACATTTAACTGAATGGATGGATTGGTCTTTGGCTGATAGGGGGGTTGATTTAGATGGTATCTATTATTGTCCCCATCATCCTGACGCCACTGTAGAAGAATATAAGAAAGAATGTGATTGTCGCAAACCCGCTTCAGGTATGTTTATGGATGCGAAAGCACAATTAAATATAGATATGGCTTCTTCTTATATGGTTGGCGATAAAAAAGAAGATATGTTGGCGGCAAAAGCTGCAGAAGTGGGGCATAAAATTCTTGTTCGTACAGGAAAAGAGATAACTGAAGAGGCACAACAGTGTGCAGATTTTGTTCTCGATAGCCTTGCAGACTTGCCAAAATGGCTAAAAAGCCACAAAAAATAGGCACTTCGTTTAATTTACCAACAAACAAACATTTTTTTTAAAAAAACTATTGCCAGCCTCAGAAA